>SUVV01000027.1 GCA_015061805.1 Lentisphaerota bacterium | reverse complement strand
CCGCTTTTCTTGAAAAGGGGAGAGGGTTTGGGAGAGGGGAAAAACCTCTTTTCCCGTGAAAAGAAGTTTTTCCCCTCTCCCATAAAGCCTTTCACTTTAATAGAACTGCTGGTGGTGATTGCGATTATTGCGATATTGGCGGGGGTGACTTTACCGGCATTGGGAAAGGCGCGCGACCGGGGGCGGAGTGCAAATTGTTTGAACAACCTCAAGCAGATCACCACGGCGAATTTGCTTTATGCCGAGAGCAGCAATGATTTTCTGGCACCTTATGCGACTGATATGATGGGGGCGAACCGTCACCGTTGGTGCGGGACTTCTCAAAGTTCCAGTAATCCCGGGAGCAATGCTTATTATGACAATTCTGATGCTCCACTGGCGCAATTCATCGGCGGCAAGGGGATTATTTCTCAGTGTAATGCGTTGAAAGATCCGCCCAAGAGTTTTGAGATGAATTGCGGAGGTTATGGTTACAATACATTGGTGGGAACACTTTATCCGGGAGAGTATTCCAATGAAGCGTATGCATCTGGTTTTCTGCTCAAGCGGATGAAACACGTTTCGGTGAAAATCATGTTTGCGGACTCGGCGATCATGGTCGATGAGTCCGGCAACTGGAGTTCATCGCCGACCAATCACGGATACAGTGCTGCAATCGAAGCGCCGGGGGGAAGTTGGATGATGAATCCGACCATGCATTTCCGGCATAACCGCCGGGCGGCGGTAAGTTTTTGCGACGGTCATGCGGAAACGATGGCAATACAGGATTCGGCATATGGAGATGAACAGTATTTATTAGGGCATCCCTGCAAGAATGATGATGAAAACCGTGAAAAATATTTTGATCCGCGCTATTGAAAATGAAAAATTTACTGATATACTTTTTGGTCGTAACCGCAATAGTTGCCGGAAACGGATGCAAAGAAAATCTGCCTCCGGCATCACCGGAAAAAACAGAAATGCTTGAAACATTATTGCAATGCCGGAAGTGCCGGAAAACTTCCCGGCTCAAGGAGTGCAAAAGAATAAATCCGGTGTTGTTCAACTGCCCCCATTGTAATCAAGTCATAAATGCTGCAAAATCAAGGATAATGAAAAAAAGATGAATATTGCAGAAGATCCCGGTCAAAATACCACGCTTTTCTTGAGCGGCAAACGTGCCGCCTCGGGAGTGTCGCGTCCATCCCGTTGGTCGGGCTTGATCGAATCTCTAAAACACCCCCCGCTTTTCTTGAGCGGCAAACGTGCCGCTTCGGAGGTGTCGCGCCCATCCCGTTGGTCGGGCTTGATCGAATCTCTTAAAAACACCTCGCTTTTTTTGAAAGAGAAAGGGGGCGCGGGGGAAAGAGAAAACTTTTTTTCTCGTGAAAAAAAGTTTTCTTTGTCCCCCGCACGCTTTACTCTTATCGAACTGCTGGTGGTGATTGCGATCATCGCGATACTGGCGGCGGTGCTGCTTCCGGCGCTGGGCAGGGCGCGGGCGCGCGGGCGGGCGGCGAATTGTATTTCCAATTTGAAGCAGTTGGGAGTGATGCAGTTGCAGTACACGGACATTTACAATAGTTGGTATTGTCCGGCGTATTATATGGATTCGAGTTATGCGATGGTATACTGGGATTGGGCGAGTGATTCGTCCGGGGTTGAGGAAAAGGATAATTCCAGCGGTATTCTGGCGCGGAGTTTGAATTTCAACGGCAAAAATTCTGCGGTCAACGCCTGTCCGGACAATCATCTGGATAAGAGTTGGAGTGCGGAAAATTCCGGTTACGGCTACAATGAATTTCTGGGATTTGAGCCGGGGATTTATCCGGGGATAAAGAGTTCTGCGGTGAGAAGACCGGCAGGTACTGTTATTTTTGCCGATGCGGCGGCACAGGATTATTACGACAACAGTAAGTTGATTCCAACGTCGGTATTGTATGCTCCGGATGGAAGATCGGGAGTGTTCCGGGCGGGCGGCATGGTGCATTTCCGCCATTTGAAGCGTGCCAATGCAGTATTTGCCGACGGACACACGGCGGCTTCCGGAACTTTGCACGAAGGGCAAAAGGGTAATGCCGCGCAGTCCATCGGTTATTGGAGCAGTGATAACCGTGCATATGACAACACGTTACTGTAAGTGCGGAGTTTGAATAATATGAAAAAACTGTTATTGATACCGATATTGCTGGTATTGTCGGGAGAGATTTTTGCGGCGATCCGGATCGTTTCGCTTTCTCCGGCGGTGACTGATGCCATTGTGGAAATCGGAGCTGTTGACTTGTTGTGCGGCCGCAGTCGGGTCTGCGATGCTCCGGGAACATCAGATATTCCCATTGCCGGAGATATGGGGTTTCCTGCGGTGGAAAAGATTCTCCGGCTCCGGGCAACGCATGTAATAAGTGATACCCGGCACCCCGGCGGAAATTGGAAATTTCTGGAACAGCAGGGGATCAAATTGATTTTTTTACCCGGGAGAAAGATTGCGGATTTCCCGGCAAATCTCAGGACGCTGGGAAAACTTGTCAAGCGGGAAAAGTCTGCCGGAACTGCCGCAGAAAAGTTTGAAAAAAAGATTGCCGCATTATATGATACCAGGATCGTCCGGCGTCCACGGGTGCTGGCGGTATTGGCGATCCCGCCGGTCATCAGCTGCGGCAGAAACAGTTTTGTCAATGAAGCGTTGGAAGTTGCCGGAGCAGAAAATATCTGCGGCAAAATGGAACGCTCCTATTTCACATTATCGACCGAATATATCATCAAAGCCGCTCCGGAAGCAATTATCATTGCCGGAGTGCCGGAAAGGGCGGTCAGAGAATACTTCAAGCGTCCGGAATTCCGTTCGCTTCCGGCGGTAAAACGGCAGAGATTCATCATGGTCGACCCGGATAAATTTTGTCGGGCAGGAAGCAAAATGCCGGAAGCCATCCGGCAGTTGAAAAAGGTGTTATCATGGGAGTAAGTCTTGCCGCGACAACGGAGCGGCATTTGTGTTGGTTTGCGTTGCAAACCAACGTGAAGCGCAGGAGAATCCTGCGTGAAGCATTGCTTTGCAATGTGAAGCGTTTGCCTGCGGCAAACATGAAGCGCTCGCTTGCGCGAGTAAGGACATGATAATTTTATATATCCCGTTTTGCGAGCAACGCGAGCAAAACATACCCCGCTATAGTGTTGGTTTGCGCTGCAAACCAACGTGAAGCGCAGGATAAATCCTGCGTGAAGCATTGCTTCGCAATGTGAAGCGTTTGCCTTTGGCAAACGTGAAGCGCTCGCTTGCGCGAGTAAGGACATGATAAGTTTATGTTTCCTGTTTTGCGACCAACGGGAGCAAAACATACCCCGCTTTTTTTGAAAAGGGATGGGGGTTCGGGGGAAGGGAAAAACTTTTTTTCTCGTGAAAAAAAGTTTTTCCCTTCCCCCGAGCAATCTTCCATTAAAAACCGATTTTGAAATAATACATTGCTGCCAGGATCAGGGTTACTGCAAATCCGAGAATGACACCGGCAACAAATTTCAGTACTCTGATCAACACCGCGAATCCGGCGATCGCCATCACCAGGTAGATGGCGAGCCGGACAAAGTTGATGTTGTTCAGGTCGAAGTTCATCGATTTCTGCTGATGCGCCGGGTGACTTCGGCTTCATAGGCATCGAGATCGTCGATCATGATGCGGGCGACACCGCTTTCCATAGCGGCTTTGGCAACCATGCGGGCAACGTGAGGAACCACGCGGGGGTCGAACGGTTTGGGGATCACCATATCGGCGTACAGACCGGGGGCGCGGTCAAACATGCCTTTGGCGGCATCCGCCGGATAAGCTTTTTTGAGAGCTGTTTTGACATCTTCGGGGATTTCGGAGACTGCCAGTTCAGCCAGCGCGGCGGAAGCGGCAAGTTTCATCTCTTCATTGATATCGCTGGCGCGGACATCCAACGCACCGCGGAAAATGCCGGGGAAGCCCAGGACGTTGTTGATCTGATTCGGATAGTCGCTCCGTCCGGTTCCGGCGAGTTTGGCACCGGCGGCAATGGCAACATCCGGGAAAATTTCCGGAGTGGGATTGGCCATGGCGAAAACGATGGCATCTTTATTCATGCTCCTGACCATTTCCGGAGTGACGCAGTTGGGAGCAGAGAATCCGAGGAAAATATCGGCGCCTTTGATCGCTTCGGCAAGAGTCCGCATATCGGTATCTTTAGCGAACATTTTCTGTTCTTCACTCAAGTCGGTTCTTCCGGTATGGAGGACACCATTGATATCGCAGAGGGTCATATTTTCCAGTTTAGCTCCGCCTGCGAGATAGAAGCGGCTGCATGCCAGACCGGCGGCACCGGCGCCGTTGACGACAAAGCGGCAATCTTCGATCTTCTTGCCGACGACTTTAAGACCGTTCAAAATGGCGGCAAGCGAGATGATGGCGGTTCCGTGCTGGTCATCGTGAAAGACCGGGATGGAGAGCATTTTTTTCAGTTCGCGTTCGACCTTGAAACAGGCCGGAGAAGCGATATCTTCCAGATTGAAGCCGCCGAAAGATGGTTCAAGCGCAGCGGCGGCGGCGATGAGTTTGTCGGCATCAGTGCGGCCTTCGGCGTTGGAGACCCGGTTCAAACAGATGGGGACAGCATCGATATCGGCAAAGTGTTTGAACAGCACGGCTTTACCTTCCATGACCGGGAGACCGGCTTCGGCGCCGATATTGCCCAGACCGAGGACAGCAGTACCGTCGCTGACGACGGCGACCATGTTTCCGCGGGCGGTATATTTCCAGACATCTTCGGGGTTTTCCTTGATCGCCAGACAGGGCTGGGCGACACCGGGGGTGTAAGCCAGCGAAAGATCGTTGCCGGTGGCGCAGGATTTGGTGGGAAGGACGGTGATTTTGCCGGGGCGGCCGGAAGCATGATATTCCAGCGCCTGCTTTTTGAGTTCTTCAGGGGTCATTTTTTTCTCCGTGATTTTGGTTTTCACAATGTCATTATAATATACCACCTTGCCGGAGTAAATGCAAGGTTTCCGATAAGGGGAGACTGCTCAGGAGAAGGGAAAAACTTTTTTTCCCGAGAAAAAAGCCGAACGTCGGCCTCGGGGTATCCCTTCTCCCGAACCCTCATCCCTTTTCAAAAAAAGCGGGGTATGTTTTGCTCGCGTTGCTCGCAAAACGTGATATATAAAATTATCATATCCTTACTCACGAAGTGAGCGCTTCATGTTTGCCACAAGGCAAACGCTTCACATTGCAAAGCAATGCTTCACGCAGGATTTATCCTGCGCTTCACGTTGGTTTGCATACGCAAACCAACACAAATGCCGCTCCGTTGCCGCGGCACAGCATCGCCGTTTTGCTTTCAGGATTTCCCATTTGTGTGACAACAGGTGTTTGTTTGTAAAAAGTGTGATTTTACTGGACATTTATATTGTGCAGTGCTATATTATTACAATGCATTATGCTGATATACTTTTAATGTTATTTTCAAGGAGTGGAAATCATGGCAAACACCCATATCGTACGCCCTGCCAAGGGTGAATATGTTTCCGCCGGAGCAGACGGCAAACTTCAAGTTCCGGATATGCCGATCATCAGTTACATCGAAGGTGACGGAACCGGTCCCGATATCATGAATGCTTCACTTTACATGTGGAATTCTGCGGTTGAAAAGGCCTACGGCAAGAAGCGTTCCATCGCGTGGCAGGAGATCTACGCCGGAGAAAAAGCCAATGCCGTTTACAATGAAACCATCTGGCTCCCGGAAGAAACTGTCGAAGAGATTTCCCGTTGTCTGGTCGCGATCAAAGGACCTTTGACCACTCCGGTCGGCGGCGGATTCCGTTCAATCAACGTTTCTCTGCGCCAGAAACTCGATCTCTATGCCTGCGTCCGCCCGGTGCGCTATTTTGAAGGAGTTCCTTCACCGGTTCTGCATCCGGAAAAGACCGACATGATCGTTTTCCGCGAAAATACCGAAGATATCTACGCCGGTATCGAATGGAATGCCGGTACCCCGGAAGCCAAACAGGTTATCGACTTCCTGCAGAAAACCATGAATGTCACCAAGATCCGCTTCCCGGAAACTTCCAGTATCGGTATCAAACCGGTTTCGCAGGAGGGCAGCGAACGTCTCATCCGCGCCGCCATCGATTACGCAGTCAAAAACAACCGCAAGAGTGTCACCTTTGTCCATAAGGGCAACATCATGAAGTTCACCGAAGGCGGATTCAAGAATTGGGGTTACGATCTGGTTCGCCGGGAATATGCCGATGTCGCCGTCCCCGCCGATGACTGCAACTGGCAGGCCCCGGCAGGCAAGATCCTGGTCAAAGACTGCATCTGCGATGCTTTCCTCCAGCAGATCCTCACCCGCCCCGATGAATACGATGTCATCGCCACGCTCAACCTCAACGGCGATTATGTTTCCGATGCTCTCGCCGCCTGCGTCGGCGGTATCGGTATCGCTCCCGGAGCGAATATCAACTATATCACCGGACACGCCCTCTTTGAAGCCACCCACGGCACGGCTCCGAAATATGCCGGCATGGACAAAGTCAACCCCTGCAGTCTGGCGCTTTCCGGAGAGATGCTGCTCCGCCACCTGGGCTGGACCGAAGCCGCTGACGTGCTGACTGCCGGTATCGCCCGTGCCATTGCCGATAAGGTGATGACCTACGACCTGGCGCGTCTGACTGACAACGCCACCGAAGTCAGCTGCTCCGGCTTCGCCAAAGCAGTTGTTGAACGGATGTGATCTGCCGGGAAACAGCAAAATGAAAAATGCCGGAAATTGCCGCAACGCTTTTGAGCTGCTCTTCTGCACCCCGGATGATTCCGGGATGCTCAAGAGTTGCGGAAGTGTTCTGCTCACCCATCTCGGAGGTTTCCTTGATGCCGCAGTTTCCGGCAATCGTCAGCCCGGCAGCGCCGGTGCCGCCGATCATCTCAACGCCTTGTGCCGCACTGCCGGTAAAGAGGATTTTGCCGCACTGTTGGCGCGGGAATTGTTTGATGCTTTTGCTGAATTGAATATATTTCCGGCTGATTTGGAGGCGGCAGTTCCCGGCAGTGATGAGGAGTTTCTGCTCGATAATGCGCTGAAACTCTCGGTCGCTTTGCGTGAAATCGACTTTTCCGCGCTTCCCGGCGGCGATGAAAAACTGCTTCCGCGCTGCCGGAAACTCTTTGCTTCTCTGCCGGAAACCGGAGAAGCGCTGATCGAACTGCTGAAAGCAAGTGATGTTTTCAGTTCCGGTCAGGTGTTCTGTTTCCGCAGCAACCGTTTTGTCCCGGTAACTCCGGTTTCCGCCCGCAAGGTCGATTCGTTCTACGGCTATCCGGGGGTGCGGGCGGCTTACGCCGACCACTTCCGGGATTTCGCATCCGGCAAGACCAATCTGCCGCTGCTCGTCAACAGTCTGCCCGGTTACGGCAAGACCAGTATGGTCATCTCTTACGCGCTCGCGCAGCCCAATCTGATACCGGTGCTTGCGGAACCGGATGCCCTTGAAGAAAACTGGAATCCGCTGATTCAGGCGCTTGCCCGCCGCAAAGATCACCGCTTTGTCCTCTTTTTCGACGACATCGATCCGGCGAAAGTCGACTGGTACAGTTTCCGGACCAATGTCGGAGGTGCTTTCGCTCCGCCGGAGAATGTGATGCCGGTGCTGACTGCCAACTACGAATTTCCGGCGAGCATCCTCTCCCGCGGCAGAAAGATCACCTACCCGGTCTTTGACGAATTGCGCTGTTCGGAAATGATTGAAGATTTCCTCCGCAGTTTCGGCATGCAGCGTCCGCCGGTCAATCTGGTCAGTCTGATCGGTGCGGAATACACCGGAGAATTCGGACAGAAAAAATTTACTGAACTTTCTCCCCGGACTCTGACCCGCTATCTGAAAGTTTATGAATATGACCAGAATAAACGCCGGGTGATGATCGAACTTGCTTCCGGTGAGATGATACCGCGTCCCGATCCGGAACTGTTCTATGAGTTCAATATCAATCTGATGCGCTCTCTCTACGGTGAAGAGTATATCCAGAAACTGCTCAAGGAGAAATTGCGCGAATTATGAAAATAGAGCGGAAAATACCGGATAATCTGCTTATCGGCGCCGGAATCGTACTGGTGTTGGTGATTTTTCTTACTGCCGGATTCAAAGTTCTCGGTTTCGCCATTGCCAGAAGTGCCAATGGGTTTTTCTTCCCATATCTGAAACTCGCCACCGGAACCACCGGAGAAATTCAGGATAAAAGTCTGCTCTCTCTCGATCGTCTGGCGCTGGCTCATCAGGTGGAGAAACTCACTAACCGCAACCGGGAACTGGCTCTCCGCAGTACCGCCGCAACCGGAATTCTGGATGAGAACCGCATCCTCCGGCAGAAACTCCGCCTGTCGGCTCCTGCCGGTTGGCGTTTCTGTACCGGAGAGATAATTTTACGCAATCCCCTGCGTTTTCAGGCAGGATTTCATATCGACCGGGGGGAACGTGACGGCATCGCTCCCGGCGATGCGGTGGTCGATACCACCAGCGACGGCAGACTGCTGTTGATCGGGGTCGTCCGGGAATGTTCTAAACGCAGTTCCCGGATCTCCACCGTCAATGACCCGGAACTGCGGGTCTCCGGCAGAGTGACCAGCGGTGCAGTCGGTTTCATCAATTCCGGCAATGCTCCGGCGGGTTCCGGAACGATCCGCTTCGGCATGCTGCCGCCGGATGGCAGTTACACCCCCGGAGAAGCGGTGATCACCACCGGTTACGAACGCCGTATTCCCGAGGGGGTTAAAATCGGTGAACTGGTCATGAAAAATGATTTTATTCCGGGCAACGAACCGGATTTCAGCTGTGCGCTCCGCCCGGCAGTAAATTTTGAAAACCTCCGTTTTGTAACAGTCATCTCCCGCAACGGCGACCGCTACCAATGAAAACATTTATCAGCATCGCTTTGAGTGCAATATTCATCCTGGCCGATCTGCTGGCAGGAAATCTTGCGCTGTTCCCAACTTTTACGGTCTACTGTGCGGTTGTTCTGCTGATTGCCTACGGCTGGAAGTACGGTCTTGCCGCCGCGATCGCCGGAGGGGTCATCATCGATCTGATCTACGGACATTTGCTGGCATTTTACGGAGTGATATTTGCTTTGGCAGCTGCGGCTGCCGGAGCGATCATTCTGCGCGGCAACCGGCAGACGGCAAGCATCTTTACCGGCGGCGCTTTTGCCGGATTGACGGTATCGGCGGCGACGGCGCTTTTCTGCCGGATTTCCGGTGGTTCGGTGCCGGGGCCGGATGTGCCGTCTTACATCGTATTTGCGACCGGAAGCGGCGGTATAATTCTGATTTTGATGGTGATATTATTTGATTTTTTTGCTGTCCGTGCCAATCTTCCCCGGTGTATCAAGAACAGTTACAATGAATCTGTTTCCGGAAAAAATGCGGCGATACGGAACCGGATGAAAAACAGTTCAAGGAGGCGGCGATGAAACATCAGAACCGTTTCCGCAACCGTCAGCAGATCGGGATTTTGGATGATTGCCGCTTCCGGATAATCATTCTGGCGATGCTCATGCTGATATTTTTGTGTGTTCTCATTTTCCGCAGTTACTATCTGCAGCTCCACCACGGCGAAGAACACCGGGCAAAGATCGCCAAACAATCCATCCGGAGGATCCGTATTCCCGGACGGCGCGGCAATATTTACAGCGCTGACGGCGTGGTGCTGGCTGGAAACCGTACCATATACGATCTGGTTTTCTATCCGGAGGGGATGCGCGAAGGCGGCGGCATCCGCCGTACCGCTGATGCCATGGCGCGAAGTGCCGGAAAACTTTCCGGGGTCATCGGACGGACGGAGTATCCCGGCAAAGAGGATATCCTGCGCCATCTCCATATCTCTCCGGGGATGCCGCTGACTGTTTTCCCTGATCTCAATTTGAAAGAGCAGGCTTTGCTGTTTGAAGCGGCGCGGGATATGAAAGGTATGGAGCTGCAGAGTTCTGTCCAGCGGATCTATCCGCAGAATAAACTTGCTGCTCATATCATCGGATATGCCCGCAAAGCCGAAGCCAGTACCGCCGAAGACCGGGAGGAATTTTTCTATTATCAGCCTGATACCGTCGGTAAAGCCGGTATCGAAGCGGTCTGCGACCGGCTGCCGGAGACCATCGGGATCCGTTCGGAAGGTCTGGGATTGCGCGCTTATCCCGGACGGCAGGTGGTGCAGATCAGCAATGTCGGCTTTGTCCGCAAGGAACTTCTCGGCAAAGTCGAACCGGTTCACGGCAACAATGTCTATCTTACCATCGACAGCCGCGCCCAGAAAATCGCCGAAAATCTCCTCGAAGGCAAAGTCGGCGCCATCGTTGTTCTGGATGCCGATAACGGTGATATCATCTGTTCGGCGACCGCTCCGGCATACGATCTCAAAGAGTTCACCCCCCGGCTCTCTCCGGAATATTACCGTTCTCTGCTCAATGATCCCGGCAAACCGCTGATCAACCGTGCCGCCGGCGGTATCTATCCTCCGGGTTCCACCTTGAAACCGCTGGTCTGTCTGGCGCTGCTCAAAGCCGGTATCGATCCTAAAGAAACTGTTTTCTGTTCCGGGAGTTATGATGTTCTCGGGACGACCATCCGCTGTCTTGCCCACCGTTACACCGAAGCCGACGTGGATATGGAGACCGCATTGGAGAAATCCTGCAACAGTTATATGATCAATCAGTCGCTCAAAGCCGGATTTCCCGGTATCGCCGCCATGCTCAAACATGCCGGTATCGGTTCCAGAACCGGAGTCGAGATCGGCGAAAACAGCGGCAGTTTCCCCTCTCCGGAAGCCAAGAAAAAGGCCTACGGTATCCCGTGGAACGATGTGGATACCGCGTTGCTTTCCATGGGGCAGGGATTTATTTCCATGACTCCGCTGCAGTTGGCGCGTTACGCGGCTGCGATGTGTAACGGCGGCAAACTCTACCGCCCTCATCTGATTTACAAGGTTTCCGACCGTTTCGGAGAAGATCTCTTTTACCGGGAAGTCAAATGTGATTCGGAACTGGATGTCTCTCCCGAACAGCTGGCGATCGTCCGGCAGGGCATGTTCCGGGTGGTGAATGCACCGCGCGGTTCCGGCCGGCGGGCAAAGTCGGAACACCTCACCATCTACGGCAAAACCGGTACCGCAGAAGTCGGTTCCCGGAACAACCGCCGCAATATCACCCACTTCATCGCTTTCACCTCGTACCGCCTCCGCAACTATGCCATTGCGGTCACTGTCGAAGACGGCGCCGGCGGCGGAACCACTTGTGCTCCGCTGGCACTGCAGTTTTTTGAACGATTCCTCCGGCCGCAAAAGGATGCCGGAAATCAAGATAAGGAGATTTGAACATGCAATTCTACCCGGATGCCATTGAAGAATTGATGCTTTTTCTGAAACAACTCCCCGGTGTCGGCAAGCGGGGCGCAGAACGCATGGTGCTTGCCATGCTGGAATGGGATAAAAGCGATATCTCTGCTCTTGCTTCTGCGGTACAGACGGTCGCTGAAACTGTCACTCCCTGTCCGGAGTGCGGCAATTGTGCTGAAAACCATGCGCTCTGTCCGATCTGTGCCGACTTGCGGCGGGATAACTCCACGATCTGTGTGGTGGAAAATGTTCCTCAACTCATCGCTGTCGAACGCGGCGGCAGTTACCGCGGAAAATATCTGGTTCTCGGCGGCAAACTTTCACCGCTGGACGGCGAAAACGGCGAAAATCTCAATATCGGACTGTTGCTCAAGCAGGCGGCGAAACCGGAGGTCAAAGAGATCATCCTCGCCCTGAGTTCTGATGTCGAGGGGCGTGCCACCACCGCTTATCTTACTGAACTGCTCAAAGATTGTCCGGCGCATCTTTCCCGTCCGGCGCAGGGATTGCCTGCCGGAGCAAATCTCTCATTTGCCGATGGAGCGACGGTGGCGGCGGCTTTCAGCGGCCGGGTCAAAATATGAATATTTCAGGTAATACCATTATGAAATCAAAATTTATTCTTTTTATCATGTTGCTCTTATCGTCATTCTGCAGTCTTGCCGGAAAAACGGCTGAAAAACCTATGTTGCACATCCAATGCGGTGATATCGGAATTTTCCTCGCACCGCATCTGTTCTGGAATCTCAACGGCATCACCTGCAAAGATCTTTTCCCGGGCAGACAGGATCATGGATTTTACGGTACCGTCATCCGTTACGATGTCGGCTGGGTCGGCACCGGGCATTTGGAAAACGGTATCGGTGAAACCGATCTGAAAGTGGAATTCACCAGAGACGGCAAACCTTTTACCCCCGGTAAAGCAACGGTGGAGTGCAAAAGTTTCACTATGACCAAAAGATCAAAACTGCACCATGCTGAACTGGTTTACCAACTCAAACTTGCCGACGGAGTGCTTGCCGAATCTGCTGCACTTCACTTCCCGGAGAAGCAGGATTTGAAGATCATCTACAACTTCATGCACCCCTGGCACAACTCTTTTGAAGATTACCGGGTGCTTGCCGCTGACGGCAGAGCAGATTCCGGCAATATGCCCCGGAGCGAAAAAGGCAAAATGATAACCTTTGCCGAGCCGATGATCGCTTCATTTTACTCCAAAGAGTGGAATATGGCAGTGGTTTCCAGAGTTTCTGCTGAACCGGGTTCGCCGCTTGGCGACTGGCTTTTCTGGAACCGGGGTGAACAGGATCGCAAGATGTATTTCCGTCCGCTGTTCAATGCCGCTGTCCCTGCCGGGAGCCGTTTCAAATGGAGTATGCAGACCGTATTCCATCCTGCAACGCCTGCACAATGGAACAAACTTGATCTTAAAAAATGTTTCCCGGAATAATCAATATGGATCATATCAGATGTCAGTTCGCCGGAGATGATCCGGCCGTTCAGCGCGAAGCCGTCGATCTGCTTGCCCGCTGTTTTGAAGTCTGGGCGGAACGGAAAGTTGCCTTCAAAGGCAGATTCCCTTTCCGCGAACAATCCTTTGTCGCCCGCAATAAATCCGGCGTGACAGTCGGTCACCTCGGAATTATCCCCTTCGATGTCCGCTCCGGCAAAGGTGATACGATTTCAATGGCAGGTGTGGCTTCGGTCGCCGTCGCTCCGGAATACCGCAAACTCGGTATCGCCGGGATGCTCTGTCAGCAGGCGACGATCTGGGCGGAGCAAAATCACTTTGCTGCCATGCCGCTTTATACTTCAGTGTTCCGGGTTTACGGAAAAAATCACTGGCAGCTGGCGGATCCCAATGGGGTGCTGTTGAAAAATCCTCACCCGCAGAGCAGTTCTTACGGATGGAAAAGCGGTGCTGAATTGAGTTGCGATGAGCAGAATTTCATCCGGAAACTCTACGATCAGCGTCAGGATGTTGCCGGATGGGTCGTCCGCACCGGAGATCCGTACGATGCGGTTTCCTGGCAGCGGCTGTTCAGTAAGCCCGGTTACTTGTGGTATATCCATGATTCCGGATACCTGCTGAGTGTCGACGGTACACTCGCTGAAGTCTGCGGAGATGTTCCGGCAGAGTGCGCCGGAACGGATTTCGCGTTTTTGGCCGCTCATGATCCGGCGTGCGCCGGATTGATCTCCGCCGGATGGCGCGATGTTTCCGGGGATTATCCCCAACCGCCCTGCTGGGAGGGCGAGGCGGTCATGAATAAGGTAATCACCCCCGGCATGCTTCCGGAAAACCTGTTTTTCCCATTGCCGCATAAATTTTGAGTTTCATCACACAAAACAAGGATTTGAAATATGAGTATACCATTGAAAGTTGCCATTATCAGCGATTCTCAAGCCTACCCCACTTTGAGTGACTGGGGTATGTACAATCTGAAAAAAGCCTTTGAACTGCTCGGTCCAATGAAACCGGATGTCCTGCTGATGGCAGGCGACCTTGCCGACGGAACCAATTTTGAAACTTTCAAAGTTTACAATCAATTGCTGAAACAGCATTTTGATCCGCTTCCGGTGCATGTCGGCTGTGCCGGAAATCACGACTACTGGGTGCCGCACGGCATGGAACGCCAGCCGGAATATATCTACAGTGAAATGTGCAAACTCATCGGACAGAAAAATGCCAATCCGCTGCGCGAAACGGTCGGCGGATATGATTTTATCGCCTTTTCTGAAGATATCGTCAATACCGACCACTATTCTCCGGAAATGCTCGCCAAACTCGAAGCCGAAATCCGATCTGCCATCGCCCGTGATCCGGAAAAACCGGTCTTTGTCGTTACCCATTTCCATCCTTACGATACCGTCGCCGGCAGTCACACCGCCTCCGGCAAACCGGAACTGCGGGAACTTTTCAACCGCTATCCGCAGGTGGTTTCGCTCTCCGGACACACCCATTGCCCCCTGGAAGACGAACGCTGTATCTGGCAGGGCGAATTCACTGCCGTCAACACTTCGACTCTCGCTTATGCCTGCGTCGAAGACAAAGCCTACAACCGATGCAGCGTGATCGTCCCCTTTGCCAGCGAGGTTCTGGAGGTGATGTTCATGGAAATTTACCCCGACCACTACGATATCCACCGCTACAATGTGGAAGATCGCCGCGAGATCAAACCCGACCGCCTCTGGAGTTGTGAAATTCCTTACCGCCCGGAAAGTGCCAAATACACCGCCCGGCGCAAAGAGGAACGCAAGGCACCGGAATTCCCGGCTGATGCCCACGGTGTCATCCGCTATGATTACGGTTTCCTCTACCTGATCTTTGACCCGGCACAGCACGATGATTTCACCCACTTTTACGATGTCAAAGTGTATGAAAAGATCGACGGTGAATATGTTCTCAAAGCCGAAGAACGTTATCTTTCTGACTTCTACCGTCTGCAGGGCATGGGCGGCCGCCGCCAGAGTTTCAAACTCCCCGCTGAAATCATCACACCCAACTGTGAGTGCCGCGTGGAGATCTACCCGGTGGAAACTTTCGGCAACACCGGCAAACCGCTGGTTGTCGAACGGCGCGTTCCCAATCCCCGCAGTTTCAAAGAGGGCAGATCGATCTATCCGCAGGAATAAAACGCGTGAAAAAATCATGATCGATTCTTTGCAGCTTTTTTCCGTTACCACAGATATCCCATAATTTTTCAAAAAGCGGGTATTCCCTCCGCATTCAAGTGAGAGAAATTTGATTTTTGAAAAAGTGATTTGGCAGATTTTCCTGTCCGAAGCAGTTGCACTCGAAACTGCCTGTTTCCAGTCGGCGGATGCAGTGCGAAGCAAGGCGCGAGATTGCCCGCAATGCGCCGCCGTCGGTTGTTTTTTTATGAGACAGCTGTGGATATCTGTGGCAAAATTCGACTATTTTATCTGCTTCGGCTTGCAATATACAGGAGTTGGTGTTATTTTATTCTCCAAACTTAATTGCAACGTTGCAATAAAATTTAAGGATAAAAAAATGAAAAAAAATTTATTGCTGTTGGGTATTACCCTGACTGTTCCGGCGATGCTGTGCGCAAATAATATTTCTGAAACCCGGCGTCACCCTATACCGCAAGTCTGGCAGCACCCCGGAGATGCCGGACGCTTCACCAGACTCAACGCCTTCCCCGCCGACTGGCAAGCTTACAAGCGCGAACTGCGGCAGAGAATGTGGAAGATTTTCGGCACAGCTTATGACCGGAAACTGCCGCTGAACTGCCGGGTAATAAACACCTTGGAACACGAAGATGTGACTTTGAAAAATATCATCTATCAAAGCCGCCCGGGAATATATGTCACCGCCACACTCTATATCCCTGACGGCAAAGCCCCCTTCCCCGCCGTCATAAGTCTGCAGGGGCACTGGTCAGAGGGCCGTCTGGCAGAAAAGATCCAGTATATCTGCATGACCATCGCCAAAAGCGGTTATGTCGTTTTAAGTATCGATGCTTTCGGTCAGGGTGAACGCAGTACCGTCCACGGTGACTTTGAATACCACGGCAAAAATCTCGGAGCCCAGTTCTACCAGATCGGCGAAACCCTTGCCGGAGCACAGCTGGTCGATAATATGCGCGGAGTCGATCTGCTTTCATCCCTGCCGGAAGTGGATAATAAACGCATCGGAGCCACGGGAGGTTCCGGCGGCGGCAACCAGACATTGTACCTTGCGGCAATGGATGACCGGATCAAAGCAGCAGTTCCGGTCTGCAATACCGGCAGTTATGAAAGTTTCCTCGACGGGGTCAACTGTATCTGCGAAACTCTGCCGGATGCGCTCACATTCACCGAACTTGGCGGAGTGCTTGCCCTTACCGCCCCGCGCGCCCTGCTGTTGTGCAACGGCCTGCATGATGTGCCGGTATTTTCGCCCCATGAAATGCTCCGCAGTTACAATGCGGCAAAACAGATATATTCCAAACTGGGAGTTCCGGAAAATATCGCGCACCGGATATTCAACCACGGTCACACCTACAACCGTCCGACCCGGGAAGCGATGCTCGGCTGGTTCGCACTTCATCTCAAAGGTACCGGAGTCGGGAATGATATCACTGAACCGCGTGTTTCATATTTTGACAGAGAAAAACTGATGATGTTTTCCAAGGGCAAACGCCCGGCGGAGGTGATACCGATCGCAACTTATGTCCGGAAAAAAGGAGCTGAACTCCTCGCCGGACACCGCAAACAGTCAGCCGTTTGCCGCAAGCAGAAAACTGCTGAATTGAAAAAAGTTCTGAAACTGGATAACAATTTCAAGCTTGCCTCTTTCTGCGAACTGCCGGAAATCGACCGCTGGCGCAGATTCCAGCTCGAACTTGCAAACGGCAGATGTCTGCCGTTGGTTCTGCGGGATAATCCGGGCGATATAACCGTTGTCACCCACATCAACGGTAAAGAGAAGATCCCGTATGCCGTGATCGATGCACTCCTTGCCCAAGGCAGGTGTGTCGCCGCCCTCGACCTTACCGGCAACGGCGAACTCGGTCCGAAAGAGCCGCCGGAAAAGGTAATGGCCTATCACCAGACCGCAAGGCGCGAACTCTGGCAGGGACGTAACCTCTCCGGCATCTGGTGCAGTGAGATCATCGCTGCCATAGAAACTTTGAAACAGCTCCATCCCGGAAAAAAGATTTCGCTTTACGGTTTTAAAGAAACGGCTGTTTCATCGCTGTGGGCATCGATTTTCGTTCCCGGCTTGTCGGAAGTGACATTGGTTGATGCTCCGGTAAGTTTTCTCTTTAAAAAGCAGACGCCGTTTTACAGCATGGCATATTTCATCCCCGGCATTTTAAAGTGGGGCGACATTCCGCTGGCGGCGGCGTTGAGTGAAGCAAAACTGAACTGGATAACGCCGAGGTTTCAGGACGGCTCACCTGCGGAAATTCCTGAAAAAGAGATCAACTTCTGGCGCAACAAACTGAAGTAAAAAAAGCTCCGGGACTGCCGCAAAATTTTTGCTGCAGCCCCGGAGTGTATATACAGCATTATTTACAGTAACGCCAGTAACTGTGATAGGCATTCAATGCCAATGAGGGAATATTTACCGCATAGGGATATTTCCGGAAAAATTCCTGATAGAACTTTTTATTTTCATCGGCAAGCGCCTTTGCCCGCTTGCCCGATTTGAAATTCTGATAATATTCCAGCCGCTTCAAAGTAAAGTCAAATCCGGCGGTGATGAATTCCACCTTCTCTGCCGCCATCTCATCTCCGGCAGCAGCCGCTTTGGCTTCGGCAAGATATCTGCCGAGAGTCTGCCGTTCCGCTTCGTTGAACACATCCATAAAATGGTCGATGAATTTCTTATTGACTCCTTGCGTGAGGTCTTCCAGAGCTTTGACACTCTCCGCCTGCTGCTGTGCCAGAAGCGAGGTCAGCTTTTCACAATGAAGGAAATATTTTTTCATCGCTTCCGCACCTTTGCCGAAGCCGCGGCAGTAGTCGTCGATGATGTCATCCACACTCAAGGTCGGATCCCAGAGCAATTGCGCCAGAACATAGTAGTTCAGTCCCATGGTCGCCCAGTGATGGGGAATGCTGTCAAAATCTGCTCCGACCATGCCGGTTTCGGCACAGTAGCGGATATCTTTCCCCAGTTCATGCACATAAACCAGCGGGAAACCGCCGCCTGCGAGCAGACAGTTCGGGCGCAAAATCATTTCCGAACTCACCCGCGCCCAGAAATCCCAGTATTTGCGGTCACGCTCCAGATTGTCGCTGTTGAGATATTCCATACCGACGAAAGTAGTCATGAAGCGTTTGGGGAAGTCCCGGAAATATTGCGGCGGCGCAAGATATCCGGCATAGGCAAGATAACGTATCGTCACTTCCGGACAGCTTTTATTGACCAGTTTGGCAACTTCGCTGGTAAAACGCAACACCCGGTCGGTCTTACTTACTGCTTTAAAGAAAGGACGGTTGCGCCCCAGATAGACCCGGGCATTGCCGCTTTTCCCGCCGGCAGGATCCCAGGCGCGGCATTTTGGACACATACAGAAGATATCGTAACTGCCGTCAGTCGGAGAGCAGCTGTAATAATTCACCTTATTTTTACGGATAGCGGCAACGGCATCATTTGCCGCCTGTTTGATGACATCCGGATTGGCTTTGCAGATGCGGACATGTTCAGTTTTCTGCTTCCGGGTTCCATCAAACTGAAGCGCAAAATATTCGGGGTGAGTTTTGGCAAAACGCTTTTTCCACGAATAAAAGTTCATTCCGCCGGAGCTTTTCAAGAGACCGCCCAGCCGCTGAACCGGATACCATTCCCGTCCGGCATTGGGGCGCAGAGCCGCCCCTTCGCGCGGGTCGATCCCGGTTAAGTTGTGTTTGGTCAGCATATCTTCGGGGAGACTCAATTTGATGATCTTGCCTTCGGGAGTCTTCCACGGTTTGGCAGATCTATACAGACTGTTCCGCAGCTGCCGCTGGGCAAAGAAAGGTGCATCGGTCAATTTGAACGGCTTAATGCTTACGACCGGACTTTTGGCATAAACTTCGCCGTCTCTGCCCGGCCAGAGCATCCGGTAGCCCAGAGCTTCGCGCATAAAGCTCTGAATACCCATTGCCGGATCAGGGGCAGCGATGGTGATAAGATTGTTTTCAGCGGTGATTTCAACTTTGGAACTTTTGGCAAAGACGATTTTGGTATCGTAATTCACCCGTTTGAACCGCCATTGACCATCTTTGACGGCAACGGCGGCGGCAACGGCAAAGGGCAATTCGACACCGGAAATCTTTTTGAGCAGTTTATTCAAGGTTTCTGCGGCGGGTTTCACCCCGACTCCGCCGATGACGATCACGGCACAGGGTTTTCCATCGGAAACAAGTTTAAGTTCTTTGCCGTCAAGTGTGGTGTACTTACGGAGAGAAACCAGATTTTTGCGCACCGGTTTTTCAAAATGGTCATTGACCGGTTTGGGGCCGAGTTCGCCGGTTTCCCAGACTTCACGGGGAGTTTTGTCAACCGCCGGTTTGCCTGCCATAAGGATCGAATGGATTTTTTTGGCAAAGGGGAAATACTGTTCCAGCTGGACATTCAGCCAGGCGGGATTCTGCCGGAAACCGGTGTCGCTTTCAGTAAGACGCATATTGATGTAGTAAACTCTGCCTTTGCCGAAATCGTTGACCGCAACCAGTGCGCCGGAGTCGTTACCGATGATAACTTTGGCAGTGGTCAGATTTTTGAGGGCGGCGAAATTGCCTTTGAGCATACCGGTAAAGACTTTGGGATCTTTGCCGCAATCCTGCCATGAAGTATCTTTTATCTCTGCTTTGCCGGAAAAATTGGCAAAAGTTTTCGCTCCGAGCAGACTTGCCAGAGTTCCGGTTTTACCCGGTTTTCCATTGTCGGAGTAACGGGAACCATCGGCAAGCAGAATGAAAATACCGCCGTTTTTAACATAATTTTCCAGTGCAGGGAAATGGTCTTTTTTCCATTCGCGGAAGCGGAGGGGATTATGTTTGCCGTGCATGTAGATCACGGCAGAAAACTTCTCAAAATCACCTTTGCAAACTGCATGAATTGGCTTATCCGCTTTCCACTGCGGATTCATCACAGTAGCGTTAAAAAGTTCCGAAAGGCGGAAATGAGCATTGCCGTACCAGATGCCGACCGGTTTGGCGGCAGAGAGCGCAAACGCGCTCATTGCCAGAGCAAAGAAAAATTTCTTCATTTGACAAGTTCCTTCATTTTAAGAACGAGATCATCGAGATAGAGCGTGACTTTATCTCTTCCGGGGTTGCGGAAATTGATTTTGAAAGTGTGTTCTCCGGCAGGAATGGTGATGTTTTTGAAACGCAGCTCTTTCCAGGAAGTTCCGTCTTCGATCTCCGCCGGGAGCAGGACTGCCTCAAGTTTCTGTCCGGCAAATTCCACATCCAGATATTTGCGCGGATCGTTATCACCATCGATTTTGACAAACATCGAAAACCACGCAGTCTGCGGTTCTTCAGGGGAAACTTTACGCAAGTTGACTGCGGAAGCTGAACTTCCGGCAGGCAGTTCCACTTTCAAACTGATCCCCTGTCCGCCGTGGCAAAAGGCTTTGAAGGTGTATTCGCCGTCGTGATTGGCTTCACGGAGCGTTTTCATGAGCACGCCGTTATTTCCTTTGAGCTCCCAGCTGTAACCGTTGTATTCAAAGGCTCCGTTGACCAGATAGTTGAAGTTGCCGCGCACCAGATCGAGTCCCATTTTCTGGGCGAAGAAAAGCCACGGCCGGGAACGCGGATTGTTTCCGGAAAGCACCCGGGGAGTTGAAACGCACAAGCCGTAGGAGTTGTGCAAAGCGTAAGCGCGCCGGGCTTTGGCGGCTTTTTCGACATCGCGGGCAAGTTTGAGCAGATTTTTCTTTTCCATCCGGATGATTTTTCCCGACGGCTGGGTGAGCGCCATATTGATACCGGCGGCGGCAAGATCGGCATAACCATTCATCGCATCGGTCACATATTTGGCATAACGGGTTCCGCGCCGGATATAGCGGATGCGATCTTTGCGGACGGGGGTATCGGCAAGTTTGAGAGCTTTGGCATAGTAGCTTTCGCACATCTTCTGGAAATCTTCATTGTAACACCATGCCATGCCCCGGATGCGGGCGGCGTAAAGGTTGTCGTAATGGTGATAATTTTCGCCGCGGTGTCGGGAAAAATTATTGGTGAGTCTTTCGGTCCAGTCTTCGATCTTTTCAAAGAGTTCGTACATGACTGGAGCCGCCTTTTCGCCGAAACCTTTTTTGCAGAAATCCATTAAAATATCTTCCCGTTTCAAGGTGGGGTCCCAGACCATTTTCATCAGAATATACAAATCGGTGGCTTTGGGGCCGAAAGAGTTGCCCGGCTCACCGGTCAGACCGGTGGCATTGCATTCGTGGAGGACTTTGATATTGCGGGCGATCTTGCGGCTGTGGGAAAGCGGATAATCAAGGAAATAGTGGGTGTTCCAGTATTCCCTGCCGTGGACTTTCGCTCCGGTGGCAGAAAGGCCGCGGATAGTTTTTTCCAGTCCGGCCTCCTCCTTGGCATCCATAAAGGAGATGATGTAGCAAAATGAAAGAAACATCGTATCAGGAGGAAACTTGATATTTCCGTCCGGCACGCCGTCAAAGAAGCTGTAAGCAAACATACCGATCTTGCTTTTGGGATTGAGTTTGTGCGCCTGCCATGCAACATCGGAAGCAAAATTATATATGCGGTTGGTCAAATCTTTGACACCGTATTCGCGGTTGGGGCGCGGTTTACCGTCCTGCGCGACACAGTTGGCACATTCGCAGAAACCGAAGCCGTCATTGGGGGAAATCGAAGTCATGTATCCCGGTTTCTGTTTGGAAATTTTTTCAGCGATGATGCGCCGGACATCCGGATTGGAAGTACACAACTGCCACGGCCCGGACATCAAAGGATCGTTGCGGCGGGTGGGTTTGTCCGGTTTGGGCTGACCGATCCACTGTTCAGGAGAGACCAGAGAGTAGTATTCCGGATTGGTTTTGCCGTATTTTGACCGGGGGACGAGTCCGTCAAAGGCATGAGCGGCACTGCCGAAGCGGCTGGTTCCGACCCGGTGATGTTCCTGCCAGCGGTTGAGCGCATAAGCATCGGGAGCGGCGAGCGAATTGATACCGTAGTGATAACTGTTGACCATACGGCGGGTGAAAAAGGGAACGGTCTTTCTGGTTTCATCTTTCAAAGTGACAGGCGCGGCAGGTTCGGCGACGGTACCGAGTTCCCCCGGCCAGAGATAGCGGACGCCGCACACCTCTTCGAGAAAATCGTAAACGGCGAAAGCGGTTCCCTTGAGCCGGGCATCCCGATTTCCGAAAAGATAGAGTTGATCTCCGGTGATATGGCGCACACAGTATTCGAGAGTTTCATCGAAATCCATTTTCAGATTTGCCGGACGAACGCCGATGAAGATACCGGGGAATTGGCGGTATTTTTCCCGGAACACTTTGACCGGATAAGTGTGACCGTATACCTTTTTGAGAAAATCTGCCATTTCCCGCGCCTGAAGAGCATTGCGGCTGACATGGTAAATCGTGCATGGGACTTTGCCCAGTTCAAAACCGGCAGCAATCAACGTGCCTGCCGCCGCCAGAAAAATTAACAGTTTTCTCATTTTTTTCCTTTCTGTTGTTTGAATGTGATCAACTGCTGTAAATACTCAAAGATTCCCCCGGAATAAATTCCACCGGTATCGCCAATTGCTGAAATGATAACTCCGGATTCTTTATCCGGTTCAGCGTGACTTCAGTAAGTTTCTGTGCCATAAGTTCAAAATTCTGATCATAGGTGGCAAGACTCGGCAGCATCATCGCTCCTGCCCGCAGATTGTCAAACCCGACCACCGAAAGTTTCTCCGGAACATCGATCCCTTTGAGATGCGCCGCCCGGATCACCCCCATTGCCAGTTCATCAGAGTGGCAGATGATGACCGATGGCATTTCAGGCAAAGCCATGAAATATTCCAGAACGGCGGAACCTCTTTCCTGCACACCGGGACTTTTGAACATGAATTCAGAGGAAAAAGCATTTTGCTTTTGTAGAAATTCCACCATCGGAACATAACGGACATCATCAAGCAGACCTGTCATGCCGATTTTCCGGTGTCCGAGATTCCAGACCCGTTCAATGACCTCCTGACCATAACCGGCTTTATCCGGATACACACAGTCGCGGTCTTCCATCTTATTTCCCCAGATGATAACCGGAGTTGCTGTCGGAGCGACTATTCCCCGGGTGGAGGATATGATCGCGGCGACATTCATGGAAAGCATCTTTTCCATGGCTTCGGCGCAGCTTTTGCGGAAATCCGGACCCGTATCAAAAAATGAACACAACGGCATATATCCTGCCTGATGGATACTTTTGTCCAACGCCGTAAGAAGTTCGTAAACATAGCCGCCGATACGGGGCAGCAGCACTCCGATCATCCGGCTGTCACCGTAACGCAGGGCGCGGGCGGCGTAATCGACCCGGTAGCCAAGTTCTTTGACTGCGGCGTAAATGCGCTTTCTGGTAGCCGGAGCGGATTTACCGCTTTCGCCGTTACGCAGCACATACGAGACCATCGTCGGTGAACATCCGGCGCGCGCCGCCACATCGGCAAGTGTAACTTTTTTACCCATAAGATTTGTACCTTTCTGAAAAATGTTGCAACGTGGCAATAAAACCGGCTTAATATATTCCGTATTCACCGTAATTACAACATTATTTCAGAACAAAATTCAACTTTACCGCTTATTTGTATGAATAATTCCAATGAACCGCCGCCTCCGTCGTAAACCTTGCATAGTCCTTGTGCGGCAGAAAATAGGGCATCAACTCCGGATACGAAGCAGAGTGACCGTCAAAATGGAGTACATTCTGTTGTTTGTTGTGCGGGAAAATATTTTTGTGCGGCCAGAAAAAACGGGTTCTGGCAATACCGGCAGATTGTCTGGCGACTTCAAGCATCAGAAATTTGCGGCTCGGATTAGCGACCCGTTCGATCTTGGGAGTATGAGGGTTGGAACTGTAAAAACTGAAATCGTTCCAGGTATAGAAAATCACTCCTTTTTTCACCTGATCAGCAACAGCCGTTCCGTAAGAATATCCCCGGATCTCCCAATCTTCCGGAATAAATATTGCCGGACAGTAAAAGACAGTATTCAGATTAGTTGTTCCCGGAGATCCGATATCGGTAATATTATAGCTTGGAAAGAGATATCTCATCGCTCCCCAGCGGGTCCAGTTGTTGTCTCCGGCAGGTTTCACATGGTAGGGGAAATACCCATCCATATCACTGGTGTACTGCATCAATGCCTGCCCCATCTGTTTCTGATTGCCCTGACAGGAAGCAGCTTTACTGCGGTCACGGGCTTTGCCGAGAGCCGGCAGCAGCATTGCCGCAAGTATGGCGATGATAGCAATAACAACGAGAAGCTCGATCAGGGTAAAACGGTGTAGTTTTGATTCAGCTCCGGGAGAACAGTTATTCCTTATTGTCATATAAACCTCCAGCATTTTGCATTAATTCATTGCACCGTTGCAATGAAACTCTGCTATTAAATTAACTCCAACAACAACCAAATACAAGGGCTGACGAAAAAAAATCAAAAAAACCCACAGCTGTCTCATAAAAAACAACTAACGGCGGCGCATTGCGAGGCAATCTCGCGCCTTGCTTCGCACTGCATCCGCCGACTGGAAACAGGCAGTTTCGAGCGCAACTGCTTCGGGCAGGAAAATCTGCCAAAATCACTTTTTCAAAAATCAAATTTCTCTCGCTTGAATGCAGAGGGAATACCCGCTT
>SUVV01000033.1 GCA_015061805.1 Lentisphaerota bacterium | reverse complement strand
GTTCTCAAGCTTATCTAATATAGCACAAAGTTTGAATTCTACGCTATACTGACGCCGTTTCTTTTGTGTTTTCTCCATAAAAAAGTACACCTCAAAAGTTGTGTCCAACTTTTGGGGTGCACTTCAAACTGCCGACCAGTGCATTTTTCAAACTTGGAGGCGGACGATGAAGCGTCGTTTGCTCTTGGGATGCGCCGTAATTGCCTGGGCTGCCGCTGCTCAACCTCTGGCTCCGTTGTCCCGGAAATATCTGACCGGTGCGTGGGTGGGAAACAGCTGCGTATCGATCCCCCGGGCAAAGATCACTCCGGTATTGGATGGTAAAGCTGATGATAAGGAATGGAACGATGCGTTGCGCATTGCCGGGTTTTCTGCCAAAGACCGGCTGGTTCCGGAGCGGAGCGGCTTTGCCGCATTCAAGCATGATGGGAAATATCTCTACTGTCTGGTTCGGACGAGTGCCAAAAATAATGATCCCGGCGGTGGTTTGACCACTACTGCGCAGGGCAGGGACAGTAACAGTTTTGATGACGATTCCATTGAATTTGTTTTTTCCGGCGATGGTTCAAAGGTTTACCATCTTATTTTCAACGATAACTGTTCGCTGTATGACCGGGAGGTCGTACTTGAGCCTAAAGCGGTCAATGCCAAATGGAATATTCAGGATTATCAGGCTCATTCGCTTGCTGAATCCGGTTGGTGGACTTTTGAGGTTAAATTTGCGCTTGCCGAGATCGGTGCCAAAGCGAACGGATTGAAATTCAACGTTGCCCGTAATTGGAGCGGCTATGGACCATCTGCGTTGAACAGCACCTCCAGCCATACTGATCTTTCAAAGGCGATCACCGGTGTTTTCGGGAAAGATCTTCCGGTGGTACAGATGGATGACATCCCAAATGCGGCGGCGGGAGAATGGAATATCCGCTTTACTGCCGATAACCATGCCGGGCGGAATTTGGTGCTGGCGGTGATGCTGCGGGATTACGCATATCCAAAAGTGAATGGTAAAGTTACCCGGCAGGTCAAAGAGGTCGTGGTGGAGGAAAAAGCGATCGCTCCCGGGAAAAAGGTGGAAATTTCCTGCAAATACGATGCCAACCGGGATATTCATCGCTTGAGTGCGGTTCTTTACGATGCCAGGAGTCGCCGGGTCTATTTCTCCCGAATGATAGCGGCTAAAAAGGAGGTGTTCACGGGGCGTCAGCCGGTGAGTGGTGTTTTTTCGATCAACGGTTTCGGCACCGGTTTGTACCGCCATTATCCGGGATACGGGAAAGCGGTTTTTGAAATCACTCCCGGCAGCAGCGCATCCGGAAAAAGTATCGAATTATTTGCCGATGGGAAAAAGGTTGAATTGAAATCTGAACAACGCAAACTGATCGGTGTTGTTCCGCTCAAAGCGCGCAGCTGCAATGTTTCCTGCGTGGTTAAAGCCAATGGTTCTGCCGCCGGAAAAACACAAACTTTGTGCCGTATCCCATACAAAAAGTGGAAGTGGCAGAATCATAATTACGGTAAAGAACGGGTGCTGCTGGAACCGTTTGCCGCGATCAAGGCGGCAGGAAGCGATGGTATCGCCACCTTGAGAAGCCAGTACCGCTTCACTCCCGCGGGGTTGCCTGGAGTGATTCTGGCGGATAAAAAAGCGATATTTGCAGGAGTTCCGGTTTCTGAAATCGTGGTTGACGGCAAGCTTTTCCGTTTTGAAAAGGGTAAGGTTGCGGTGACGGTAGCTCCGGATGGTCTCGATGCCCGGACGGTTGCCGAAGCTTGTGCAGGTGGGATCAGCTTGAAAACGGTCATCCACAGTGAATACGACAACTTCAATGTGCATACGATGACCCTCTCCGGGGTAAAAGGAAAAACGGTCAGTCGCTGGACGGTGAAATTCCCGTTCCGCGAAGACGAAGCGTGGCTGTTTCATGCGGTATCCAACATGATCCGTCGCAACCCTTCCGGGGAAATTCCGCAGGGTGATGGGTGCGTCTGGGATGGCAGCAAACTTTTCCGGGCGACGGCTTTCGGACAGGAAACGCTCCATCCGGCATTTGTGCCTTACATCTGGCTCGGCGGACTTGAACGCGGTATGGCATGGTTCGCCGATACCTCTCTCGGAATGAAACTTGACCGGAAAAAAAGTGCGGTGCGAATCGTCCGTTCGCAAGATCAGGTCTGGCTGGAGATCGATTTTGTAAATCGTCCGGTCAAACTCCGCGACGGTCATAAAATCGAATTCGGTACCCAGGCGACTCCGGTCAAACCGATCGATCAGCGGGTGGTGAATATCACCTATGATGCGCTTGGCGTCGGTGTGCCGAGCCGTCCCAATGAATTGACTGTAAGTGAACATATTCTCGGTTATCCGTTCCGTTGGTCGAAGTATCCGGTCGATGAAGACTGGACGCTGGTTGATATTTTGACCAGAGCTGCCGAGTCTCCTGACCGTGCTGCTGTTGCCGCTGCCGTTGATAAGTATATGAAAAAGCACGGCAAAAAGATCCGTCAGATGTACATGAAAGCCGGAAATAATGTCAAGATCGCGGAGAAATTTGAAAAAAGCCGTCCGACCTGGATCAAGTTGAACTTCGGCGGCAAGCGTTCATCTTTCCCGGCAAAATATTCTGACCCGCGTCTGGCGTATACTGCCGACCCGGTGACGGAATATTTCAAAGCGGAGTGGTTCAATCCTTCGGTTCAGAACTATTTCGGGGCGCTGCGCACTTCGCTTACTCCCTCTTATCTGGACTTTATTCTCTACGGTTATGCCAAAGAATTTGAACACGGAATCAAAGGGTGCTATCTTGACGATACCTTTATTATGCCGGACACCAATCCGTATACTCTGGCGGCGATCGACGAAGATGGTGAACTGCATTCCAATACCGGATTGTTTGCCATGCGTGAACTGGTGAAGCGCATTTCGGTGCTTCAGCATCTGAAAGGGCATTCGCCGCGGGTGCTTCAGGTACATATGACCAACGCTCAGTTGGTTCCGGTGTTTTCCTTTGCCACCAGCCAGTTGGGATGGGAAGCCGATTTCGGAGAAAAACCGCTTCAGGAGCGTTACCGCCATGATTTCATCCTCGCCGAAAGCACCGGCTTGCAAGTCGGCAATGCGCCGTTGGCTCTGGGGGGAGTTGTCCGCAAGACGACGCCGCAGGATCAATGGAAGCCGAAATTTGATTATCTGACCCGCACATTGCTGGCGATGACCATGCCCTATGGTGTCGGGGTGAAACTCCGGGCTTCGCCGCAGGATGCTTCGCGCAAGGTGGTTCTTGCGGCGCAGGATGCGCTGGGCAGATTCGGTATCGCGGACAAAGAGTGCGTTTTTGAACCCTTCTTCGATCCGGCAAAATCTCCGAAAGAGATTCGCGGTCAGAATTTGATGATTTCTGCCTATGCCCGGCAGGATAGAAAATTGCTGGTTATCGGCAATAAGAGCAAAACTCCGCAGCAGTTCCACTTTCACGGCAAATTTTCGGCGATCCGGGATTACGAAACCGGCAAGGCGCTCGCCGACAATGATCGTACCGTCAACGCATACGATTTCCGTTTGATTGAAATTGTAAAATAATTGCGTGCAGCAGAATCGGCGGCTTGTCTTAAATAAAAGGCAAGCCGTTTCATTTTTTTATGGTTTTATTGTAAAAATTCTTGACATTAAGTCCTTTTGGAGATATAATATAGGTGTTATAGTTTTTTCAAAGGAGTGTGTTATGAAAGATCAATTTCCGGGCAGGGATTGCGGCAAGCATTGCCGTAATCAATTTACCCTCATCGAACTTCTGGTGGATACTGTTATCTCATCTCTGCGTTTTTTCAAGCGCGGCGACAAACTGGAGGTGCAAAATACTCCGCTTTTTTTGAGCGGCAAACGTGCCGCTTCGGAGGTGTCGCGCCCATCCCGTTGGTCGGGCTTGATCGAATCTCTTAAAAATACCCCGCTTTTCTTGAAAAGGGGTGAGTGGTTGGGAGAGGGGAAACCCGGTGCCGACGTTCGGCTCTTTTCCCGTGAAAAGAAGTTTTTCCCCTCTCCCATAAAGCCTTTCACTTTAATAGAATTGCTGGTCGTAATAGCCATCATCGCTATTCTGGCAGCAATGCTGCTCCCCGCACTTCAGCAGGCGCGCCGGCGTGGTCAGAGTACCGGATGTCTGAACAATCTTAAGCAGCTCTACATCCCCTGGGTCGAGTATCAGAGTG
>SUVV01000026.1 GCA_015061805.1 Lentisphaerota bacterium | reverse complement strand
TTGGCAAACTGATTGTAAACGTCCATCTCTGAACTACCACTTCACAAATAAGACGTAATGCAAACACATTTTTATAGTCGGAGTGTCCGTGTATAAAACACGGCACATTTCGATCATATGTGTGTTTGTAACGCTGTGGTAGGCGTAGAGATGGGCATATTCTTCGGAATGTGCCTCTTTTTTTGTTCTGAAAACAAAAGGAGAAATGCCTATGGCAATAGAACGGTAATAATAATACAATAAAAATCTAATCAAACACAAGTAATTAAAAAAGGGAAACCTACTATGGCTATGAGTAATCTTGAACGTCGTCAACGCAATATAAAAATTTTGAAAGATTTTTTTGCATTTAAGATCAACATTTTTCCAATTATCGTAAAAATTCTCTTTGCTCTGGTCACCATCGGTTTATTTATCGGTGGAATGATGATGTCTTTAAATGCCGCCCAGGACAAAAATACCAATTTAATTCTGCTGGGGCTCGGAATTGCCTTTTTAGGACCGATTCTGCTGCACATTGCCATTGAGTGGATGCTGCTGCTGTATTCGATTCTGGATATGCTGCGTGAGATCCGAAACAATATCTTTGTGATCCGCGATGCTGTGAAAGCGGACAAGGAATAAGAGTTTTTTTGATTCAGGAGGTATCGGTAATGATACCTCCTTTTTTATTATCCACAAAGCAATTATCTGCGGTGCGATTGTTTGCCGGGGCGGATTTTATTCTATCGGAATTTACAGACATTTACTTTGAGATAAAAGCCGTTCTCTGTTTGGATTTTTATGCTTTCGGAGATGTTTCCCGGAGAAACGTCAATGTTCCGCAAGATTGCATTGCCGTCAACCGTTTTGAGCTTGAGAGAACTTAAAACACCCTCCAGGTTTTGCCACCCTCTTTTTATTGGCAAAGGGGGATAAATTTCCGGATGTTTTTGAAATCAATGTACAAACCCGGGACGGCAGTTTCGATATCAAGGATTTTACCGGGTGAAAAGAAGGCGGCGATAATGCCATCCGGAGTATGGATGCCGATAATATTATTGCCGCGCAGGTATTTGATTTCAGGTGCGGGGATATTTTCCGGATGGATGACGTAAAGGTATTGCCCCGGAGTAGAGGTGTCGTGTTCCTGCCAAACCGTCAGCATATCTCCGGAAACCGGACTCGATGGATGTTCCAAATTGATGGTGTTCCAGTTGCCTTGCCGGTGGTCAAGAAGAAATTTGAACGAACCGCTTTCCGGAAGCAGATACCTCATACCTTCAAAGGTAAAAGAGGTTTTCCCGGCAGAACGGAATACTCCCTCCGTAAGCGGCTTGTTGCCCAGCAAAACTTGAGTGTTGCGAAAACGCTGGACGAGAGTGGTTGCCACACTCCCCGGTTCAAAGGACTTTATATTGGTTCCCATGCAGACGATATATTTATCAAAGCAGAACCATGCCTTATCGGCTTGTAACCGGGAAACACGGAAACGCATCATAGCACCAGCAACAGAGTCTTCGGCAAAACAGCAGTAACTGCTTGAATTTTCGTGGGGATACTGCCGGGTCGGGCGCAGAGAATCGGAGTTTTGAAGCTCGGTCGTCCCCGGAACCTTGTGCCAGTTGCGCAATGCGAGAGAAGACTGTTTCCAGGGATACCGGGTGTAGAGCATCGTAGCGCCGTCAGCGGAGTACCGCCCCAAGGCATTTTCTGAATTGACGACTTCCGAACCGATAAGCGTTGCCGAACTCATCTTTACGGAGAAGAAAAAATCTTCGTTGCGGTGAATAAGATAACCGCTCCTGGGGTAACAGATACTTCCCCGGAGGGCTGGCAGCTCTTTCAACAGACCGGATTTTTTCAGCAAGTCGGCATAACTGCAAATCTGAATAAACTTCTTTTGCGGCCAGGATTCGATGATCTGCCGTCCGCAGGCACTGATATCCATCATATTATTGTATAAAGTCCAGCGGAGACCATGTTCATAATATTTGGTAATCAACGTCAGTTTTTCCGGTGGTAGGGCATAACTGGTTCCGGCAAGGGCAGCTGCCCAGAATGCCATATCTCCGAACCATGAAAGACCGTAGTTGCCAAACTGCAGCTGAGCACCGTGCTGGTGGAAACTCCAATCCGGCTGAAGCCCCTCTTTATCCGTTACACATATTTCGGACAGAATGGCTTCTCTTCCGGCTTTGACCATAGCCGGATCATCATAAAGCAGACCTTTCATCAAATGGATACCGGCGAGCCATACTTTGTTCTGCCCGGTGCGCCCCATTTGGGAACGGTTCAGAAGGGCTTCAAGTTGCCGGTCTCTCTTTTCGGCTTTACGACCGAGCATCAGCATGGTGCGGCAGACTGCGGCGGGGATGCCGATCTGCGGCCACCACCAGTTTTCGCTGGTTCCGTCGGCGCGGAGCCAGAAATCCAGCATTCTGGCAGCAACTTCCGGATGAGAGGGCGCAAGTTGCTGCATCATGGCAAGGTGTGCCGCCGGAGCCCAGGCACTGCCGCGGACATTTTCCTGATGGTAATTCATCCCGGCGATGGAACCGTCCGGCAGGACTTGCCGGAGCAGCGTGGAAGTATCTCCGGCAAGTGCAGAATATTGGCGGCAGAGCAGAAGTTTTAAGTTATTCCGGAGTTTATTAATTTCGCTCATAAAATCAACGTTCTCCTTGTTTTGAGGAATGGCAGCGGCGCAAAGTCCGATGGACATCGACAATAGGCCAATCGTTGCAAAAAAATATTTCTTCATAAGGACTCCTGATCGCATTTCAGATAAGATACCATGTTGGCAGTTGAAAATCAAGTTTTCATCGCGGTCATTTCCGGCAAAATCGCTAATATTTTTATGGGGCGGAGAAACTTTTTTATTTACCTTTACCTGCCCGTATCGGGAACAGAGCCTTTAGATAAAAGCCGTTCTCTGTTTGGATTTTTATGCGTTCAGAGATGTTTCCCGGAGAAACGTCAATGTTCCGCAAGATCGCATTGCCGTCAACTGTTTTGAACTTGCGAGAACTATTCCGGAGAATTAAAACACCCTCCACGTTTATTTTCTGCCCCAGATGGTCAGGATGACGCCGAGGATACAGCCGATCATGCCGATAATGGTGGTTATCGGGTATTTTTCTTTCCAGCGCAGGCGGCAGAAAATGGCAAAGCTGCTGGTGTTGATTGCAATTATCAGCGGCCAGGCAAGTGCCGCCATACTGCATTTTTTCATCGCATCAAGGGCCTGGAACAACGCAAAGTATTGCAGGATCGCCGCCGCCACCCAGCATCCGGTCACGGTCAGCGTGCGGCGGTTGAAAATTCCGGTGCCAAACTTGATTTTGCGGAAAGATATTTCAAAGAGCGAAATCACCAGATTGCTGATCCCGCATCCCATAAAAAGTGCCGGTGTCAGAACCCCCGCCCGCCGGGTGGATTCGGGGAGCAGCAGTGAACCGGTGAGCAATATCTGATAGGCTCCGGAAAGCAGCAGGGCGATAATCACGCTCGGGATCCACTTCTTCAAATCGTGACTGACGTTGCTTTTTTTACTGAAAACGGCGATCAGGGTCAGCGAAATAATGATTATCGCAACTCCGGAAAAATTTACCGGAGAAACCTTTTCGTGCAGAAAGATCAAGGCGAAAAACATGGAGATCACCGCCGCCAGATTACGGATGGCGATCGTCAGTCCGTTGTGTCCAAGTTTCAAAGTCAGCACCAGCATCGCCTGCGAAGCGGTATTGACAATCCCGGTGGCGAGAGCGAATAAAAACAGCATCCCCCAATTGACTTCGCCAGCCATGCTCCAGTCGGGCAGAACGATCCAGGCGATCGCCGAGGCCGCCAGATTTCCGATCGTGAAAAAGTGAAAACTCGACATCTTGTCCCGGGCAAGAAAACTTACGGTTGCTGAAATCGTGGCAAAAAAGATCGCCGTTACAAAAGTCCAGATCAGTGCAGTCAGCATAAAAAAAACTAAATCGATATATTACAATAATACTTGCTGCGTGAAAATAGATAATTCTATCTCCCCGTGTCGTTTTTCGGTGCGATGTTTGTACATCCGTTTTATAATATATTGCCGGAAAGGAAACTTTTCAAGAGGATGTGCTGATTTATCAAAATTTTACATCCGGTTGTTGCAAAGCGTTGCAATTGATTGTATATTACCTTCAATGGATAAAAAAGGAAGATCGTTTGATGGCAGTATGGAAAGAAAAATTTGTAACTCAAGGCAAAAAATTATTGCTCCGGACCGGTAAAAGTGCTTTGCGGATCATCGCCGCTCTGACGATCGTCGCCATTGTGGTCGTGTCCGGTTATTGGGTGTGGTTCCCGGGGAGCGGTGCTCCGTTGCCGGAGTATTCCAACAATGCGATCTGGCTCGGGCATGGCTGGCTGGGGGATGACAGTTGGTTTGAGCGTAATCAACGCAACAAAGATGACTTCCGGACGGTTGAAAAGATTTCGGCGCTCTTCAAAAAACTTTCGGATAACAAAATTTCCACCGTCTACCCGCATTTATGTCCGGCGCAACTGAGCGGTAGAATCGCCCGGTATGACAGTCCGCAAATTGAACGATTCCTGGATGTCGCCGCACAATACAATGTGAAGGTCATTCCGTGGCTCGGCGGTGTTTTGGATGAATCCGCCCGCCCGTCAAATGAAAAATGGCGGAAAAACTTCGTCGCTTCCGTCGATGAATTGTTGAAAAAACATCCGCGTCTTGCCGGAATTCAAATCAATATCGAACCAATGCCAAATTATGAAGCAGGTTTTATCACGCTGCTCGAAGAACTCCGTCCGGTTACCATCGGGAAAGTCTTGAGTGTTGCCGCTTATCCGCCGCCGACAAGATGGCATCAATTCCCCGATGTTCATTGGGATGTTGAATTTATCAGCCGTGTCGCCTCCCGATGCGATCAGATGGCGGTGATGATGTACGATACCGCAATACCGCTGGAAAAATTTTACACAAAACTTATGGTTGACTGGACGAATCAATTGGCTGATGCCGTTCGATCGGGTAAATGTGAACTGCTGCTCGGAATTCCTGCCTACGAAGATGCCGGAGTCGGCTATCATCATCCGCGCGTGGAAAATATCACCTCCGCTTTGCAAGGTATCTCCGCCGCTGACCACCGCAAAGAAGCCAAAGGCATCGCCATTTACTGCGAGTGGGAAATGGATGATGCCAAATGGCAGAACTGGCGGAAATTTATCCGGTGACAGTTCAGTAATCTTCAAGCATTTTCTGCAGTCCGGCTTTGAATTCTGCTCTTAATCCGGCGGGAGCAAGGAGTTTGACGTTACCTTCCTGCGAGAGGATAAAGGGAAAAAGCACCTCTTTGGCAACCGCCGGAATTTCCACTGTACCGTCCGCATGAATGAGTTGATGCGTGTGAAGCGGAGAAGATTTCAGGCGGTCAAGCGAATAATTTTGCGCGAGAAGTTTCACATTCCGGATTTTTTCAAATCCGAGAAAATCGTCGGTGTTGACCGATTCAATGATCTCTTTGTCCGGTTCAAAGTCGCCGTGGAGCAGTTCGGCTTTTTTGATGCGGCGCAGAGCGAATGTCCGGGGCTGCTGTTTCAGATGGCAGAAGGCTTTGCTGTACCACGAATTATTGTAAAATACCAGCGTGTGCGGTTCGATGATGCGTTCCGTGAGTTCCCCCTGCCAGTCGGCGTAGGCGATTCTCACGCAGTGATTGGTCTGCCAGCCTTGAAAGAGAGTTTGAAATATTTCCGGATCGATATTGGCGTACAAGCCGGAGAGAATATTCAAGCTTTCCATATTGGCGGTGTCGAGAAAATCCGGATTGTTGTTCTGCAGAAGGTAATCCACGGCGTTGCGGATCTTGTTTTTAAGCGGTGCCGGGAAGATCTCTTCGGCAATGCGCGCCCCGATGACGGCGGCAAGCATTTCGTTTTCGTCGAGCAATGCGGGGGCGATGAAATCCCAGCCGTGGTGTTTCAGGTAATAGCCGTTGCGGGCGCGGTCGAAGGCGAGGGGGCAGTTGAATTCCTGTTCAAGGAGTTTCATATCGCGCAGAATGGTCTTTTTGCCGCAGTCGATCTCCAGCTCTTCTTCAACGGCAATGCGTCGGAACTCCCTGACCAGTGTTTCGGAATTGGGATAGCGGTTTTCTTTCAAAAGCGCAGCGATCCGCATCAGGCGGTGCATTTGAGATTTTTGCATCGGCATCAGAATACCTCAAAAAATAAAAAATTTTTACCTTCATGATCAGACTGGACACAAAATGTCCACTTGCCTGTAATATATTATGGGTAAAAGCAAAATACAAGCCGGAAAAGGAGTTAAAAGAGAAAAATGTTAAAAAGTTTATTCAATTTTATTTTTGGGATTATCTTTATTTTTGCGCTGCTTTTCAAATGGAACACCAGATGATCATTTATAAGGAGTTGTGTTATGTGGAAAAAACTTATCTCATTGTTCATCCGGATCACCCCGGAAAAACCGTACACCCCACCCGCTCCGGTGCGCTGTTATCAACCGGAACTGCCTTTCAAGTGAGCCATACGGAGAATGTTATACTCCGGAGCCGTCAAATTCGGGAATGAATTCGTCGGATGCGGAACTTTCATCCTGCACATAGCCGTCTTCGATGCCGGATGCAAAGAGCGCATCTTCAACGATCTGGTACTCTTCATCGCTGACTTGGCGGTTGATTTCCGGGAAGCGTTGATCCGAAACAATTCCGCAGGGAATATACTGCCGCATCAGACCGAACAGGACTTCGCCGGGCTTGAAGCGGGAACTTACATATTCAATTACTTTGAGGGAATTTTCGAGCGCTCCCGGCATGATCAAATGGCGGATGATCACGCCGCGGGTCAGCATACCGTTGTCATCGAATTCAAATTTTCCGGTCTGACGGAACATCTCATCGATGGCGGCGCATGCCGTTTCAAAATAGTTGGCGGCGCTGCTGTATTTCATCGCGAGTTGATTGTCAGCGTATTTCAAGTCCGGCAGATAGATCTGGACTTTGCCTTCAAGTTTTTTTAGCTGGGAAACCGATTCGTAACCGTTGGAATTCCAAACCACCGGCACCGGCAGGGCAGGGGAGAGGGATTCGGCGATCGCATTCAGATAGTGCGTGGGAGTCACCAGATTGATATTATGGGCGCCTTGAGCGATAAGTTCGCGGTAGATCTCCCGCAACCGGTCAATGGTCACGGCTTTGCCGTCACCGCCGGTACTTATATTGTAGTTCTGACAGAAAACGCAGCGCAGATTGCATCCGGAAAAGAATACAGTTCCGGAACCCCGTTCGCCGCTGATGACCGGTTCTTCCCAAAAGTGCAATCCGGCACGGGCGATTTTCAACGCATCGCCCATTCCGCAGAATCCGGGACGTTCCGTCCGGTCAACCGGGCAATTCCGGGGGCAGAGGTCGCAGTAACTCATTTCAACAGTCCGCCGATCAGCGCGGCGGCAAAACTCAGGCCGGATATGACCGAAGCGATCCCGGCGGCAATTTTGAATTTCCGGTTGCGAACCGCCAGCCGGAACCAATCACGCAACGCATACGGTTTCCCGGATACCCAAATCGCCGCAAAGCCGAAAAGCCACGCCGCAATCGTGAATACAACTGCACCCGGCAGTTTTTCATCATACCCGTAATGAATGAGATCATAGGCAAGAATGATCACCGCTCCGGCTCCGGCACGGGCGGTATAGTAGTCCAGATAAAAGTAGCTCAAAACCGGTATCGCGACCGCCAATCCCCACAGCAGAACCGGATTCTGCAATATGCCCGGAGCCACGATCCGGGCGTGAGGGACACATGCCGCCAGCGCAGGCAGCGCGAGCAGTAATCCGGCAACGCGGTTGCGGGTGATTTTTTCCAAATTTTCAATATTTTTTGCCGAGGCAGAGAAAAATGCCATCGCCAAAAGAGCGAATAAGAGGGTTCCAAGTGACATTTCCAGGAAAAATCTTGTCCAATACATTTTTTCACCGGGGGTTGTTGATGTAGAATTTTTCAGTATTAGCGGTCGTGATTTCGCAAATTTCTTCAAGGGAGACACCCTTTTCGATAGCGAGAGCCTGCGCCGCCAGAACGAGCAATCCGGGCGTATTGACCTTGCCACGGAACGGTACCGGCGCCAGATACGGAGAATCGGTTTCCAGCATCAGACGGTCAAGCGGAACTTTTTTCAGCATTTCCCGGAGGTTCTCCGCCCGTTTGAAAGTTATCATGCCGGTCACTCCGATCATAGCACCCAAATCGATGAATGGAGATATTTTATCCTCCGGTATCGTACAGCAGTGGATGACAAATCTGCCTCCGGCAACGGCAAATTTGTCAAGTCGTTCAAACGCGGCGTTTCCGGCATCAAACGCCCCTTCCTTGTCCCGGATGTGAAGCATTGCCGGAAGGTTCCACTCCAGCGCCAGGGCAAGGAAATATTCAAATACTTCGATCTGTTCGGCGACGGGAGATTCTTCGTAAAAGTAGTCCAGCCCGATCTCGCCGATGGCAACCAGTTTCGGATCATTTCTGAATCCGGAGAAATCCGGCTTGCTTTGCAGATATTCCGCTGCATCGTGGGGGTGGACACCGCAGGAATAGTAACAATCATCGTGGCAATGGGCGTATTCTCCGGCAAGGCGCGAACAATTGTAGTTCCCTCCGGCGGCGACCATGGCAAGTTCGATGCTGTTGTCGGGAAGAATCAGTTGTTTGTGGCTTTGAATCAGATGTCCGGCGACTGCGGCATCGAAATCGGCAAAGGAACCTTCTCCGCTTTCCGGAAGATGAAAATGGGTGTCGAAAAGTTTCATCGTTGCCCTCAATTCTTTCCGAAAAGCAACCGCCATACGCCAATTACAATAAAGGAGATCGTCGGAGCCAGTCCGGCAACCACCGGCGGAACCGCACCGGATTTGCCAAGCATCAAAAACAACTGCGCGGTAATGATGTAGATAACGATCATGATGATTGCGGATATTATTGCCAGCATACTGCCGGTGCGCTCATTTTTCGCTGCGAGCGGGATGCCCAGAAATACTGCGAGGAAACTTGCCCACGGGAACGCCAGACGGTAAAAGAATACAGTCTGATAGATCGCTCTGGCTCGTTCCGGCATATTGGGGTTTCGCCGCAATATCTGCCAGATGACGACGGTGGAAAGTTCATCTTTTTCTTTTATTGAATTAGCGATATCTTCCGGAGATTCCGGAATCGCTGCTTCATTAAAGACCAGATCGGTGAATTCGATTTCATCGTGCATTGCAGTAGTTCCGGAACTGGCTTTGAACATCGTTTCGTCGTTGTTGTCGTAACAGATGAAGGTTCCGCTGCGGAAAATCCAGCATTTCTGTTCGGTATCATATTCAGCATTTTTGATGTTGAAGTCGATCTTGCGGTTATTCATCAATTTTGCCATGCGTTCCCGGCGGAGTTCCGGAGGGAGCGCGTTGAGCTGCTGCCAGCGTTTTTCGCCGAGGATTTTTTTCATCATAGTTGCATATTGCGGTGTGCCGCTGATTCCGGCGATACATCGGGCGGTGGAATCGTTCCAAAACGTCTTCAATGTGACACTATTGAAACTCTTACCGCTGGTAAACTCCTGAAACAGCCAGCGCCGTTTTCCGTCATCACTCCGGTAGGTCAACAGCGAATGGACATAACGGCGGCTGTCTGAACTCTGATCGTAGATCTTTTCGGCAATAACACTGGTCTGCGGAACCAGTTTTTCGTTGAAATAAATGTTGACGATACTGACGATCAGTCCGGCAAACAGAATCGCTCCTCCGCAACGGAAGAGCGATACTCCGGATGCCCGCATCGCGGTCACTTCCAGATATTTGCCGAAAGTTGCCATCGTCCACATGCAGCCCAAGAGCATGGATATCGGAAGGATAAACCGGATATTACCCGGAATCTTGCAGATCAGATATGCTGCAATTTCGCGCCAATCGGCTTGGGCATCAAAAAAATCAGCGATATCCCGGTAAATGTCATTGAGTACAAACAAGATGATAAAGAGCAACAGCAAGATGGTGTACTTTATCAGGAATTCCCGCAGGATATATCCGTCCAGTTTCCACAGTGGAAACCAGCGTCGCTTGAGTTGAGTTGCATTTTCTTTTTTCATAGGATATTATTCAAACTTTCCCAGATTATCTTTACCGTGCATGACCGCCCAGGCAAAAACGGCAATTGCGGTGAATCCGGCAATCAGGTAGGAGTCGTGCAAATCAAGACCGAAACCGAGCGGGCCGCCGTGAGCCGGAGATATCCACATGATGTAACTGGTGACGACAAAGGTGATGAACATACCGGGCAGAGCCGTGACCGCCACCGGTTTGTTCCGGGATGCAAGGTAGACCGTCGCCGCGATAAAGGTGAATACCGCCATGACCTGATTGCTCCACGCAAAGTAGTTCCACAGCATCTGGAAACTTTTGGCATTGACATTGCTCCAGATCAGCAGGCCGACTACCGCCACAATGAGCGGAACCATCAGCATCAGCCGGTTGATGATCGGTTTCTGGTCGAGTTTGAACATTTCCGCCAGACTCAGGCGCAAACTCCGCATCGCAGTATCTCCGCTGGTGACGGCGAGGATGATGACACTCAAGACCACTACTATTGCAAGATTGCTTCCAAGGAAATCGGCGGTGATTTTGTGCAGGACAAGGGTTGCTCCTTTACCCATCCATTCGGGGGCGCGGTTGTAAACCGCCATGGCTCCGGCGGCCCAGACCATAGCGATGAAGCCCTCCAGAGTCATCATGCCGAAGAAAACGCCGCGCGCCTGCTTTTCGCTGGACATGGTTCTGGCGACGATCGGCGCCTGGGTGGCGTGGAATCCGGAAAGAATTCCGCAGGCGATGGTGACAAAGAGCATCGGGATTATAGGAGTGGTGAATTTTCCCTGCTGGAATCCGGCACTTTCGACCAGCAGTTCAGGATCGGAAAAACCGGAATACATCAGTTTGACAAAAAGTGCCAGAGTTCCGACCAGCAGCATACCGCCGAAGAGCGGATAAACTCTGCCGATGATCTGGTCTACCGGGAACATGGTGGCAATGATGTAGTAGATAAAAATCAGGATCGTCGCCGCGAGCAGCGCGTGTTTCCATTGGATCAAACCTGCAATCAATTGTGCCGGAGTCGTGATGAAGACCGCGACCACCAGAAGCAGGGCAATAATGAGGAAAAGCGAAAAGATGAAGTAAACCTTTTTACCGGTCGTGAGTTTGATCAGTCCGGTCAGATTGGAACCGTTGTTGCGCAGGGAGAGCATACCTGCTGCAAAGTCATGCACGGCTCCGGCGAGGATACAGCCGATCGGGATCAGCAAAAAGACGATGTCGCCGAATTTTATACCGATGATAACGCCGATAACCGGGCCGACCCCGGCGATATTCAGCAGTTGGATGAGTTTGTTTTTCCAATCCGGCAGGACCAGAAAATCCAATCCGTCAAAACTTTTTTTAGCCGGTACTTCCCGATCGTCCGGTCCGAAGATCTTTTCGATGAGTTTTCCGTAGAGAAAATAACCGATGACCAAAATTGCGATTCCGATGATAAACAATTTCATTTTATTTTTACCCCAACGTTATTATTGATATTGTTGAATATAATATATCATCATTGTTTTGACGGTGCAAGAAAAAAAGTCAATAAAGCGTGTTTTCCGTTTGTTCCTGCTCCGAGATCAATTTGAAAATCATCCCCGCCGGAAAACCTTTGCCGACCAGATAGCGGAAAGCTTTTTCCCGTTTTTTGCGCGGATCGCTTTCTCTGGCAAGCAACCGCCACTTGTAATCCAGTGCCCGGCGGGCGGCTTCGATATCGGCGGTTTCAGGATCTTCTTCCGGCAGTTGGCGGTCGACGATCTCATCACCGAGTCCACGCCGGATGAGTTTCCGGCGGATCACCCGGCTGCCGGTATTGCGCATCCGTAGCAATCCGGTGTAATCGGCGGCAAGCTGAGTATCATTGATATAGTGGAGGCGGCAACAGGTGCTGACTGCCTCTTCAACTTCATCCGCCGGATAGCCTGCGGTGTGGAGTTTCCGGGTCAATTCCGCTTCCGACAATGCCCGCGCCGAAAGCAGTTTCATAGCCTTGTCCAAAGCTGAAAGCGGAATTTTTCCCATTTTTATCACAGCTCCAGCAACTTCCGGACGAGTTCATCCTTGCGGAGCAGACCGAGTGAGCCGGCGGGGGCAAGCTGTTCGCTGAAACTTCCGATCGCATCCGGCTGGAAACTGCTTCCGCAAATCGCCAGCGGAACCGGAGTCGTGGTGTGCTGGCGCAGTTTAACCGGAACCGGATGGTCGGGGAGAATGGCGAAATTGATATTTTTGCCGCGCAGAGCTTCCAGTACCGGAACCACGATGTTGGCATCGAATTCGGTGATCGCCTGCAGTTTTTTATCCAGATCTCCCATGTGGGAACACTCATCGATCGCTTCCAGATGGATGTAGACCAGATCGTGTTTTTCGATAGCGCGGAGGGCGGCTTCGACTTTGCCTGCGTAGTTCGTGTCGAGGAATCCGGTCGCGCCGGGAACATTGATGACCTCCATTCCGCTGCAAAGACCGATACCCTTGATCACATCCACCGCGCTGATAACCGCTCCGGTGCGTCCACCGTATTTATCCTGAAATTTATCGATACGCGGATTGCCGCCGGGACTCCACGGCCAAATCCGGTTGGCGGGGACATCGCGTTTTGCATTCAGCGGATGATTTGCCAGAAAACGGGCGACTTTTTCCTCAAGGTCGATGAGGAATTTTACGGTATATTCAGCCTGCGGAGTCTTTTTGGCAGGGGAAAGACGGAGTTCAGCCAGCGGCAGATCCTGTGAAGAATCCGGCTTGAAGTAATCGACATCTGCCGAGAATTCCTTGCCGTGCAGCACCAGAAGATTGCGATAACTCACGCCGCTGTGAAAAGTGACCTGCGGAGAATCGAATTCCGCTTTGATCGCCGCCATCAATTCTGCGGCATCCTGATCGCTGATGTGACCTGCGGAGAAATCTCTCAAGATCCCATCATCGGAAACGTAGACCAGATTGCAGCGCCATGCCACATCACCGTCCGCAAGTTTGATTCCCTGACTTACTGCTTCGATCGGGCCGCGGCCGGGGTAGTTGAGTTCCGGCTGAAATCCCAGCACGGACATGTTCGCGACATCGGATGAGGTCGGTAATCCATCGGGCAGGGTGAGGAAGGTGCCGTTGATTCCGGTTCTTGCGATCTCATCCATCCCCGGAGTGTATGCGTACTCCAACGGGGTTTTGCCGTTGAGTTTTTCCTGCGGATCATCTGCCATGCCGTCGGCGAGGAAGATTACAGCTTTTTTGTTTTCGTACTTCATAATATGTGATCATTCAATAATGTTATTGTGTTGCTCTTGTCCATGCCCCGGATTTCCAGAACTTTATCTCTGGAGCATTCTCCGGAGATCAACTGCACTGCACTTTTGGAACAATTCAGCATTTTTGAGAACTGCCTGATGAGTGCGGCATTGGCTTTGCCGTCGACCGGCGGGGTTTGCAAATCGAACTTGATTGAATCTCCGAAAAATCCGGAGATCCCGTTGCGTTTTGCGCCGGGGTGGACGTGCAGTTTTATCCGCACTGCCCCGGCAACTTCAGAAACACAGGAATCAAGCATTTTCGCTGTTTCCGGTACTGTCGTCAGCAGGAGCAGTGGTGTCTTCGGAAAGTTTTGCTGACGCTTCCATCTTTTCGGAAGCGGTGTTTTCAGAAGTTTCATCTGAAACCGGTTCAGCATTTTCCACAGTTTCCTCCTGATGCATTCCGAGCAGATCGAAAATCTCTGCTGCGGAGAGAGTTTCTTTTTCCAGAAGTGCTTCCGCGAGTTTTTCCAACTGGTCGCGGAAGGTGGTCAGGATTTCGCGGGTGGCAGCCGTGGCTTCGCTGATAAGGCGGCGCACTTCAACATCGATTTCGCGCGCAGTCTCATCGGAAATGCCTTCCGGCGGCGGACCGTCGATACGCAGATGGGGATGACTGGTGAAGTCACCGAGTTTGACATTTCCGAGTTTTTCGCTCATGCCGAACATGCAGACCATGCGGCGGGCGATGGCGGTCATGTGCTGGATATCGGCAGATGCTCCGGTGGAAATATCATCAAAGATGATCTCTTCGGCAACTCTGCCGCCGATGCTCATTTGCATATCGGCGATCAGTTCTTTCCGGGTGCGCAGATAGGTGTCCTCTTTGGGCATCATAAAGGTTGCTCCGAGAGCGGCCTGGCCGCGCGGAATGATCGTGACTTTATGCACCGGCACGCAGTATTCGTTGTGAAGAGCCACTAGGGTGTGACCGGCTTCGTGATAGGCAGTGACCCGCCGTTCGCGGTCGTTGATCTTGCGGCTGCGGCGTTCGGTGCCGTAACTGACTTTGTCGCGGGCTTCCTCCATATCGCTCTGGGAAACTGAATCATGGTTGCGGCGGGCAGCAAGCAATGCTGCTTCATTGCACAAATTGGCAAGTTCCGCACCGCTGAATCCCGGGGTGGTTCGGGCAACGATATCGAGATCGACATCATCTCCGAGTTTGATTTTTTTGACGTGAACATCCAGTATCTGCCGCCGCCCCCGGATATCGGGCAGATCCATTACCACCTGACGGTCAAAACGTCCGGGACGGAGCAGGGCGGGATCAAGAACATCCGGACGGTTGGTCGCGGCGAGGACGATCACTCCGTTGGTGCTTTCCAGACCGTCCATTTCGACGAGCATGGCGTTGAGGGTCTGTTCACGTTCATCGTGACCGCCGCCCCAGCCGGAGAAACGGGAACGTCCGACGGCATCGATTTCGTCGATAAAGATGAGGCACGGCATATTTTTACGGGCCTGTTCAAACATGTCGCGGACGCGGCTGGCGCCGACACCGACAAACATTTCCACAAAGTCAGAACCGCTGATGGCGAAGAAAGGTACTCCGGCTTCGCAGGCGACCGCCTTGGCCATGAGGGTCTTACCGGTACCGGGATTTCCGACCAGCAGGCAGCCTTTGGGAATTCTGCCGCCGACCAGTTGGAATTTCAGCGGGTCGCGCAGATATTCCACGATTTCGGTGATCTCTTCCTTGGCTTCGTCGGCTCCGGCGACATCGGAAAAGCGGACATTGAGTTCATTTGGCGGGATCATCCGCGCCTTGCTTTTGCCGAAGTCCATCGCTTTGCCGCCATTCATTCTCATCTGACGCATGGAGATAAAGTAGATGACGATGATGATGAGTACTACCGGCAGGATGCTGACAATGATGAAGTTCCAGAATCCGGAACTGTCGGATTTGATCTCCATCCGGCTGGCAGCGGCAATTTTTTGCGCGAGAGTATCATTCATCAGGATCCGGGCGGTATAACTTTCCGGTTCGGCAGCGGTCTTGCTGTCGTTTTTGAATTCACCCTCGACCTTGAAAACACCGTCGCTTTCCGGAGTCAGTTTTGCCGAAGCGATCCGGTTTTCCTGAAGCATTTTTTCAAACTGGGACTGGATTATATCCCGGTGATTGACGTTGTTGTGGTCACGGAAAAAAAGCAGCGTTCCCAGGACAACGAATATCGCTATCCATACGAAAATATAAGCATTGCTGCGCTTGGGCGGCGGCGTATGTCTGCCCGGTTGACGGGCGCCCGGCGGCGGCAGATCTTTTTTATCTTGATTATTCTGATTCATAGTGTTACAGGCGTTTTGCCGTCAAAGACAACAGTCAGCTTGAATTCCCGGTATACACACCTTTCCGGAATCGCTTTTGCTCCGGAAACTGCAGAGATATGATACGGTTTTCTGCTGAAAGATGCCGATTTCAGACGATTACTTTTTGGTGATTACCCGATAAAGCACGAGTCCGGCAAGAGCAACCAGACCGATCGCGATCAACAACAGCGTGCGGAAAAGGTTTTTCTGAATTGCCGCATCGCGCTGGGAGGCTTTGTTCGCCATCGGATTGAAGTTGGTCAAAGTATGCGGAGCGGTGGTATTCTCTTCCAGAGCGCTGATATCGATGGTGTGGGTGAGGTGGGAGAAGTCAGCAGTTTCGGTGGCATCATTCTGCTCGCCGTCAAACAGCACTTCCACATTACCGAAAGTGATCAGATCGGAGTTTTTAAGGATATGCTCAGTGATCGGCTGGTTGTTGACCCGGGTGCCGTTAGTGGAATCGTTGTCACGGAGGGTGAAAATCACTTCTCCGTCCTGTTCGGTGCGGATAATGTCGGCATGGTGTCCGGAAACACTTCCGTCTTTCAGAACGATATCCATCTCATCTCTGCGTCCGACAGAGATGGTGTCTTTTTCAAGAGTGAATACCTGGCCTCTGAACTTCTCAAAAAGCACCGTGAGTTTTGGAACCTTTGCCATAATGTATTACCTTATATGTTTGGTTGGTTATCTGAATATTCTCATCCAAAGAATATAGCACCGTTTCTCTTTTTTTGCAAGGTTTTTGTGAAAAAAAAACGAGTTTTGATGAAGTTGTTCCGGAAACTTTTGCCGCTGTCTTGACAAAATTGATTTGATGTGATATTTTAACGTAAGTTTTTCATTGAAATTAAAAAAAATCGGAGTTTTATTATGCCGGTAGAGCATTTGGCAATTATCATGGACGGCAACGGCCGTTGGGCAACAGAACGCAATTTGAGCCGCAGTGACGGTCACCGCGCCGGAGCGAAACAGATCGCAAAAGTGGTGGAAGCCGCCCGCGAATTCGGAATAAAATACCTTACCGTTTATGCTTTCAGTACCGAAAACTGGAAGCGGCCTGCTGATGAGGTCAGAGTGCTGATGGAACTTATCAGCGAATTTTCTTCAAATTCGCTTTCCGATATGCTCAAAAACGGTGTCCGGCTCCGTACTATCGGCAGAACTGATGATTTGCCGCTGATTTCCAGAACTGCGTTGAAACAGGCGATCAAGGCGACCGAAAACAACCGGGATTTCACCATTACCGTTGCGTTGAGTTACGGCGGCAGAGCCGAACTTATCGACGGCATGAATAAAATGCTCAAAGAGCGTAAAAGTGACGAACCGCTTACCGAAGCGGAATTCCGCAACTATCTTTATGCCCCGGATATTCCCGATCCCGACCTGCTCATCCGTACCGGCGGTGAAATGCGTATCAGCAACTTTTTGCTCTGGCAGTTATCCTATTCTGAACTTTACGTCACCCCGGTTTACTGGCCCGATTTCGGCAGGGAGGAGTTGAAAAAGGCGCTGGATTCTTTTGCCGCCCGTGACCGCCGCTTCGGCGGACTGAATGACAAGAAGTAAATACCGTGCTTAAAGATATTCGCTCTCCTGAAGCGTTGCGCTCTTTACCGGCGGAACAACTTCCGCTGCTCGCCGGTGAATTGCGGCAGTCGATCATGTCCACGGTTGCTGCAAACGGCGGACATCTCGCTTCAAATTGCGGTATTGTGGAAGTGACGATCGCTCTGCACCGGGTATTCAACACTCCGGCAGAAAAGATCTTCTTTGATGTCGGCCATCAGGCGTATGCTCATAAACTGCTTACCGGACGTCAGGACGGCTTTGCCAGATTGCGGAAAACTGACGGAGTTTCCGGCTTTCCATCTCCTGCTGAATCGATCTATGACCCGGCTCCTGCCGGACATGGCGGCAGTGCGCTTTCGCTTGCTCTCGGAGCGGCGGCGGCTTCTCCCGATGCTCCTGACCGGGTTATTGCTGTTGTCGGCGACGGTTGTGCCGGATGCGGCGTGACCTTTGAAGCGCTGAACAACGCTTCGAACTGTCCCGGTAAGGAACGTCTGATTTTGATTCTCAACGATAATCAGATGTCGATCTCAAAAAATTCCGGTGCGTTGTCCCGCTATCTCGGCAAAGTTATTTCCGGAGACTTTTACAATCGCGTCCGGAAAAAGTTGAAACATCATCTGAAGCCGATGCCGCATCTGTTCAAACTGGTGCGTTCGATACTGTATGCGGCAAAACGGGTGGTGATGATTCCCCGCGGAAATTTCTTTGAAGCGTTGGGATTCCGCTATCTCGGCCCGGTGGATGGACATGATATAAATGAACTTATCCGGGTTCTGGAGCAGAGCCGGAAACTTCCCGGTCCGCTGGTGCTTCATGTGGTGACGCAAAAGGGGTTCGGATGTTCTTTCGCTGAAAACGATCCCACCGGATACCATGGTATTGCCGGTTGTGATGAGCGTACCGGTAAAATGCCGGTTTCTTCCGGCGGCTTTTCCAGAGCAATGGGGGAAGCTCTGTTGAAAGCAGGTGAAAAAGATCCGCGAATCGCCGTTATTTCTGCCGGAATGCTGGATGGTACCGGGTTGCGGCGTTTTGCGGAAAAGTTTCCGGAACGCAGTTTCGATGTCGGCATCGCTGAAGAACACGCCGTCACCTTTGCCTGTGGCCTGGCTGCCGGAGGTATGCGTCCGGTTTGTGCCATTTACGATACTTTTCTGCAGCGGGCTCTGGATGCGGTTTATCACGATGGGGTGTTGGCGGGAGTTCCGCTGATCATTGCCGCTGACCGTGCCGGGATCGTGGAAGATGGTCCGACACATCACGGCATTTACAATTGCGGATTTCTTCGTTCTCTCCCGGATATTACGATCATGGCGCCGCCCCGCCCGGAAGATATGGAACATTTCCTTGAATTCGCGCTCGAACTTTCATCAGTCGTGGTCATCCGTTATCCGCGCGGCGGTGTGGAATCCCGGGAATTGCCGGAACTTCCTCCGCTGAAAAAGGGCAGGGCGGTGGAAGTGATTTCCTGCGATGCGGATGACAAAGCGGTGATCTGGAGTATCGGCGCCGAATTATTTACCGCTCTGGCGGTTGCTGATGAATTGGCAAAACGCGGTATCAAGGCCACGGTTATCGATGCCCGTTTCCTCAAGCCTTTTGATAAGGAAAAAGCCCTTGAGTTCCGGAGTTTCCGTCAGTACACCATTGAAAATCATTCGCTTTCCGGCGGACTTTATTCCGCTTTGCTGGAAAGCCTTGCCGGATATTCCCACCAGCCGGTTCGGGGATTCGGTTTCCCCGATGATGCCATCGTCGCCCACGGCGAAATCGCCAAACTCCGGGAAAAGTACTCGCTTACCGCAGATTCTGTCGCTGCTCAAATCAGCGCAGATTTTGGAAAAAGTATCTGATTCCGGCGTGCGGCTTGCTGCCGAAAACGTGGCGGCAGGAAAACAGTATGAATCCGGATACATTACTGTGCATCCGGTTGTATCTTAACTGATTGGATAATTCAATACTGCTCCAGCCCGGAGCACCGAGCCGATAGGGCGCCATCCCGATATAAAGCCGGGTTCCAGTGCCCTGAACCGTCTTATCCCACCAGTCGACCAGCGCGGCGTAGGCGGCGGTTTCATGGGCGAAGTTCCAGTAGATTTGAGGTGCGATGTAATCGAGGTACCCCCGCTTTACCCATCCTCTGGTGTCGGCAAATAAATTGAAATAGGTCTGCTTGCCGCCGGTGGCAGAACCGCCTTTGATATCTTTGGCATTACCCCAGATGCCGAAGGGGCTGATGCCGAATTTTATCCGGGTTTTCCTCCGGGCGTTGACACGGTTTATCACCTGTCTGACTCCGGCGATAAGGGTTTCGGTGTTGTGCCGTCGCCAGTTGGCTCTTGAGAGTTTGCGCGGATTGAAGCGGGCAAATGAGGCATTGTCCAAAGAGCCGATATCTTCATACGGATAGAAATAATCATCAAAATGAATGGCATCAACATTATATTTTGAACCGATTTCAAAGACCACATTCTGAACGTGCCGTATCACCTCCGGGCGTCCGGGGTCGAGGAAAAGAGTGTGACTTTTGCCGTCATAAAAATCCAGTACCAGATGGGGATTCTGCCGGGCGAAACTTCTCGGATGGCGGCTGTTCAAAAAGGCTTTTTTGCTTACCTTTACATCATTCATTACCCGGTAGGGATTGAGCCACGCATGGAATTCCAACCGGTAGGCGTGGGCAGTCCGGATCATGAAGGCAAGCGGATCGAAATTTTTGAATCCGACTCCCTCTCTGCCCGCGAGCCACTGGGAATAGGGGGCGAATTGCGAGGGATAAAAGGCATCGCAGTTGGGACGCACCTGAAATATGATGGCGGTGAAACCTGCAGAAGCGATTTTTCTGACCATCGCGGTGTAACGCTGTTTGAATTCTGCTGCACTCCGGCTGGCAGGAATGTCCAGATTGAGTACGGTACTTACCCAGACACCCCGGAATTCACCTTTCGGTATGGTTACAACCGGAGGCAGATAGACCGGGCGCGGGTCATATTTTCCGCCCCGGCGGATGGTTCGTCCGGAACTGTCCCGCAACGGGCCGCTTTTTGCTTCAGCTAATGCGGAAAAGAAAGCTGATGTTATGATGATAAAGGCAAGGAAAATTTTATTCATTGCCGTTTTTATCCCATTTCGATTCCGGTTTTTTGCCGCTTTTCCGGAATTTCGGTTTGCGGGGTTTGGACGGAAATCTTTCGCGGTGATTATTTTTCCGTTCAACTCCCGGCGGCCAGATTTTAGCGATGACTTCAGCATCGGGCAACTTGGCGTGACGGATCATCAGCAATTCCCGGGCGTGCGCGTAGGCGCGCTGCTGCATGATTTCTCCCCGGCGGGGATGATCGGTCTGCTCCAATTGCGGCTGCAGTGAGAGGATGCGGTAGGCTGATTCACGCATTTTAACCATAAGATTCTGCGGGCGGAAGATGTGGTCGACAGCATGTGAAATCGCGCCGGCACTTCCGGGCTGCCCCGGTTCCCACAACTCTCCGGGAGCGTTGCCCAGCGCATTTTCGACAAATGGCAGTGCGGCACAGGCGATGGCAAGCGATACACTGTTACGGTAAAGCCCGGCATCGATCCGGCAGCAGCGTTCATAGAGCAGATCGCAGACCGCCTGCTGAACGGGAGTTCCCCAGACAGCGGAAAGTTCCGGCAGGAAATAGGGGAGCAGACCGTAATCGTGGAATACCTCAAAATGACGGTCGCAGTAGTTGGATTTCAAAATCTTTTCCAGTTCGAGCGCAAGGCGGGATGAGGAAGAGAGCATCAACTGCGGCAGTGAGGCGAACAGGGCATTTTCGGTGGAATCATCCAGCGAGAAATCAAATTGGGCGACCATTTTCAGCGCGCGGAGCATCCGCACCGGGTCTTCGGCGAAGCGCACTTCCGGTACGCCGATCGCACGCACCACCTTGCGGTTGATATCATCGACACCCATGCCGGTCAGGTCGAGCACTTCCTCTTTTGCCGGGTCATAAAAAAGGGCGTTCATGGTAAAATCCCGGCGCCAGACATCATCATTTGCACTTCCGTAAACGTTGTCGGAGGTAATGAGATCACCGTCATTCCCTGCGGCAGGAGGGGCGCGGAATGTGGAGATTTCGTAGATATCGTCATCGGCGTAAAGGTGAACCAGACGGAAACGTTTTCCGATGATCCGGGCTTTGCGCCGACCGAAAACACTTCTGATCTCCTCCGGAGTTGCGGCGGTGGAAATATCAAAATCTTTCGGAGTGCGGTCGAGCAGCAGATCGCGTACCGCACCGCCTACGACGTAGGTTTCATAGCCGGCGTCCTGCAGCGTGAGGACGATATTTCTTGCGGTTTCAGAAATTGCCAGAGGACGCTTCACCGGGAACCTCCGACGTGGCGCTGGATAATGGTATCAACGCACTCCATTTCCGGGTCGAGATAGGGATAGTCGGCGTTGTAATGCAGTCCGCGGCTTTCCTTGCGTTTAAGCGAACTGTCGATGACGAGTTCGGCAACGGTGGAGATATTGCGCAGTTCGACCAGATCGGCGGTAACAGTGAAGTCCCAGTAATATTTTTCGATCTCTTTGCGGATGAGTTTGATCCGGTTTTTGGCGCGTTCCAGCCGTTTGTCGGTGCGGTAAATTCCGACATAGTCCCACATGAAGCGGCGGATCTCATCCCAGTTGTGGGAAATGAGAACGAGTTCATCGGAATCGGTGGCGTTGCCGGTCGTCCAGTTGAGTGCGGCTTTTTCATCAGGCAGAGTCGACTTGTAGAAGTGCATTTTATGCTCAATATCTTCGGCGGCGAAGCGGGGGACGACCATCGCTTCAAGCAAACTGTTGGATGCCAGACGGTTGGCTCCGTGCAGCCCGGTGCAGGCACATTCGCCGACGGCATAAAGACCGGTGATGCTGGTGTTTCCGGCGACATCGGTTTTGATGCCGCCGCAGACGAAGTGCGCGGCGGGGACGACCGGGATCAGCTCATGAGCCATATTGACTTCGGCTTCAAGACACTTGGCGAAAATGTTGGGGAAACGGCGGCGCAGAGTTTCTTCGCTGTGGTGACGGATATCGAGGTAGACGCACTCTTCTCCGGTGCGTTTCATTTCGGAATCGATGGCACGGGCGACCACGTCGCGCGGCGCGAGGCTTTTCATCGGATGGTATTTGTGCATGAATTCGACCGGTTCCGCGTTGGGGCGGGGGCGGCATTTGAGGACGGCGCCTTCGCCGCGGAGCGCTTCGCTGATGAGGAAGGAGCGGATGGTCGGATGGTAAAGCACCGTCGGATGAAACTGGATGAATTCCATGTTGGCGATCTTCGCTCCGGCACGATAGCCCATGGCAACACCGGAACCGCAGGCGATATCCGGATTGCTGGTGTAGAGATAGACCTTTCCGGCGCCGCCGCAGGCGACGGTGGTGGTGGCGGCGAGAGTGGTGAAAATTTCTCCGGTCACGGTGTTGAGGATGTACGCTCCGAAACAGCGGTTGGCTCCGGGGATCGCAAGCCGGGCGCTGACCACAAGATCGATGGCGATATGATTTTCAAAAATGGTGACATTGGGGAGTTTGGAAACGGCTTCGACCATGGCGCGTTCGAGTTCGGCACCGGTGATGTCGCCGGCGTGAAGCACCCGGCGTTTGTGGTGTCCGCCCTCTCTGCCGAGGTCGAAATCTTCGGGGTGATCGGTGTGTCCGAGTTCGCCGCGGGTGGTGAATTTGGCTCCGAGTGCGATGATTTCGCGGATGGCTTCGGGACCGGCTTCAACAATAGTTCGAACCGCGTTTTCGTCGCACATTCCGGCTCCGGCGGTAAGGGTATCCTGGACGTGTTCATCGAAGGTGTCGCTGTTGTCCATCACACATGCAACACCGCCCTGGGCGCAGCGGCTGTTGCACTCATCGATGGCGCGTTTAGTGAAAACCGCAACGGTTCTGCCGCTCTTGGCCAGATGCCATGCGGAAGTCAATCCCGCCAGACCACTGCCGATAACGATATGATCAAAATGTTTAATTTCATTTGGTTTCATGTTACACACTCCCACGAACCATTAAAAATTCATAAAAAACCGTGAATAACTATTAATATACACCCTATTTAACATAAAGCCAGAGAAAAAGGCGCTTTTTTTTGGCTTTTCTGTTAAAAGTGTGCTATATTGAGTGCAGGTGATTTTTATTTTGGAGTACTGTTTATGAAAAAATTCCGTTTACTTTTAGTTGGCAGCGGCAATATTGCTTCGACTTACATCCGGGCGGCGGCGAATGTGCCGGAAATCGAGATCGTCGGAGGCGTGTCGCGTTCCGGGAAACGCCCTGCCGGAATGAGCGAAGATATTCCGGTTTACCCGTCAATCACAAAAGCCGGGTGCGAATTTGACGGAGTGATCCTGGCAACTCCCAACGGCTGCCATGCCGCCGGATGTCTGGAAGCGGCAAAACTCGGCAAACATGTCTTTACCGAAAAAACTCTGGCACTTACCCGGAGTGATATGGATGAGATGATAGATTGCTGTAAGCAGAATAAGGTTCAACTGGCGGTGGCGTTTCAGCGCCGTACTGCGCCGGATAATATCGCCGTTAGAGAACTTATCCGCACCGGAAAACTCGGCAGGATCATCGCCTGTGAACTTACGGTGAATTTCTGGCGCCCGGACAGTTATTACCGCGATTCTGATTACCGGGGCAATTTGAAAATGGATGGCGGTGGACCTTTTGTTCAGCAGGCGAGCCACAATATCGATCTTTACACCTGGTTTTTCGGATTGCCGGAAACGATTCATGCGTTTACCGGAACCTTTGTTCATCCGATGGAGGGCGAAGACTACGGTGCTGCGATCTGCCGTCACGCTGACGGAATGATCGGCACGATCATCGCTTCAACGGCATCGAAGCCGGGATTTGATGCGGTGATGACCATCCGGAGCGAAAAGGGGACGGTGGTGCTGGAGGGCGACCGCATTACTCAATGGTTGATTGAAGATGTGGCAAATCCGGGCAGGGAACCTGCGAAAGAACTTCATTCCGGAGCGGCGAGCAATGCGGTGACTTCCACACTGGGACATGAAATACTGCTGCGCGACTTTGCGGAAAAAGCGCAAAATGGCGGTAATGTTCTGGTTTCCGGAAGCGATGCCAGAGATGCAAGTGAACTTATCCTGCGTATTTACGAATCAGCTTCCCATGCCCAGTGATTTATTTTGCTGACAATCGGTGGAAAAACAAAAATGGTGCCATTCTATATGGGACGGCTTCCACGGCGTAATCTTGGTGCCGGGGTTTATCATATCTATAACCGCTGTGCAAATAATCTGTGGATCTTGGATTCACCGGGGCAGATTGTTTTTACGTCCGGGGAGACCAGCAAAAGAGAATAATTTAATTGCAAATGCATGATATAAAGTTATTTGTATGGAATGGCACCAATTACCATTTTTTGTTTCGCGGGTTGTATCTGACTGTAAAAATGGTATATTATAAGTGTGAGGTGTTTTATGAATGAAAAAATTACTATCCGCCGCTTTGCAGAAACTGATGCTGAAACGGTGCAGAATATTATTCATCGGGGCTTGCGGGAAATCAATGGCAAAGATTATCCGGCAGAATTGATGGAGGAGTATTGTAATTACTTTACCCTTGAAAAAATCAAAAATCAGGCAAATTCTGCACATATGTATGTTGCGGTATCTGGGGATGAAATTGTCGGTACGGGTTCAATAGCACCTTATTGGGGGAGTGAAAAAGAAAGTATTCTGCTGACGATTTATATTCTGCCGGAAATGATTGGACATGGTGTCGGTTCTGCCATCATCAACACCTTGGAACAGGATGAATACTTTTTGCGGGCTGAACGCATAGAGATACCATCATCAGTTACAGCTGTAAAGTTTTATCAGAAAATGGGCTATGGGTTCAAAAACGGCATCATTCCCGATGCTGAAGGAATTGTCAGCATGGAAAAATTCAGGAATGTCAAACTTTTGTCAGAAATGACATTGGCTGAATTATGGCAGCTTTTCCCGATAGTTTTGTCAGAACATGATCCGGCATGGAAAAACTTTTATGCTGATGAAGAAAAATTGTTGCAAAAGCATTTCGGTAAAAATGCTGCAAGGATCCGTCATATCGGCAGCACTGCAGTAGCCGGATTGATTGCCAAACCGACGGTGGATATTCTGCTGGAAGTCGATGAAAAGTCCGATGTTGATATGATCCGGCAGCTGGCAATCGAGTGCGGATATAGTGTTATGGCTGAAACAACCATTCCGGAGTATCAGCTTGATCTGTGCAAAGGTTATACCCCGTTGGGTTTTGCGGAAAAAGTGTTTCATTTGCATATCCGCCATTTAGGGGATTGGGATGAACCTGTTTTTTGCGAATATCTGAAGCAACACCCCGATAAAGCCAAAGAATATGCCGCTTTGAAAACCAAGTTGCAAAAACAATTCAAGCACGACCGCGACGCCTATACCGAAGCCAAAGGCGAATTTATCCGC
>SUVV01000008.1 GCA_015061805.1 Lentisphaerota bacterium | reverse complement strand
GGTTTTGAGGTAGTTCTGAAGCAGGGGGAAGCTGCTTTTTCCGGAAACAGTATTTCTCTCGGAGCTTGCAGTTTCGCGCTTTGGAAAAAGTGATTTGCCTGCTGCAACTGCGGAGTCGCTGATCCTCATGTTACCGACTGCTCTGTTTTTGATCCAGCAATAAATTCCTGCCATTTGTCGCCCAATCAAAACTCCAACCATTTTCAAAATACCAAAACCAGTGACACCAGAGATACATCTCTCGGACAGCGCAGGACAATAAAGCAGTTTTTTTCAAAAAATAGCTTGTATTTTGGATTTGAGGTAGTATATTTTAATATAAACAAATCAATTTATTTATTTAATCAGGCATGATATGTCAGCGAAAGTAGAAACATTTGGAGAATACTTGAAAAGATTGCGTGGGAAAACTCCGCAAGGCAAACTTGCTGCAGCAATTGGCAAAACCACGATGTATATCTCCAATATTGAAAAAGGGAAAAACAATCCTCCTGATGAGTCGCAGCTTGAAAAAATCGCTGATGTCTTGAATTTGAATGAACAGCAACGCTTTGAATTGATCGACACTGCGGCCGCAGAACGTGGTACTGTCGCTCAAGATATTGTAAAAGTCTTAGTTGAAAATAAAGCATTGCGACAATACGTCAGAGATATGAATGTTGGCAGATGTTCAATAGTCAGTGACTCAGGAAAGTGATTAATATGTATAAAAGTTTAATTGGAGTATATATTTATGGGTAAAGTCAATTATTGGGAAAACGATCAATTATTTCCGAGAGAAGTACCATTCCCGCAACCTGAAAATTATAAATTCACATTTATTGACCTTTTTGCCGGGATAGGTGGTTTTCATTTGGCAATGGAGGAATTGGGAGGGAAATGTGTATTTGCATCTGAAATTGATCCAGATGCGATAACTACATATGAACAAAACTTTGGAATGACTCCTGCAGGAGATATTACTAAAATTGCAGCGACAGATATTCCTCCTCATGACGTATTATGTGCTGGTTTTCCGTGTCAGCCGTTTTCAAAAGCGGGAAAGCAAGAGGGCTTTGAGGATGAAACCAAGGGGACTTTATTTTTTGATATAGAACGAATTTTGCTGCATCACCATACAAAATATATAATTTTAGAAAATGTGCGCAATTTGGTTTCTCACGATAACGGCAATACGTGGAAAACAATTTATTCTCATCTTAAAAAAATAGGATATCGCTTAACGCCGCAACCTTTGATCTTGAGTCCGCATCATTTTGGAGTACCGCAGTTGCGCGAGAGAGTCGTAATTTTAGGTGTCTATGATCCTCAAAATGCAGATAACGATCTGCATTTTGAATTCGACACATTGTATAAAAAAACAGATTGCTCATTAGATTCAATTTTGGAATCGCAGGTGTCTGATGAAAAATATTTTCTTACGCAACAAGAAATTTCAGAAATAGAGATTTGGAATGAATTTTATCAGGGAATTAAAGAAACTGTCATTGGATTTCCAATTTGGGCGGAATATTTCTCAAATGTCACATCTAATCAAGATGCTTGTCTGCCTGAATGGAAAAGAATTTTTATAGAAAAAAATCAAGCATTGTATAACAATAATAAAGAGTTTATAGATGCATGGCTTAAGAAATACAACTATCTTGAAAATTTTACTCCTACCATGAAAAAGATGGAGTGGCAATGTGGCAATAAAATCAGTTCTATTTGGGATGGAATTATGCAAAAACGTCCTTCGGGACTGAGAATCAAATGCCCTGATTGCGCACCTGCTCTTGTTGCGATAGTTCAGATCCCAATTATTGGTAAATATAAAAGACGAATGACTGTCCGGGAAGCCGCTCGTCTGCAAAGTTTTGATGATCGTTTTATACCTAATACTAATCAGTATCAGGCATATAAACAATTTGGAAATGCTGTCAATGTGACTGTTATCAAAGAATGTGCAAGGAGATTGTTTAAATATGAATGAGCCCAGTCAACAAATAGATTCTGCGTTGAATATTTGTATTGCGCCAGATCAACCACTGAAATGTAAGGCGCTGAAAGAAACGTTTTTGAGAGTTACAAAAAATATACAGGCGTTGAGTATTGGCAATGATCCGTTTGACAAACGGATTGTATCAATTGATCTTCAGGATGGAAGTAAACACCGATTTTGTTTAGCTGCGGTTACTTTTCTTGGCGGCAATGGCAATCATCCTATTTTTAAGAAAAGAATACAATTAAAAGAATGGTATAAAACTGCTTATATGCACCTAGTACCACAAGGCTGTACGGTTCATTTTATGGGGATATATCATTACGATGGAAATATTGTCTTTGTAGATTTTTTGCCAGACACATATGTTACACGAAAAATGCATAATTCATCTGCATTTGTTTATGTAAATGATTTATTTCGTGCAATGCAAGATGGGATTGCGCGACGACGTGATTTCCACGGCAATACAATTATTACAATTAGAGCCAATGAACTTATCAATTACCTTGGGAGTAATGATAAGAGTTCTTCATCATTAACTAATGTTGATCTTCTTGAAAAATTTACAGATTTTAATGCCATTTTTCCTTTTAATGAATGGTTATATGGCGGAGAAACTATTAACAAAATGCGTTTAGCTCAATGGCCGAAATGGCGTGAAACAGAATGGCCCGGGTGGTATTTAGAGTTCGAATTCTATACATTTTTGAAAAATAATAATGTAAAAAATATCCTTTACAAAGGGAATTCTGCAAAATCAGGATACTGCTGGGAGTTGGATTTTGATTTATTTTTTCCAATGCATAAATTTTATGGGGATTTAAAAGCAAGTGATTGTAATAAAAACGATGCTCCTGGAAATGATAAAGAAACTGTCGCAGCGGCGATTTCCCATTATGGACGCTTGTGGTATATTATTTATGAACATGATACGGTCAAAGATAGTGTTTGCGGGGGAGAGGTTTGTAAGATAAGATACGAATTATTATTGGCAGATACAGCAGGGAAAGCGAAATCTCCTGATAGTTATATCCGCAGAATGAAAAATCGTGTAAAATTTCGAAAGATGATGATTTTGGAGTTAAATCGAGCAAACTGCAATGAAATTCTCAAAGATTTCCATCAGGGGCAACAACCTGATGGCTCTGCCAGAGCGACAAAAGTTTTAATCAATAAAACGAATGTGGAAAACTTTCAGATATTCCACTATTCTTGTTAAGCATTAACTTTTTATAAATGATAGGGATTTTTGCGTAAATCGTAACCATTTATCGGGATTCTCTTTCTCGCGTCTTGTGCGAATGTTTGGTAATCAAATAGTTACAAAAATGGAGAATAAGTTTTGATTCGCATAAATATGCTCCACCATTTTTTTGCCTTTTTTCTGAAGGCAAAAAAAATGAAGCCTGAAAAGGCTTCGCTTCATGGCACGCAGTGCCGCTTCATATATTTTGATGCTTGACGAGCAAAGCTCGTAAGCACAAAATGTGCTTCATGCACCGCAGGTGCGCTTCATAATACAGCCTTTTCAGACTTGTCACGGCGTAGCTCGCAAGGGCGAAGACGGATGAAGCAGCTCCAGTTTTCATTTCATTTCGTCGCGGCAAGCCATTTTATTCCTTGAAGAAACAACATTTTGATGCTATATTAAGAGGATTTCAACGTTGAAATCACAATCTCCATAATGAAAGGGCAAATCCCATGAAAAAATTTATTCCCGTTATCGCAATGATATTTTGTGCCGCCGCAAGTTACGCCAAACCGACTCCTGATGCCGCGCTTGAAATGCTGATGAAAGGCAATGCGCGCTTCGTCTCCGGAAAATCCATCCACCCCCGCAACACCCCTGCCCGCCGCCAACTTTCTGCGGTAAAAAATCAGGGCGACTATGCTTACGCGACGGTTCTCGGCTGTTCCGACTCCCGGGTGCCGGTAGAACTGATTTTCGATGCGGGGATCATGGATATTTTTGTTATCCGGGTACCGGGAAATGTTTTTCAGACCGATGAGATCGCCGGAGCTGAATATGGTGTCGGTCACGTTCACACCCCGGTGCTGATGGTGCTGGGTCACACCGACTGCGGAGCGGTCACCGCGACGGTCGCCATGACGGATAAACATGGACACGCTCACAAACTGGAACGCAATATACCAGCTTTGCTCAAACCGATAATCCCCGCTGTGGCTGGAGCGCGCAAAAATCGCCCGGATCTCAAAGGAAAAGCTCTCATCGAATACGCATCCGAACTCAATGTCCTCCGGGAAATCCGGCAGCTCTTTCACAACAGTGCTGCCATCCGTGCCGCTGTCAAGGCCGGAAAGGTCAAAGTAACGGGAGCGATCTACGACATCGCTTCCGGGAAAGTAGTTCTGATGGAACAGAAAAGAATCGATCAGATCTTCAGCGAAGTGGAAAAAGACCGCTCCCGTTCCACTAAAGAGTTTGCCGACTGACATAACACTGGATGTCTCCCGCCGGAATGATTTGTTTCCGGCGGGATTTTTTTTTCATTTAAGAGAGTTCTCATTCCGCTTGATTTTATTCAAACAATCCATAAAAAACAGACTTATTATGCGATATGGGGGAGGAACTGAAAAAATTTTCTTTTTTTTGGCTTTTATGACTTGACAAATCGCTTCCCCGGATAATATATTGGATCGACATGTAGGGAAAAACAACAAAAAACCATACCAGATAAACAATGCTGCGTAAAGAACAAGTCTATCAGACACTGAAAAAACGGATAATCGACCGGTTCTATCCGATCGGAGGGAAACTTCCTGCGGAACAGCTTCTTGCTGCCGAATTGAAAGTTTCCAGAGTCACCCTCCGCGCCGCATTGGCTGAACTCCAACGGGAAAATCTCATCGAAAAAAACGGCCGGAGCGGCAACTATGTTTCCGGAGCCTGCAACGCCAAACGCTTTATTTTCCTGACCTTCGCCAACAATCTTGAGAATCTCAGCATAGTTGACAACTATTTCGTTTCTGAATTGCAGAATGTACTGTCACAAAACGGACACCGTTTGATATTGTTTCCGGCATCGCATCTGGAAAACTGCAGTGCAACGGATTTCAACCGCCTCTTGAATGAAAATGATATAGCCGGGATTTTTCTCCACACCCAGAGCTTCAACCGCAATCCGATGTTGCTGGACACGGTTCGCCGCAGCCGGATACCGGTCGTGGAATTCGGCAACACATTGAGTCCGGATGGTTCATTTGCCTCGGTATGCGCCGATATCCGCCAGGCATTCGGTGATGGTGTACGCTATCTTGCCACGCTCGGATACAAGCGGATCGCCACGATTTTCAAAAAGGACAGTATGCGCGGTTTCACCCGCAACACCTACGAAGATTTTCTCAACTCACTTGGATTGACCGAATCGATCCCGCTGATCTTTGACACCTCTGTCATCAAAGAGAATAAGTTGCCTGATTTGCTGAATTCACCTGACCGCCCGGAAGCATTCATGTGTTTCTGTGATTGTACCGCCGCCAAAGTGATAAATGTTCTTAACCAATGCAAAATAAATGTACCGGATGATATCGCAGTAATGGGTATTTCCGGCTATCTTGAACGATTGTTTATAACTCCGCCGCTATCTGTGATCAACTTCCATTACGACCGCATGGCACAGGAAGCGGCAGATCTGGCACTGAATCACAACAACTGGTTCCTGAAAGAACCGGCGGTGATACGTTATGTTTCACACGAAATAGTCCCCCGGGGTACCACTCCGGCTTTTGCAAAAAAGAATATGAAAGATTGAATAACCGTATAAGGAGCAGACTCATGAATCAAAAAAAGGAATTCACTCTTATCGAACTTCTTGTGGATACTGTTATCTCATCTCTGCGTTTTTTCAAGCGCGGCGACAAACTGGAGCCGCAAAATACTCCGCTTTTTTTGAGCGGCAAACGTGCCGCTTCGGAGGTGTCGCGCCCATCCCGTTGGTCGGGCTTGATCGAATCTCTTAAAAATACCCCGCTTTTCTTGAAAAGGGGTGAGGGTTTGGGAGAGGGGAAAAACCTCTTTTCCCGTGAAAAGAAGTTTTTCCCCTCTCCCATAAAGCCTTTCACTTTAATAGAATTGCTGGTGGTAATAGCCATCATCGCCATTCTTGCGGCGATACTGCTGCCGGCTTTGCAGAGCGCCCGTGAACGGGGCAAAGCCGCCAACTGTGTATCCATGCGTAAACAGGTCGGAGTATGGGTAAATTATTATACTGACGCCTATGACGGCAGATTGATGCCTTACGGATGGGGCAGTTCTGTCAACGCCTCCCGCAGTTGGTTCCGGGCGATGTATAATGCCAAAATCGTCAAATGGTCGCGGCTTGATCAGTTTTTCGGCTGCCCCGGAATGCCGTTTGCCAACGATTCAACCACGCCGTTGACTTCGGACGGGATGCCGCGAACCGCCGGAGCCTCGATTCAATACAATTATCGTTTGAGTTCAAAAAAGCTCAGCATCATGAAGCGGCCGTCAATCAAATTTTTCATAACCGACTCCTATGCCGGAATTTACTTTGACAACCGCCTCGACAACCGCATTTCCAGCGTGATAAATCCCCGGTCAGGCAGCCAGCGCGGATTCTATCCGTGGCACAATCAGAAAAAATCCGGCACCATGCTCTATGGAGACGGGCATGCGGATTTATTGCAAATGGTCAATAATGACATCCCGAGTGATGTCAAACATTACTATCTGAACGAACAACCTTAACCAAAAGGATATTATTGAATATGAAAAAATTTCTTTTACTTTTGGCAACTGCAGCTGCGTTGCTGGCTTCCGGAGCGGAGTACAAAATTGCCAACATCAAACTCACCCTCGCCAACAAAAAATATCAGGCGGCTTACGATGAGTTGAAGTATCATCTCGAACTTGCCGCAGGGAAACTTGCCCCCGGCAAAGATGCGCTGGAAATCATCGTCGGCAGAGCCGGAGATAAAGCAGCTCTTCAATCCGGAGAATCCCGCTATCTTTATAAAGACGGCAAACTTTACATCTGGGGGCGCGACTCCAGCAAAGGTCTGATCGGAACCGCATTCGCAGTTTACGGCTTCCTGGAAAACAAACTCGGCGTGCGCTGGATCTATGCCGGTAAAGAGGGTATCCATGTGCCGAAACAAGAGACCATAAGTTTCAAAGACGGCGAAAATTACAGCCGCGTATCCCAATTCTACTGGGGCTTTCTGCGAAAAAGCGACTTCAGCAACATCAATAAAGATGCCCGCAATCCCAAAGCATGGCATTTCTCTGAAGAAGCCGGCAAACTCCTGACCGCCGAAATGGCGAAATTCACCCGCCGCCACCGTCACGGCAGAACTCTTGCCATCCGCTACGCCCACGCATTCACCAAGTGGCCAGACCGCTTTGAAAAGACCCACATGGACTACTTCGGTGTTTCCCCCTACGGTAAACCCGGTATTCCCTCCTTCCGCAAATATGCCAAATTGTGCCTTTCCAATCCCGCCGTCATCGACCAGATCATTGCCGACTGGAAAGCTGCCGGAGCCCGGAAATATCTCAATGTTTCCCCCAATGACGGTACCGCCGGATACTGCCATTGCGCCAAATGTATGGCACTTGACACCCGCAAGGAAGGGGAAAACTTCTACGCCCACCTCACCGACCGCTATCTCAACTTCTGGAACCGTGTCCTCAAACGCGCCAAAGAGATCAATCCGGATGTGATGCTCGTCACCTACGTTTACAGTTACTACCGTCACCCGCCGCGGAGAGAGAAAATCGAATATCCTGATTCAATGCTCTGCGGTCTGGTTCCGATTCTTGCGGAAGATTCCGAAGCACTTTTCAAAGCGTGGAAAGCGGTCGGCATGAGGCACTGCTTCCTGCGCCCCAACGACACCCATCCGGCATCAACGCTGCTGCGCGGCATGGAAAAACGCATCTTTGACAAATTCCAGTCCGTCCGCCGCAATTTCAAACTTTACGGTGTGGATTACGACGGAACTCTCGGCGTGCGTTCCCGCGACCTTGAACACTATATCATCTGCCGGATGATCGCTGATCCGGAAAAAAGTTTTGACGAACTCGTCGATGAATACTGTTCTGCATTCGGTGCAGCCAAAGATATGGTAAAAGAGTTCTACACCACCGCCCGTCCGGCTGGTGAAAAGATGTATTTCCACAGCCGGAGCAAAAACCGCAAACTCCTGCTCGATGATTCTGAACTGGAAAGCGTTATCGACAAAGAATATGCCAATGTGCTTTCTGCCGGTTTGAAAAAACTTGAAGCATTCCCCAAAGACAAACTGTCTGCCGTTGAACAGTGGCGTTTGAACCGCCTCATTCTGACCATCAGACAGAGCCTGCTTACTGCAGAATTCATCGCGCAGGGCGATCTGGCGATCGCCGGCAAAAAGAACAGTTTCACCAACGCAGCCAAGGCGCTCTGGGACTTCCGGGCCGCCCATGCCGCCGAACTTCAGGAAAATTACGGCAACATTGTCTACCGTAGCGAACGCAAATACTGGGCTATCTATCAGCCTTATGTCGATGCGACCAGCAACTCTTCAGTAAAACTGGTCGATCCGGCTGCCGGATGGCGGCACAGTTTTGACCTGCCCGATATGCAGGGATGGAGGAAACGTAAAGCGTTCAAAGAGATCACCAATGCCGAAGCCAGTTTCGACCGTTACAGCATCGCGGCAAAACCGGTACCCGGCAAAGGCGAATTTGTCATGTTCCTGCCCAATGTCGAAGTCACTCCGGGAGCAAAATATGAACTGTCTTTCGATGCCAAAGCTCCGAAAGGCGGCGACTTCACGCTTCGTGTTGCCAACAAGAGCAAAACCATGAAGCGGATCAAAGTTTCTGCAAAAGGCAATTCCTGGAGTCAGGGGGCAACTACTCTCAACATTCCAAAAAATCTGGAAAAAATCACTTTGTATGTAGCAATCGGCAATGCTCCCGAAGGCGGATTTATTGACAATATTGTATTGAAGAGATTGGAAAAATGAAAAAAGTATTGCTGTCAGTTTGTGCAACTTTGCTGTGTCTTGCGGCAATGGCAAAAAATATGGAGAAAAACATGGTAAATGTCAAAGATTTCGGTGCTATCGGTGATGGACTTTTTCTGGATACCAGATATATTCAAAACGCGATCGATACCGGAAAAATCGTCTATTTCCCCGCCGGAGTCTACCGTACCGGCACGCTCTATCTGAAAAGCGGCGGCGGACTCCACCTCTCTCCGAACGCAGTCATCATCGGAAGCAAATATCCGGAAGATTACAATAAAGATGACTTCGACCCCCGCAATCCGGTTCCTGCTGGAGAATGGGCTTCCGGCGCCCATTTGATCATTGCCCGCGATTGCACCGATATCACCATTTCCGGTTCCGGAACGATCAGCGGCAACCGCAACGGAATCTTTGGTACTGATATTGTCCACACTCCCAACGGCAACCGTCCCCGTTATGTCCTGCCCCGCTGGCGGCCGGGTGCAATGCTCTATTTCATCGGCTGCAAAAATATCAAAATTGAGGAAATCAGACTCAATGATCCGACCTATTGGACCGCATTTTTCCACGATTGCGAAAACCTTGAGATTGACGGCATAATGGTCTCCGCCGACCGTTTCACCAACAATTCTGACGGCTTGGATATCGACTGCTGCCGTAATGTAAAAGTTACCAACTGCACCATTTTCAGCGGTGATGATGCAATCGCCATCCGTGGAGCAAACAAGCGCTTGAAAAAAGATGTGGAATGCGATAACGTGATCGTTGACAACTGTATTTTAAGTTCCGCCGCCTGCGCGGTGCGGGTCGGTGTCGGTTCCGGTTTCATCCGGAATTGCAAGCTTACCAATTTGAAAATCGTCAACTCCAACATGGGCATCGGCATCTGTCCGAGCTACCGCCAAGGAAATTGCACCGGGATCGACAATGTAACTTTTGAAAATATTTCCATAAATGCAGTTCAGGCACTGCGTATGGCGCCCGCCTGGGGCAGTGATATCGATGACCCGGCAATAAAGAAAGTTTCCAATATAACTTTCCGCAATATCAATGCGGTTTCCAGTCAGGCAAGTATAATTGTTTTCCCATTCAAAAAAGGGATGTTTGAAAATATCTCCATTCAGGATTCAACCTTCACCTTCCTTGCCAACGGTACCGGCCCGAAAGTCAGGCACTGGACGTCTGAAGAATACGGCATCATCAATCAGCTTGGTGACAGCGACAAGGATATCCTGATCAACTGCAAAGGTATTTCCGCTGACAATAAACCGCTCTTCATCAAGAAAAGCCGCTGATTTTCAACAATCAAAAAGTGGCTGTTGCTCACCTTTTTTTGAGGTTTGGCAACAGCCCTTTTGCTTTTTTATCAGGCTCTGTTCCCAATAAGGGTCGGTACTTGAGGAGGGGAAAAAGACCTTTTGAGGAAAGGTCCTTTTTCCCCTCCTCAAACTCCACCCCTTTTTTCCAAACCTTTTCCCGGCATTTATCTATTTGCTTTGTAAATAGATAAATGCCAAAAGTCAAATACAAAAGTTAATCATATAGCCTTTTATTGACCTACCCGTGTTGGGAACAGAGCATTTTATTAAAGTGTTGAAACAACACTCAATCGTGGAAAATATTCTGCTCAGCGGGGAAAGTTCCGGCTTTCACATCTTCGCAATACTGCTTCAACGCTTCCCGGGCGATCGCGCCGACTTCGGCATAACGGCCGGCGTGCTTCGGCTGAAAATCCAGCAATCCGAGCAAATCGTGCAACACCTGGATCTGTCCGGAGCAATATCTGCCGCAACCGATACCGACCGTCGGTACACTCAATGCTTCCGTGACCGCCTTTGCCGCCATTTCCGGAACGCACTCCAGCACAATGGCGAACGCTCCGGCGCTCTCCAGAGCCTTGGCATCGGCGATCAGTCCGGCAACACCGTCGTCACCCCTGCCCTGCACCTTGTAGCCGCCTAAAACCTGAAAACTCTGCGGCATCAGGCCGATATGTCCCATCACGGGGATACCGCTTTTGACCAAGCGGCGGGTAAGTTCGGCGTATTCTGCGCCGCCTTCCAGTTTGACGGCATCGGCTCCGGCCTCTTTGATCAGCCGGCCGGCATTGCGAATGCCATCTTCGATGCAGGTTTGATAACTCATAAAGGGCATATCGCCGACCAGAAACGCTTCCGGAGCGCCCCGGCGTGCCGCCTGCGTATGGCGGATCATATCTTCCATCGTGACCGGCAGGGTACTGGAATATCCCAGGTGGGTGGTTCCGACCGAATCACCGACCAGCATCATATCGATCCCGGCATCCAATGCCGCTTTGGCAAAAGGGGCATCATACGCGGTGCACATAACGATTTTTTCACCGGCGGCCTTGCGTTTGGCAAAGGCGGAAACGGTAACTTTTTTCATATAATCCAGCCTTTCTGTAAAGATTAAATCATTAAAATCCGGGAATTAACCGGAATGTTTTCAATTGACAGTTCCCAGATGGGAGATCAAACGCTCTCTGATCTCTCCGAGCCGGGAGATCAGCCAGCTGCAGCGTTCGCGGAAATCAGGGTACACCGCAGCGATATCAGCAAGCAGTTCAACGGTTTCGTTGAGATCGCGCAGAGCCCGTTTACCCAGACTGACGATCAGAGCGGCGGAACTGTTTTCTCCGGGTTCAAGGAAATCGGCAGTACGCGCCAGCAGTTTTCCGAAGGCGCAACTGCATCCGAGCGCCATATACCGGATTTGACCGGGAAGCACTCCGGAGGTCAGGATGTTCCACTCCGAGCAGAGCATATCCAATTCATCGACCGTGGAACTTGCCACGGTACGGCGCGGAGAGTTGTGTTCAAAACCTTCCTCATCTTCATCATCACCGCTGTTGAAACAATCCCGCAAAGATTCCGGATTCTCTGCCAGCGGGACCAGATCGGGCTGACTGGAGAGTTGCCCGAAGATCAATTCCTCCTCATCCGGCAGGTCAAGACATCCGGCGAGTTCACGGAAATAACCGGATATCCGCCGTTCATCGCGCCGGATCTCCTCTTCCCATTGGAACTCGTTCCAATGCTGGTGACGATTATTGAACTTACCCATGGAATGCCTGCAAAAAATTTTCTGAATACGCTGAATAAAAAAGGTCAGCGTCTTTTTCCGTATTCGCCCCAGAGGGTTTCGAGGTCATATTTTTCGCGCATTTCGGGGGTCATCAGGTGGACGATGACATCGCCGAAATCAAGCAGAGTCCAGCCGGCATTGCTGTCGATATCACCGGAAATCGGGCGAAGCTGATAAACCTCTCTCACCTGACGTTCGATGAAACTGGTCAAAGCCCGCAGCTGCGGTTCGCTGTTGGCGCTGGCGACAACAAAAAAGTCAGCGATACTGGAATCGCTTCCGAGGGTCAGCAGAGCGGGATCGACAGCGAGTTTTTCTTCGGCACATTTGATACAGAATTCGGCAATTTCTCTGGATTTATTCAATCTCTGTTCTTCGTTTTGGTTCATAGATCACTATCTTTCGTTTGAGGTTTACCGTACAGCCGGTGAAGTTTGATATATTCATCGACTTCCGGAAAAGTTTTTGTCACGTTATTAATATTACCCTCAATCGCGTTTTTTTCCATTGAATTTCTGATTTCTGTAGAAGATATTTCAAAAAATTTTCCCGGAATCATCCCGGACAACAATTTTTTTACAATTTTATCATCCCAAAACTTACGCAGAATATCAGCCGATACCGGAGAATCCTTGCGCGGATAGGTCAGAATAAAATAATTTTCCACCAGCTCCTGCGCCCGGTGCCAGGTGTGAAGCTGCAGCAGACTGTCGCCGCCGATGAGCAGAGCCGGACGGAAGCCTTCAGATCTCTCGATCGCCTCCATCACGGCGATTGAATAGGTCGGATACTGTTCCAGTTTGGATTCGACCGGAGAAACACTCATATTCTCCTCTCCGGAAATCACCATGCTGACCATCGCCATCCGGTCGTCAAAAGAGGCCCGTCTGGCATTGAGTTTGTGCGGCGGAGCAAATGCCGGTACCCAGATGATGTGATCACACATCCCGGATGCCAATGCCCCCTTTGCAACCGCCAGATGACCGGGGTGCGGCGGGTCGAAACTTCCCCCGAAAAATGCACGTACCATATCTTTTTTATTCACAAAAACCTCCTGCATCTATATAAAATAACGTTTTTTTGCTGAAATTCAATCAAAAGGATTGAAGTTTTTGCACAGTTGCAGTATTTTTAATACCGGACATATTTTATGTATCTGGGAAAAAGTGTTATACTGAGAAAGGAAATCGACATGAAATACTTCAAAGGGAAAGTTGTCCCCTTTGCATTTTTTGCGTTTGTGTTACTGCTTTGCGGCTGCCGTTCCGATATCTACTATCAGAACCTCGCTGTCGAAAAGGCACGGAAATATATTCTGGAAAAAGCCGATGATCTGGATTGGAAACAGAGAGAATTTGTACGTTATTCCGACCCGGTACTGCTCCACAGTCATGTTCTCGGTTCCGGCGGACTCGGCAGTTCTGAACGCCTCGGCGCCGAGCAGCGGCAGATCTGTGTCACCTGGCAGATCCCCGGCAAAAAAGGGGTCTACATGGTCTTCGGAGTCTCCAACGGCAGAATGTCGAACTGGTATCCGGAACGCCTGCTCCGTAAAAATTACGCCACGCATCCCGAGCCGCTGGCAGGCGTTGCCAATACCGCGCGGGGATATGCACAGAATAATCTCTTTGATCAACTCTCGGTCAAACAGATGAATCATGTCCGCTTCACCTCCCCGGCGCTGTTGCTGACCGATTTCAAGATTGAGATCAAAAAGCCGGATGATCCGGAAGAACGCAAGGCCTTTGAAGCGGCTCTTGCCAAAAAACTCCAGTTGACACTCGCCTGGGAGATCGGTAACGGCAAATCACTCTTTTTCTGCGGCCGCGGCATGCCGGATCTGAGTGCATGGCAGATCGAACGCGCCGGGATCATCGAAAACAGTGAATTGACCGCCCGCACCAGACGAACCGTCCTCACTCCGGCACAGCAGCATGAAGTGCTTCCTGATCTGACCGTTCCGGCAGCGGCGGAAAAAACCAAAAAATAAGGAGAGATATCCATGTTATACAGTATGACCGGCTTCGGCAAAGGAGAAGCTGCTTTTGCCGACGGCAGAACAATTCAGGCGGAAATCTCTTCCGTCAACCGCAAACAGCTTGAGATCCGCTTCGCCATCCCGCAGGAGTTGGCGGCGCTGGAAAATTCCGGCAGAAAGATCGTTTCCCAACTGGTATCCCGCGGCGCGATTCAAGTGAGAATAACCATCGGCAACTCAGCCAAAGACAATGCCGGAGGAGTCAATCGGTCCCAGTTGGACATGCTGATCGCGGAAGCCAAAAGCGCCCGTCAGCGCGCCGGACTCAATGACAACGTCAATGTGGAACAGCTCATGGGACTTCCCGGAGTTCTGCAGAATTGTCCGGTGGATTGCGATTCGGAAGAGACGGCAGCATGCTTTGAACAGGCACTGAACGCCGCCGGAGAAAATTATCAGAAAATGCGCCTTGCCGAAGGAGCCAATCTCCGGATCGATCTGGAAAACCGTCTGAAAACTCTGGAGATGCTTCACAGCGAACTCCACCAGATGACCTCGATTCAGCCCGATCTGGTCAAACAGAAACTGCTTTCCCGCTTTTCCGCAGAAAAATTTCCGATCGATGCCGATGATCCGGCGTTGCTGCGCGAAGTACTCTTTTATGTTGACCGCGGCGATGTCACCGAAGAACTCACCCGTTTGAGCAGTCACTTTGAACAGTTCCGCAAATTCCTCGATTCCGATATCCCGGTCGGACGCAGTATGGATTTTCTCATGCAGGAACTTTTCCGCGAAATCACCACGCTCGGCAACAAAGCATTCGCCGGAGGAGTTTCCCGGAAGGTGGTTGACTTCAAAGCAGAAGCGGAAAAAATACGCGAGCAGATCCAGAATATCGAATAATTTTAAAATATGGTGAATACATTATGAACCGACGCGAAAAAAACGATGCCCTCGACCGTATCAGTCAGGCGCTCGCCGCCAGTTATGAAAAAAATCTCGGCATAAATGATGCCGCCGATGATACCATGCCCTGCCGGGAGGAAGTGATCGATGTGACCGAACGGCTCCTCGAAGTGCTTTTCCCCGGTTTTGAACGGGCTGGCAGTTACCCATCGACCCGGATCCTGCTGGGCGATGTATTGCGGAAACTTTCCGACCAGATCGGACGCGCCATGCGCCGGGTCAAGGGCGATGAATGCGCGGAGTGCATGCAGGAGTGTTCCTCGCATAGCGACACCCTCGCATTAAAACTCCTCGAATCCCTCCCCAATTTGCGCGAAGTCCTGCTCGCCGATGTCGAAGCCGCCTATAACGGCGACCCCGCCGCCCACAGTTATGACGAAGTCATTTTGAGTTATCCCGGCATCCGGGCGATCGCCATCCAGCGTCTGGCACATGTGCTTTTCTGCGCGGACGTCCCGCTTATCCCGCGGATGATGACCGAATATGCCCACAGCGAAACCGGTATCGACATCCATCCCGGCGCCACGCTGGGCAAGGGGATTTTCATCGACCACGGCACCGGTGTCGTGATCGGCGAAACCGCCGTTATCGGAGATAATGTCCGCATCTATCAGGGAGTCACTCTCGGAGCGGTCAGTTTCCCGAAAAATGCCTGCGGTATACTGATCAAAGGTCTGCGCCGCCATCCGACGATCGGCAGCAATGTCACGATCTATTCCGGAGCATCGGTTCTGGGCGACATCACCATCGGCGATGATTCCGTCGTCGGCGGCAACGTCTGGCTCACCGAAAGTCTTCCTCCGGGCACCAAGATCACCGCCCTGCCCCCGGAACACCGGAAAAAATCACTCAACGGAAATAAGTGAATATGAGTCTGGTTCCCAACAATTACCGTAATGTCCTTTCGGCAGTCAGACAAGTTTCGGAAAAATGCGGCCGCAACGCGGACGAAGTCAAACTGCTGGTTGTCAGCAAAACCATGCCGACAGAACTTCTGCAGGAACTCTACGATGAGTGCAACGTCCGGGAATTCGCCGAAAACCGGGTCCCGGAACTCTCCGGCAAAGTCGCCGCACTTCCCAAGGATATCAAGTGGCACTTTATCGGTCCCATCCAGTCCAATAAGATCCGCAAAATCGTTCAGAATGCCCAATTCATCCACTCGGTATCAGCGGTCGATCAGATCAGCCGCCTCGACCGCATCGCCGGAGAAGAGGGCAAAACGCCGGAGTTTCTGCTGGAAGTCAATGTTTCAGGAGAAGCCTCCAAAGGCGGCTTGCGCCCGGATGAACTCCCGGAGGCGGCAGCCGAAGCGGTCAAATGCACCTCGGCAGTATGGAAAGGTCTGATGACCATGGCACCGATCGATGCCGACGATGATTTTCTGAATGAGATTTTTTCGACCCTCGCCGGATTGAAGCAGGATTGCGAAAAACGCTTCAACATCGAACTGCCGGAATTGTCGATGGGAATGAGCGGAGATTTCCCGGTCGCCATCGCCTGCGGAGCTTCCATCGTCCGGGTCGGCACCCGCATCTTTGAGGGTGCAGTATAAGAAGAGATCCCGACAGCGGCATATTCAGCGGATATGCCGCTGTTTTGCTTGAAATTCCGGTAATCCGGAGATATATTTTAGATTAAACAACTTAATAAACTCAAACTCTGGTGTTCAAAAAAATGGATTCAGTTCAACTTGTGCCGCCTCCGGCGGTAAACTGGAAAAAAAATCTCTTTGTAATCTGGCTTTCACAGTTCCTCGCCATGGTCGGCTTCGGTTGCTGTATGCCCTTTATCCCGCTGCTGCTCAAGGAAAATCTGCACATTGAGAATGATAAGCTCGTAGGTATATACACCTCCATATACTATCTGGCTTCCATGTTGAGTTTGTGCGTTGCCACCAGCGTCTGGGGAATTCTCGCTGACCGCTTCGGACGTAAAATCATGCTGCTGCGCGCAAGTTACGCCGCCGCGATCTTTTATCCGATGCTGGCATTCGCTCCCAACTTCTGGGTGCTGGCATCGATCCGCTTTGTCTGTTCCTTTTTCTCCGGAACCGTCAATCCGGCGCAAACGCTGCTGATCGCCACCACTCCGAAAGAAAAACACGGCTTCGTCCTCGGCGTGTTGAGTACCGGAGTATCCAGCGGAAATATGCTGGGTTACCTGCTGGGCGGTATTATTGTTGACCGCTTCGGATATACGACAGGATTTTTGTCCTGTGGTGCGATCTACATGGTAAGCGCACTTCTGGTGCATATATTTGCGAAGGATGATTTCAGTGTTGCGCTTGCTAAAAAACAGCGCCAAACCAACAAATTCAAGTTCAAAGACGTGGCGACTCCGGCAGTTCTGTGGATGATGGTAATGTTTCTGCTGATCGGGATTTCCACCCGGTTGATACAGCCGTATATGGCAATGCTGGTAAAAGAGGTCCATGGATTAAAAGGTGCTGCCTTCTGGACAGGTATAGTGAGTTCGGCTTCTTCGGTCGGCGGATTTCTCTCCGGCTTGTGCCTCGGCTGGCTCTGTGACCGATTTGCTCCGCGCAAACTCCTGCTGCCGCTGCTGATCGTCGGAGGTGTATTTACTGCGGCGATGGCATATTCATTTGATATAGCAATGCTGATCGTCACTAAATTTTTTGCGGCATTCGCAGGCGGCGGCATCAAACCGGTTCTCCAGTTGATGCTGACCAAACTCACCCGTCCGGAACTCCGGGGCACTTACTTCGGCTGGTCGGGCAGTTTGAATACCGCAGGCGGCATCGTCTGTTCTCTGCTCGGCGGCTCTCTGTTTCTCTTTACGGATGTCCGCGGAGTTTACATGGCTGCGGCATTGATCCTGCTCATAATGATCCCGCTGATGATCCCGATGGTGCTCGCCATCCGGAAAGAATATTTTTCCAATCCGGAAAATAAAGGTAAGAAACTGGAAATTTGAACCAATGGAGTAATCGATCATGAAAAAACATCTTCTTTCTCTGGCCTTCATCCCTCTCTTTGCCATAACCGCATGCTGTCATGTGAACAAGGCTCCGGCACAGCCGCCGAAAATCACGGTGACCTACCCGGACTGGAAACTCAAAGCGTTGTCTTTCAGTTACGATGACGGCGTCATCGAAGACCGCGAATTGATCAAAATCTTTGACCGTTACAACATCAAAGCCACCTTTAATGTCAGCCTCGGCAAAGCAGTTAAAAAACCGGAACGCTTCATTCAGGTTCCGGAAATCAAAACCCTGTATAAAAATCATGAAGTCGCTTCTCACGGCTATCTGCACCGGACGATGACTCTGCTTGGCGACAGGTCTCTCAATGAGGAGATCGGGCGCAATCAGGAAGAGATCGCCAAAGTTCTCGGCAATTCGCCTCCGGGATTTGCCTACCCCTACGGCCGCCACACCAGTAAAAAAGCTCCGACCCGGATCTATGAGGCTCTGGCAAAACACAAATTGGTCTACGCCCGAACCTGCAAGAAGGCAGGGAACTTTGATCTGCCGCAGGATTTCCTCCGGTGGCATCCCTACTGTCACCACAACTACGCCAGTGACGCTGCCCAAAAATTCCTCGACAGCAAAGCGGAAAAGATGTCGGTACTTATCATCTGGGGACACAGTTACGAATTCCGCGCTTACGTCAACAAAAAGACCGGCAAACCGATCAAGGCAAGTTGGTATGTGATTGAAAACATCTGCAAAAAACTGGCAAACAAACCGGATATCTGGTATGCCACCATGGGTGATATCGCGCTCTATGTCAACGCGAGCCGGAAACTTGCATTTTCCGGAGACGGCAGAAAGTTGACCAACAACTCCGACCGGACAATCTATTTTCTTTGCAACGGCAAGCAGAAAAGCATCGCCCCCGGCAAAACACTTGAAGTGAAATAACTTATCAAGGATACCCCAAACGGCGCACGTTGAAAACACTCAATGTGCGCTGATTTTTTTTCGCGCATTCTTGCGAAAAAAATCAAAATTCTCTCTTGACAAATTATTTTTCAGCGTTATATTAGGTGTTGTGAACAAAAAAAGGATTCATACAATGTCGTTGTTTATTGGCAAATTTTTTAACTTTATCAGCTTCTATTATTACTTTAGAGGCGGGGTTTGCCGTGCAATGATTTGAAATTCAAAACTACATTGGATTGCAAACTCCGTAACGAAAATAAACGTTGCGGAGTTTTTTTTTAACAAAATATCAAATTAAAAATACGGAGAATGCAAAATGATTATCATCCTGAAAGACAATGCCGATAAACGGCAGCTCGATGCGCTCAAGCGCTGGGTCGAAACTCAAAATGTTCATGTCCATCAGAGCGAAGGCGCCCATCAGACCATCCTCGGACTGGTCGGCGATACCGTCCGTATCGATATCGACATGATCAAGCAGCTGGAAATTGTCGAAGATGTCCGCCGGATCCAGGAACCGTTCAAAAGTGCCAACCGTAAATTTCATCCGATGGACACGGTCATCAATGTCGGCGGAGTTCCGGTCGGCGATGGAAGTCTCTGCATTATTGCCGGTCCCTGTTCCATTGAGAGCGAAAGTCAGATCATGACCGTTGCCCGCAGTGTAAAAAAATCCGGAGCCTCCATGCTTCGCGGCGGAGCCTTCAAACCCCGCACCTCCCCCTACAGTTTCCAGGGTATGCGCGATGAAGGTATCAAACTTCTGCTGCAGGCGGGTAAGGAAACCGGACTTCCGGTGGTGACGGAAGTCATGGATCTTTCGCAGCTTGATCTCTTTACCGATGTCGATGTGATTCAGGTCGGCGCCCGTAATATGCAGAACTTTGAACTGCTCAAGGAACTTGGACACTGCGATAAACCGATCCTGCTCAAACGCGGCTTGAGCGCCACCTATCAGGAACTGCTCATGAGCGCGGAATATATCCTTGCCAACGGCAATGACAACGTCATCCTCTGTGAACGCGGCGTCCGCACCTTTGAAAACTACACCCGCAACACGCTGGATATCTCCATGATTCCGGCGATAAAGGAACTTTCCCATCTGCCGGTCATCATCGATCCCAGCCACGCCGCCGGCATGTCCCGTTTCGTCTCTCCGCTATCCCGCGCTGCAGTCGCCGCCGGAACCGACGGACTTATCATCGAAGTACACAACGATCCGGCGCGCGCCAAATGTGATGGTCCGCAATCGTTGACCATGGAAGCATTCGATTCGCTGACCAAAGAGTTGAACAAACTTCATGAACTTATCAAAGCAAGCAAAATAAAATAATTCATACCGGAGAATAGAGTTATGAGTATCGAAAAATGCCGCGATCAGATCGATCAGATCGACAGCGAAATCTTGCGGTTGTTCCATGAGCGCATGGGTGTCGTAACCGAAATCGCAAAACTGAAAAAAGCTTCTCACGCCTCCGTACTCAACCGGAAGCGGGAACGGGAGATCCTCCACCGGGTCTTCAACAACAGCGAAGATAAACTCGGCAAATATTCCGTCAACCTTTTCACGACCCTGATGGAACTCTCCCGCGCCTATCAGCGCGAACAGAATTCCCCTGACCTGGGCATGCGCGATGAACTCGATCTCATCCGTGCCAACACCCCGGCAAAATTCCCGGAAAGCGCCGTTGTCGCCTGCATGGGTATGGAAGGTACTTACGGCCAGATCGCCTGCGACAAACTTTTCAAAGTAGCCGATATCATGTATTTCAAGAACTTTTCCGGGGTCTGCAAAGCGGTCGCCGACGGATTGTGCGAATACGGTGTACTGCCGGTCGACAACACCACCAGCGGTACGGTCGACGGAGTTTACGAACTTATGCAGCAGGGCAATTTTCACATCGTCCGCAGTATTGACCAGCAGATATCCAGCGTGCTTCTGGCTCCGCGCGGAGTAAAACTTGAAGATGTCAAAGAGATCTATTCTCATCCCCAGCCTTTCAAGCAGTGTTCTGAATTCCTCAAGACTCTGGACGGCGTGAAACTCACCGTTGCCGACAGCACCGCCACAGCCGCCGCGATGGCTGCCGACAGCGGACGCCGGGACGTAGCGGCGATCGCCTCGCGCAACTGCCGCGACCTCTGCGGACTGGATATCATCTCCAGCAACATTCAGAACAGTGACTACAACTACACCCGTTTCGTCTGCATCTCCCGGCATCCGCAGATTTTCCCCGGTGCCAATAAAATCAGCCTGATCGCCGTGCTTTCCCACCAGCCCGGCGCGCTCAACTCGGTGCTGTCCAAATTCTCGGCGCTCGGCTTGAACCTGACCAAACTGGAAAGCCGTCCGATCCCCGGCCGCAAATTTGAATACATGTTCTATTTCGACTTTGAAGCATCAGTTGCCGACCCCGGCATTGCCGAACTGTTGGGTGAACTGCGGAACGAAACCGAAAAATTCGTCTTCCTGGGTAACTATTCCGAACTCTGATCCCCCGGAAACGCTGTAATCAGCCACCACCCCACCCGGGGCTGTTGCCGGTCTTTGAAAAGGCCGGCAACAGCCCTTTTTTCACAATGCGGCAAAAGCAGCTCAAAAAACAGCGTTTTTTTATTTTTTCACCTTGAAAAGATTTTCACGGGTGCTATATTGGGTACAAGCAATAAAAACAGACCTTCAACAAATCTTAAAGAGGCAGATTGCAGAAAAAATGAAACGATACCGGAACGAACCGTCGGATCGGGAAAAGATCTTGAGCGGTTACGAAAACCAATCGTTCGACAAAGTGTGGGCACTGCTGCGCCCCTACCGGTCGATGCTCTTCGGCTCAATGATATCCCTGATTCTTTTCAACATGGTGGGTCTATCCATGCCGTGGATGTTGAAAATCGCCATCGACCGCATTCTACCCAATGCGGACTTTGTGCTGTTCTGGGTGATCGCCTGTGTGATGATGCTCCTCTATCTGATGCGTTCTTTGCTCCGGTACATTGCCTGCTACACGCTGGACTATCTCAGCGTGCGGGTGATGATCGACTTGAGACAGAAAGTTTTCAGTCACCTGCAGAGTCTGTCACTGCGCTTCTATGAAGAGTACCGCACCGGAAAACTTATCAGCAATGTCATCAGCGACGTGGCGATGCTTCAGGTACTGCTCCGGACGCTGACCACGCTTGGCGAACAGCTCTTCCTGCTCTGCCTGATCGCAGGATTACTGCTGGTCATCAACTGGAAACTTGGCTTGCTGGTATTCCTGACCATTCCGCTTCACTATTTGAACTTCCACCATTTCCGGCGCGAAATGAAAAAAGATTCAATGATCATTCAGGAGAAAATGTCGGAAATCTCCGCGAACCTCTCGGAAACATTGAGCGGTGTCAAAGTGGTGAAATCTTTCGCAAAAGAACACAGCGAGTGTCTGAAATTTTTCCAGAATCTCCGTCCGCTTGCCGATATGCAGATGCGTTTGACGGTGGATGGAGTCGGACTCTGGGCAGTTTTCGACACGCTGGCCCTGACCACTTATCTTGCAATCATCGGCACCGGTATCTGGTTCATCAAGGACAACAGTATAACCATCGGTGAATTTGTCGCATTTTACACCTATATCGGCATGATGCTCAATCCGATAAATGCCCTTTCCGGCATGTCGATAACCTTTGCCCAGGGCATGGTCGGAGCCAGCCGTATCGTCAAACTGCTCAACACTATTCCGGAAATTCAGGAAGCACCCAACGCAACCATCGTCGGAAAGTTGAGCGGGAAAATCGAATTCAAAAATGTTGTCTTCAGTTATGAACAGGAAAAAGGCGCCACAATAGACAACTTCTCCCTCAATATCCGCCCCGGTCAGAAAATCGCGCTGGTCGGCCCCAGCGGTTCCGGAAAATCGACCATAAGCAATCTGTTGTTGCGTTTTTATGATGTCTCCGGCGGCGTTATCCGGGTCGATGACTACGATATCAGAAAACTCAACCTCACCTCCTACCGGAATAATATCGGAATCGTACTGCAGGAACCGTTTCTATTTTCCGGAACCATCCGGGACAATATCGCTTATGCTGTCAAACGGGAAGTTTCTGATGATGAAATTTTTGCCGCTGCCAAAATGGCAAATGTTGAGGAATTTGTTTCTCAACTCCCGGATGGCTATGATACCGTGATCGGCGAAAACGGTGCCAGTTTGTCCGGAGGTCAGAAACAACGACTCGCCATTGCCCGCGCTGTTCTGAAAAATCCGGCAATATTGATCCTCGATGAAGCCACCAGCGCGCTGGACACCGTTTCCGAATATCTGGTGCAGGATGCACTGGACAAACTCATGCGCGGCAAAACCACCATCATCATCGCCCACCGCCTATCCACGATCAAAAACGCAGATGTCATCGTCGTGCTGGATAAAGGAAAGATCGTTCAGCAGGGACGCCATGACGATCTGCTGTCGCAGCCGGGAACCTACCGGGAACTTTACCAGACCCAAAGCAAAATGAACAGAGGACATTGAAAATGAAACGGGTACGGAAAAACATCCTCGCCGGCCACTCTTCGGTCCGGAACCGCTTCAAGGTATTCCGGAGAATTGTGTTTGCTATTCTGTTTTTGTGCTTCTCAATCGTTCTGATGATGTGTTTCGGCAGCATGAATGACACCGTTGAAGGCAACGGAACGGTCGTCGGCATCCGGGAATATGATCTCAAAACTCTGGTCAGCGCCAAAACCGTAAAAATCCATCACCACGAGGGCGAAGAGGTCAAACAGGGCGATTTGCTGGTTGAATTCGATTCCCGGGATCAACGGGACAAAATCGCCATGCTCAAGCATGAACTGGAAGAATTGCTCCATGAACAGAAGGTCAAGGAACAGTCTTTGAAAATTTTACGCAAAGACCCCCTGCCCGATTACTTCCGTCACACCAAACTCCAACTGGAGGAAGCCAGAGAACGTTTTGCAAGAAATGAACATGAACTCAAAGTATACAGAGACCTCTTTCAACGCAAAGCGATCACCCGCCGGGAATATCTCCGGGTCGAACTCGACCACCTCAACAGCAATATGACTCTCAAACGGCTGCAGGAAGACTGGAAAAAACTGCAGTCCGGCATGGCAAAAGATATTGTCATCAAGGCGGAAAAAGAACTCGAACTCCTGAAAAAACGAATCTCCGGCAAAAGAAAAGAGATCGAACTTGCGACCAAGCAGCTTGAAGACTTCAAAATCGTGGCTCCGGATGTCGGCGTCCTGACCGACATTCCTCCCCGGCCGGGCGGCTTCTACGAGCGCGGTGAAGTGGTGGTAAAATTCTCTGCCAACCAGAATAAAAAGGTTATTGCGCTCATCGATGAAAAACAGATTTTCAAAGTCACCCCCGGACAGACGGTGCGTATCTACTGCCAGCAGTATAACTACCTGGACTATGGTTACTTCACCGGCAGAGTGACCGACATCTATCAGCTTCCGGTAAAACAGGGCAATGCCAACTATTATCCGGTGCGTATCGTGCTGGACAATGAGCAGTATCCGCTGCGCTTCGGAGCGGGTTGTGAAGTTACGATCATCACCGGACGTGACCGCATTATTTTCGTTGTGCTGGGACTGCGCGGCAAGGGATTCTGGGAACGCCGCAAACAGAAACTCCAGGAGGTCAAAAGCAACCTCCGGGTCAAGAGTTCAACGGTAAATCAACAGCATTGATTTCATTCATCGCTTTTTCAACGATCTGCCGCCAGTGTTCGATACCGTCGGCATCCAAATCTGCCGGGATATAGATCGGATCACCGAAATCCAGTGTTATCTTCGCACCGGGCTTCGGTATCTGAAAAGCATCCCAACTTTTCACGCTCCAATATCTGGAATAATTCAATCCGATTGGATAGATCGGCGCGCCGGTCTTGCTGGCAAGTACGATCGGTCCCGGTTTGAGAACATAACGCGGCCCTCTGGGACCATCAGGGGTAAAGGCGATATTCTTCCCCTCCTGAATGGCATGGATCGCTCCGAGCAAAGCATTCGCCCCCTGCCGCCGGGATGAACCGCGCAAAGCACCGACATCAAAATATTTCAAAAAGTCGGCGATATATTGTCCATCGCGGGAAGGACTTACCACCGCCATCGTGCGTTTTCGCGCCGGCCCCGGCAATGCCGGAGCGAAAAAGAGCAAACGGTTGTGCCACGCCATACCAATCGCACCGCGGCCATCCTGACAGAGATTATGTCTATCGTTGACTTCACAACGATAAAGACATTTGAACAATACTTTTATCAGCGTTGCCGCAACGGCAAAAATCCAATCCGGCAATTTTTTGGTCTGCCGGAACTTTGTTTTGAAGAAATTCATTTATTATTTTTCTCCGTAAATTTACATATTGATGCAAGCGGACACTCCGGACAGCGCGGTTTGCGCGCCGGACAAATGGTACGTCCATGGGTTATCAGCAAATGGGAAAAGTTGCACCACAACTCCGGTTCAAGTTGTGCCGTCACCGCTTTTTCGATATATTCCGGGGAGTCAGAAACGACCATTCCGATACGGTTGAGCAATCTTTTCACATGGGTATCCACCGGAAAACCGGGAAGATTGAAAGCATTGCCGAGAATAACATTGGCACTTTTGCGCCCGATCCCGGCGAGAGTGACCAGATCATCCATATTTGCCGGTACCTGATTGTTATAAACCTGCACGAGCCGTTCGGCAGCCAGTTTCAAATTATGGCTCTTGGCTTTATCCAGCCCGCAGGGGTGGATGATCTCCCGGATGGTTTCTTCCGGGAGCGCCGCCATTGCCGGGGCATCCGGAGCGAGGGCGAAAAGTTTTTCTGTCACCTGATTCACTCTTTCGTCCCGGCACTGGGCAGAAAGCATCACCGCCGCCATGAGTTGAAACGGCGAATCATGTTTCAACGGACAACTGCAATCGCCGTAAAGCGCATAGAGTTGATCGTAGATGTATTGGTAACGCTGTTTTCTGGTCATCGTTTTTTTCTTACTGACCGCACATCGCGGCAAATCTTGAACAACGCTCCATCGCATCAGCGAGGAAGCGGCGGATATCCGGGTCATGGTCAGATGCCTCCGGATTGTAGAACGGACTTTTCCGGCAGGAAACTTCAAAGTTGAGCAAGTTGGAATAACCGGATTTCTTCATCACACCGGCCAGCCATTCCCAATCAAATGTACCGGTAAAGGGGTTCTGGTGCTGATCGCCGGAACCGTCGTTGTCATGCAGATGGACAGCGATGATCCGGGAAGCGTATTTTTCCGATTCTTCGTAATGCGTCCGGGCGGTGATGTTACAGTGGCCGGAATCGAAACAGAAACCGATCCGTTCGGCGGGATACCGGTCGAGCAGTTCGGAGAGGATCTTCCAATTGCCGTGCGGCAGATTTTCCAAAGCGATGCGGGCATCATATTTTTCCAGCACCGGGAGCAATTCATCGAGTGAACGGCGGACACTTACGGCATATTTTGCCGTTGCGGCAGTTTTTTCGGGAGTATCTGAAACATTGAAACGCGGCGGATGCATGATCAAAGTTCCGGTACCTTCGAGTTCTTTGAGCATGATCAGGCGGTTGATGACCAGTTCCACGCCGGATTTGCGGCGGTATTCTTCGGCGGCGAACCAGCATTTCTCTCTGCCGTCGGTGCCGTGAACATCCTGGAGGGCGATATTGTAACTTTTGAGCCAGGACTTGATCTGATCGATTTCAAATTTGCTGTAGATAAAATCAGTATTCCAATGGTGGCACCACATCAGATGAGAAAAGCCGGCTTCGGCGGCGAACCGGATATATTTTTCCGGTGAATTGACATCTTCGAAATAGTCGGTATTAATAGCAAGATTCATGCTCATGCTCCTCATGTTTTTACACTTTTTGTGTTATCAACAAAATATACACTCTGACAGAGATTTTTCAAGTCACAGCCTTGAAATTGCAAACAGTTGACAGTACATTAAATTCCCAACGGATTTCACCCTGAAACATAAGGAGAATTTATTTATGAAAAAATCCATCATTTCAACTGCCATACTGGCAATTGCGTTTGCTCTTTGCGGATGCTTCAGCACGACCGGAGCCAAAGGAAGCGTTCCTGCCAAAGTTGAAGTCAAAGCAAAAAAAGCAGATGCAAAAACTAAATCCGCGGTCAAAAAACGCAAAAAAAATTCAGAAAAGAATGTGGTAAAAGCAGATGCGGCAAAGCCGGAACCGGCATATAAAGTCACCATCCATCTGGCAGGCGACTCCACCTGTGCCAATTACGCAGCATCCAGCGCCCTTGCCGGCTGGGGACAACTTCTCAACGAATACTGCAAATCCGATGTCCGGGTCAACAATATGGCAAAGGGCGGCTGCAGCACCCGGAGTTTCATCTACCAGAAACGCTGGGATGCCCTGATCAACTCGGTCAAACCGGGTGATTACGTCATTGTCCAGTTCGGTCATAATGACAGCAAAAAAGACAAGCGTTTCGCTGATGCCAAGACCACCTATTCCGCCAATCTGAAAAAATTCATCGCTGACATCCGCGCCCGCAAAGCCAATCCGGTCATTGCTACCAGCATTTCCCGTTGTGTTTTCAAAAAAGGCAAGATCGCTCCCTCCTGACTCGACCGCTACCGGGAAGCGGCGATCGCAGTCGCCAAAGCAGAAAATGTTCCGGTGATCGACCTAAACCGCATTACTGCGGATAAATTCAACGCAATGGGCGAAGAAAAAGCCTTTGCTTACTTCCGCGGAACCTACGGAGTTGCTCCTGCCAAGAAAAAACAACCGGCAAAAACGAATGCAAAACAGCCGAAAAAACGGACTGACCGTACCCATTTGAAAAAAAACGGCGCACTGGAAGTTTCCGGCTGGTTTGTGGCCGACTGCAAAGCGCAGAAACTGCCAATCGCAGATTGCTTCAAATAAACTTTTTTAACAAAGGAAAGAGAATATGAAAAAGTTTTCAATTTTTACGATGGCAGCATTGGCTCTGCTCTTTGCCGGATGCGTTTCACGTTTAGAAATGAAAGACAGCGGCACGACCTATGCCGCCGATGAATTGAAAGCAATGGTCGATTCCGGCGAAATCTCCGGAGCAATCACCGTATTCTGCCGGGGAAACCTGCAGGAAGTCAACTGTTCCGGCTGGGCAAATGTGGAAAAACGCATCCCGATCGCCATGGACCAGTCATTCATGCAATGCTCCCAGACCAAAGGTTTCTGCGGCGTAACGATCGCCATGCTGGTCGAAGAGGGCAAAATCTCTCTGGATGATCCGGTCTCCAAATATCTGCCGGAATTCAAAAATCTGAAGGTCATTTCCGGCAAAGGCAAAAATCAAAAGATCGTCCCTGCCAAAAACGCCCTCACCATCCGCATGGTCATGAACCACACCGGCGGATTCCCCTTTGAAATCCCGACCAAGGTAAAAAAAGGCTGGTGCGCGCTTTCGCTGCGCGATACCGCCCGCGAAGCGGCTGCCAATCCGCTGCGGTTTGAACCCGGAACCCGCGCGCTCTATTCAAACACCGGTATTGATATCGGTGCGGCGATCATCGAAGTCGTCACCGGCAAACCGTGGGACGTGTTTCTCAAAGAACGGGTACTCGATCCGCTCGGCATGAAAGACACCACCTTTCAGCCGACCGGCGAACAGTTGAAAAATTCGATCTCCATGTACCAGATCACTCCGGGCAAAAAAGCGAAATTCAAAAGTTTCAATAAATGGATGCCGCTCCCGCACAACGGCCCCACGGTTCATCCCTCGGCCGGAGCCGGATTGTGGACTACCGCCAATGACCAATTGAAATTCTACAAGATGCTGATGAATCTCGGCATCGGCGAAAACGGAGTGCGTATCCTCAAAGCGGATACCGTTAAAAATCTGCTCGCCACCAGCACCCGCCCGGCGAAACTGGGCAAGTATTCTCTCGGATTGCGCGCCGATAATAAAGGAAACTTCGGTCACGGCGGCGCCTGGGGAACCAACTGCACCGTCAACTGGAAAACCCGCCAGCTCCAGATGACCGTCATCCAGTTCAACGGCACCTTGCGCCCCTTCCGCGCCAGAGTATCGGCTGCAGCGAAGAAATTCTTTGATAAGACCCTCGACACCTCCGGCGTCGATGCCTACACCGGCCGTTTGAAATAAGCTGGTGACTGATGGGGGAAGGGAAAAACTTCTTTTCTGCGTGAAAAGAAGTTTTTCCCTTCCCCCAAACCCCCATCCCTTTTCAAGAAAAGCGGGGTATGTTTTGCTCACGTTGTTCGCAAAACGGGAAATATAAAATATCATATCCTTACTCGTGAAAGCGAGCGCTTCATGTTTGCCACAGGCAAACGCTTCACATTGCAAAGCAATGCTTCACGCAGGTTCTATCCTGCGCTTCACGTTGGTTTGCATCGCAAAACAACACTATAGCGGGATATTTTGCCGCTCCGTTGTCGCGGCAAGACTATAAATTTATCATATCCTTACTCACGAAGTGAGCGCTTCACGTTTGCCGCAGGCAAACACTTCACATTGCGAAGCAATGCTTCACGCAGGATTTATCCTGCTCTTCACGTTGGTTTGCAACGCAAAACAACTCTATAGCGGGATATGTTGCCGCTCCGTTGTCGCGGCAAGACTATAAATTTATCATATCCTTACTCACGAAGTGAGCGCTTCACGTTTGCCACAGGCAAACGCTTCACATTGCAAAGCAATGATTCATGCAGGTTCTATCCTGCGCTTCACGTTGGTTTGCATCGCAAACCAACACTATAGCGGGATATTTTGCCGCTCCGTTGTCGCGGCAAGACTATAAATTTATCATATCCTTACTCACGAAGTGAGCGCTTCACGTTTGCCGCAGGCAAACACTTCACATTGCGAAGCAATGCTTCACGCAGGATTTATCCTGCTCTTCACGTTGGTTTGCAACGCAAACCAACACTATAGCGGGGTATTTTGCCGCTCCGTTGTCGCGGCATAGAGATTTTTATCCGCAAGTATGTTCGCCGTGGTGGTGCTTGCAGTGGAAGTCAGCACGGACTTGCAAAGTTCCGGCGACAAATGCTTCGGCGACATCCCGGACATCGCCGGATGCTCCGCCAACGACTTTGATCCCGGCATTATCAAGAGCTTTGATCGCGCCGCCGCCGATACCACCGCAAATCAGAGTTTCGATCTGCTCCAAAGCGAGAAGCGTAGCGAGCGCGCCATGTCCGGAATCGCCGCTGGACAGCATTTTTTCACTGACGATCTTGCCATCGGCAACTTCAAAAATCGCAAATTCCGGCGTATGTCCGAAGTGCTGAAAGACCTGATTGTTTTCACAAGTTACTGCAATTTTCATTTTTCTATTCCTTTGATCACTTTACCGGAGTATAAATAAACTCCATTTTGATATTTTTACATTTTTCTGCTGTGGTGAAAGCCAACCGGTAGATCGGCAGATTGAAACGGGTTTTTTCCTTGATGGTATCAATGGAAAATTTATATGGCACAGAACTTTTCACCTCAAGCATCAACTGTTGGGCTTTCCAATCCAAATGTTTTCCGTCCCATTGGAGCAAATATTTATTATTGCCCAACTCAGTGATTTTACTCAAGGTGATAACCGCTCCTTCAAATTCGGCAACTTCACTGAAAGCAGCTTCGTCAGTCACGGTGATTTTTCCGCCCTCTTTGCGGTCAAAAAGCAAAGAACGTTCCAGTTTTTTCAGACTTTTGATCTGATTGTACCCCCGGGAAATGTCAAACTTCACAAATCCCCGTTCCAGAGTCAATTCATGTTTGAGCAGTACCGCCTGAATATACTTGATCGGGGTCAGGTTTTTCGGAGGATTAAACGCATCACCGCCCACCCGGTTGGTCTGCAGTCTGCCATTGATCCTCGGCACGCTGTGACCGTAACTGTTGAGCAGGTTTGATTCATAACGGCGGGGCCCGAAGGTATCGGCGGTATACCCTCCCCTGCCGGGATCGACCACCACGGGAACTCCATTCACTGCAATAATGTAGGTACCGAGATCATTGTGGTTGTGAGATTCCCGGTTGTGACCGCCCTCAAAAGCCACCGACAACGGGGAATCTGCAGTCTGTCGCATAACAAAGCATCCGGCCTCGACAAATCTGCTGAAAGGATTTTCATTTCTGACCTCACAGAGACGGTTGTCAACCGGATAATTCAAACGCAAACAAATGGATGCTATCTCGTTTGCGAACTCGATATCCTCTGAAAATCCGTTACGTTTGCCCAGCAGAATATCCCGCAACTGCAGGACATAAACCGGAGGTTTTGCATCGATCCGGCAGTCGTTCAATGCCGGATAACAACCGGGGGCCATCATGATATTCTCCGGATACATGATCGCCTTGAGCATCCGGGGTTCTCCGGAAAGCACATCCCGCCCGTCATACTGTTTGAGCAAAGCGGCAATGGACAGATATTTACCACAGCTGCCGCCCCAGTAACTCAATCCCTCGTCGCAATAGCCTTCATTACCGAAATTTGCCATATAATTTTCAAAATTATCGAAGAAGAGTTTGAGGATCTTTTCGATACGTTCTTTCTCCAAACCGACACGCAAAATGGTGGAAATCACCCCCTCTTTGCAGATCGGATTCCAATTGTTAGTGCCGTTGAGCCACCAGAAACGCTCTGCCGGAGATTTCCCCTCTACCACCTCTTCGATCGGATTGATGATATGGTGAAAGAGCGCTTTTCTCATCTCGGAATAAAGTTTCTTATCCAGTACCGGTTCAAGGATACAGAGTGTTGTGGCAATTTCGCTGCCCATTTCAGCAGAAAAAAGATCGATCAAAACCTCCTCCTGCTTATATCCTTTCAATGTCTGATCGTGCGCCGATATGACCCAGGTAGGCAATGAAAGTATAATATTGAACCGCGCTTCAATATTTTTGAGATATTTGACATTGCCGGTGGTGCAGTAAGCCACCACCAACGGCCCGATCATGCGAAGTTGATTGTGCCGGTGCTCATAATTGGAACGATTGCCGGTTTTAATAACTTCCAGATAATACGGCAGCGGAGAAACCAGTTCAGCCGCCGCCATTTCATCGGCGCGCTTGATCAGATTTTCATACTGCTTGTGGGATTTCAATTTACTCCAAAATGCCTGGTCGCGGCAATCCGGGACATTATTCCAGCGGACAATTCCGGCACTTGCGGCGAAGGTCAACATGATTGCAATCAATCCTGAAACTATCTTTAACATTTACACTACCCTTATATATAAAATCATTTCACCGGAGTGTAAATAAATTCCATTTTAATATTTTCACATTTTTCTGCTGCGGTGAAAGCCAGCCGGTAAACCGGCAGTTGGTGCCAGGTATCCTCTTTTATGGTATCGATGGAGAATTTGTACGGCACACTGCTTTTGACTTCAACGATCAGTTGGCGACTTTTCCAATTCACCATTTTTTCCGGATCATGCTTATCGCCATCCCAACTGATGAGATATCTATTTTCACCGAGTTTTTTCACCTCGCCCAACGTGATAACAGGATTCTCAAATTCGACAGGTTTGCTGAATTCTGCCACATCGGAAACGGTGAAACTGCCGCCGTTTTTGCGGTCAAAAACGAAGGTGCGTTCCAGTTTTTTCACTTCCGGGATATGGTTGTAGACCCGGCTGATATCAAATTTTGCCATGCCGTAATCAGCAGAAATATCATGTTCAAGCAGTACTCCGCGGATCAACTCGACCGGAGTTTCGTTTTCCGGAGGATTAAACGCATCACCGCCCACCCGGTTGGTCTGCAGTTTGCCATTGATCCTCGGAACGCTGTGACCGTAACCGTTGAGCAGTTTTGATTCATAACGGCGGGGACTGAAGGTACGCGCTGAATAAATTTCGCCGCCCGGGTCAAGCACCAGCGGCACCCCGTCGACCGCCACGATGTAGGTGCCGACATCGTTGTGGTTATGGGATTCGCGATTGTGTCCGCCCTTGAAAGATACCGAAAGCGGACTGCCCGGCATCTGGCGCATCACAAAGGCACCGGCATCGGTGAATTTGGAAAAAGGTTCATCATTTTTTACTTCGACCGGAGTGTTGTCTACCGGATAGTACAAGCGCATACACATCTCAACCAAGCCGTCTCCGAACTTTATATCATCCGAAAATCCCTTGCGCTTACCGAGCAGAATATTGCGCAACTGCAGCGTATACATCCCCGGTGCGGAATTGATGGAACAATCCGTATATGCCGGATAAAATCCGGGTGCCATCATAATATTTTCGGGATACATTACCGCCTTGAGCATCCGGGGCTCTCCGGAAAGCACATCCCGACCGTCATACTGTTTGAGCAACGCAGAGATGATGAGGTATTCTCCGCAACTGCCGCCCCAATAACCAAGACCTTCGTCACAATAGCCTTCATTGCCGAAACTTGCCATGTAGTTTTCAAAATTGCCGAAGAAAAGTTTCAGAATTTTGTCAATACGTTCTTTTTCCATACCGATCCTCAAAGCAGCGGAAATCACCCCGCGCTTGCAGACCGGATTCCAGTTGTTACTGCCGTTGAGCCACCAGAAACGATCAAGTTTACATTTGCCCTCGACCGCCTCTTCGATGGGGGTGATGACATGGTAAAAAACCGCTTTTCTCACATTGGAAGCAAGTTTCTTATCGAGCGCCGGCTCAAGAATGAACAAGACAGCCGCCAATTCACTGCCGAGATTGGCAGAAAAAAGATCAACCACGACCTCCTCGCCCCGGTATCCCTTGAGGAAACGGTCATGTGCCGGAAGCACCCAGGACGGCAGAGAGAGCAGCATACGCAAGCGAGCCTCGATATTTTTCAAATATTTTACATCACCGGTAGTACAGTAAGCCGCGACCAATGGTCCGAAATGGCGGAATTTGAAATATTGCCGTTCGTAATTGACCCGGTTTCCGGTTTGCGAACACTCCAGATAGAGCGGTAAAGGAGAGACGACCTCATCAGCGAGCATCTCATCGGCGCGTTTCATCAGCGCCTGATACTGAACATGTGACTTCATCGATTGCCAGAACTTCTGATCTTTGCAATCCGGTGTACTGTTCCACCGGACGATTCCGGCACTTGCTGCGGCTGTCAACATAATTGCACTTACTCCTGAAATGAATTTAAGCATAATCGCACCTTTCGATTATTTTCTCTGCAGCATAATATATCACATGGGAATATTTTGTCAACATAGAATTATCTGTAAAATAATTTTTTAACAAGGAAACGCCATGGTTTCAAAGAAAACGGGTTATTGATATATCCAAGAAAAAGATGTTTCATGCTCTCTGCTGTTTTTCCATTGCGAATACAAAAAAATGCATAGCCGTAATGATATTCACAAAAACCTCTGCAAATTGCCCAAAAACTGGAAATATCGGAAAAAACAGAGGTTTTCCGGCGATATTTTTGCATAACATTTAATCCGGCTTGATACATTACTGATAAATTCCGGCTTTGATTTCCGGCAAACATTCGATATTTCACCAGTGGAACATCTGTGCAACGGCATACTCCGAATCTGGATAACTGCAAATAAAAATCCCAATCATCACAGGGCACACATACATTGTCAAACCGGATATTGTGACGTTCAACCGGTTTCTTTTTCACCATAACACAACTCATTGAATAAATCAGGTTGTGTTGTAAAAGTTGATGGTATGTAAGATAATCAACTATCCCAAATTTTATGAATCGGGAAATATCTTCTCCGAATGGAATCACCGGAGAATAAGCCAATACTGCATTCGGCGTTTCATCTAATAAAGATTTCAAAACCGCAAGTTTATCCGGAAGATACAGATCATCGTGATCCAAAAAAGCGATATATTTACCACGTGACTCTGAAATACCACGGTTTCTGGCAGCTGCGACTCCGGAATTCACCTGATGGATTATCCGGATTCGGTGATCCGTTTGACAATTTAACACGTCGATTGTAATGCGGTCAGTAGAACCATCGTCAACGATTATCACTTCGAAATCGGAAAAAGTTTGAGCAATAACTGAATCAATGGTATCTTTCAGTATTATTCCGGTATTAAAAACCGGTATTATGACAGAAATTTCAGGCATTGTCATGCAACACCTCCGGGACAGCAAGCATTGTCAATTCCCATCCGCGACCGGGCGGTAAAGAAAGAAATGAGATGGAGTAAAATGGATAGCGTGTTTTCAACAATTCAAACTGTCCGAAAAGTTCTGTCGGAGTATGATAACACGATAACGCCAATACCGGACGGTAACGCTCAATGGTTTTAATTGCCCCTTGCAAAAGTTCAACTCCCATGCCTTCAACATCCGCCTTAATCAAGCCGACAGGAACATGACGTTCTTGCAACAAGTCATCCAATTTGCGAATAACGGTTTCACATTCACCGGGGATATCACATCTGATACCATCAGCATCAAATTTTATTGCCGCCGTTTTGTTGCCGAGAGCACATTGAAAAATTTCCACTTGAGATTCCGGGATGTTGTTGCGTCTCAAATTATCCCTTAACTTTTTAACACTTTTCGGGTTAGGCTCAATGGCATACACAACAGCCGGGGTATACTTTTTACAATATGGGATGGTATAATTACCAATGTATGCTCCAGCATCAACAAATGCTTTGTTTTTAAGATAAGCATGGACTGATTCCGGAAGATAAGCAACTCCGTGATGAGCGATAAGCGATTCAATACCGCCGTGGAGATGATATTTTTTCTGAGCTTTTTTCAGTGCTTCGTTTTCAGGAGGATACAATAACTCGGCATCAATAAAATCACGTCTCACCAAACATGTCAGCTGCGGAGTCTCATAACAAAGCAACCTCTCATTGGATAATCGTCTGAAAAACTCATTGATTTCCTGTAAAGATTTATCACTGACACCGGGGAATAGTTCCTGCCAATTATCCGGAATTTTTCCTAAAAAATTTTCAGCATGAGGATATGGTGCGGGTTGTTGCCATTCGTGCATTATGAGATGCAGTAAAAAGCAGAGTTTTGTCTTGAGTTTGCGCGGCAGCCATTTTGAAATCAGCCGTTTGATAAAAAACATATCGTTGTTTCCTTTTGTGTTGCTGTCCGGAACAGACGACACACAAAAGTCCCGGTATTTTCTTACCGGAATGGTATAACAGCAGAATATACTGCGCAATTACAACCGCCGTTTTGTGGTTTGCCTGTTCGTTTCGATGTGGTAGATCTGGAGCGGACAAATTTTTCGGTTGAAAAGATTTCAAAAAAATAATAAAGTCTACATAACAGTATGTTTAAGACTATTAGAAAATATTGAAACCATCTCTTTTAATATCAAGCATAATTGTATCAGATATTGTTTTTCACAGCCTCCTTATGTTTAAATACTCTGCTCAAAAAACAGGAGTATTCTACTTGTCGTTAATCTCAACTATACGTTTCAAATAAAAAAGCGGTCATTTCGATGAATGCCGCTCCAAGCCTACCACAGCCAGCAAAACACATTATCGAAATGAGCCGCCAAAATTGTGGCAACACAATCGATTGTTTTTTGCTGACGTTTTGTTTTAGATGTGGTAGATCTGGAGCAAACGCTTTTTATTCAATTTTATGTATTAATATTGATAATTAATTTTTCACAATGGTGTGCCCTCCATTAACAACATTTTTGCCTCTCTGTTAATATAATCATAAATTTTAAAAAAATCAATGTAAAAAACAGTCATTTGTCTGAAGAACAGAGCAATATTTAAAATCACCGTTTTTTCACCGAAGAGCGCCGGGGATCGGCATCTTCCGGATGTTCCGGCCACTCATGCTTGGGATAGCGGCTGCGCATCTCACTGCGAACCAGACTCCAGCTGCCTTGCCAGAAACCGGGCAGATCGCAGGTGATCTGTACCGGACGGCGGGCGGGAGAAAGCAGTTCCAAACGCAGCGGCAAACGGTTTCTGCCGACAAGCGGATGGATCTTTTCGCCGTAAAGCTGCTGAAGCGGCACCTGCAGCGTGGGCTGTTCACCGGAATAGTCGATCGCGATCTCCTGTCCGGCTGGGGTGCGGTACTTGTCCGGACAGAGTTTGTTGAGTGATTCCAATTGCGAATACTCAAGCGCCGATTTCAAAATTTCCAGCCAATTAAGATTGGAAAGCATATTGAAGTTTTTCACTCCGGCAAGGTAAGGGGCGCTCAATTCCGGCAAAATGCGAATGAAGTTATCTTCGCTCCAATCCGGCAGACTCTCATCGCCGCAATTCCGGGCAAAACGCACCCGGCAGAGCAGACGGTGCGCCGGAGTTCCAGGAGAAATCAGTTCCAATTGCCGCTTGAGCGCACCGGAGAGAATTGCTTTACCGACCAGTGCGCCATCCGGCACAAAGGGGGAACTTGATATGACCAGAGAACCGAAACGGGTGACTTTCGATCCGGAAACCTTGCCGGTCTCTGAATCGAATTCAAACTCCTCATTTTCAACAAAACGCTCTCCAAAAAGATCAGTCAACTCCTCAAGTGTCACCGGAGATGCCGCCTGAACAAGCGCATCCCGGCCGGAAACCGCACTCACTCCGGCGATCGCCAGAAATTCCTCTTTGCGCAATTCATCGTCTTCGTCAAGAGCCGCCGTCCTGCCGCCGGCAAGTTGGTAGACGATACCGTGACGGTTCCGGGCGCGGCCGACATATTCCGGATAAGCGCAGGCGATAAGTATGCCGCAAGCGGCATCGTCACCGTCAAAATCGGCACAGCGGAAAAATTCCCGCAACCGCTTATAACTCTGTTTCACTGCAAAAAAACGTTCCGGATGCTGCCGGTAATCGTAAATCATTTCGCGGATATCACAACCTTTTTCCCGGTTGCGCCGGGAAAGATCACCGTCCTCGATCAATGCCGCGATCAGACACGCCAGCGGCAGCATATCGTTTTCCGAAGCGTAGATCAGCATCGCAGCCAATCGGGGATGTACCGGCAGTTCGACCGCCTTTTCCCCGGAAGCGGTCAAACGCATATTTCCATCGAGCAACCCCAATGCCTGAACCGTTTTCACTGCGGCACTGACCGCAGATTCCGGCGGCGGAGTCAGCCAGTTGAGTTTCTCCGCCGTCGTCCCCCAATGGGCGATTTCCAGAACGGTACGCGAAAGATCACACCGGGTGATCTCAGGCGGCAAACTTCGCAGAAATCCCATCTCCTCCTGCTTTGACCACAAGCGGAGCGCAGTTCCAGGCGCCGTCCGTCCGGCACGTCCGGAACGCTGTACCGCCGAATCCAGAGCAATGCGGCTCAATTCCAGCACCGGCATTCCCATGCCGGGAGAAAAATGCATCTGCCGTTCATAACCGCTGTCGATGACGGCGGTAACACCGTCGATGGTCAGACTGCTTTCTGCAATATTGGTAGCGAGGACGACTTTGCGTTTACCGTCGTCAAGTTTCCGGAGGACCCGGCTCTGTTCAGCAAGCGGCAGTGCGCCGTGAAGCGGCATGACAACGCAATTTTCCAATTTCCCCGTCAGCAGTTCAGCACACCGGTGAATCTCATTTTTGCCCGGCAGAAAGACCAGAATATCTCCGGAAGTGGTATTGAAAACATTCAGTACCGCTTTCGCGCACTCTGCCGGGATGGCAAAAAAATCCTTTTCAACACCGCGCCAGGAGATCTCAACCGGATATTCCCGCCCCGGCACCCGGATTTCCGGAAAACCGGGCAGATGACTGGAGATATTTTCATCCAGCGTTGCGGACATTATCACCAGAGCAAGATCATCCCGTAAAACCTGACGCACCTCGTCCAGCAGGGCAAATACCAGTTCCTGTTCCGCACCGCGTTCGTGAAATTCATCGAATATCACGGCATCGAAACCGGAAAGTTCCGGGTCACTCCGGAGCATATTGAGAACCATTCCGCAGGTGGCGGAAACGATGCCGGTCTCTTTTGAACAGAGATTTTCACCGCGCACCTTGAATCCCACCTCATTTCCCAGGTGCCACTTCTGCATGGCGGCGATACCGGCTGCCGCACTTTTGGCAGCGACCCGGCGGGGTTCCATCAGCAGAATTTTGCCCGGCAGAGCCGCTTTCAGCGCCGCCGGAACCAGCATGGTCTTACCTGCACCGGGGGCGGCATGGATGATACATCCCCGCGATTTCACGACCGCTTCAGTGATTTGCGGCAGTTGAGAAAAAACCGGCAGATGACTGAACGCAGTTGAATTCAAAAGGTCGAATTTCATCGTTTCTTACCTGCCAACGGATGAGATTTCTGATAGACATTGCGGAGCCGCTCGGCGCTGACATGGGTGTAGATCTGGGTCGTACTCAAATTTTCATGGCCAAGCATCTCCTGCACACTCCGCAGATCGGCACCGGCATCGAGCAGATGAGTGGCAAAAGAATGGCGCAGTTTGTGCGGTGTAAAATCCGGCGGCAAACCGGCACAGAGCAGATAATTTTTCAAATCCCGCTGAAACGAACGCGGAGTGATCCGGGAACCGGACTGGTTGAGAAACAAAGGAGAATTGCGTTCCCGGCCGCCCAGACCGAACTCGCGGCGCAAGTTGAGATATTCCCGGAGCGCCCGCACCGCCGGAGTGCCAAGCGCTGCCAGACGTTCTTTTTTACCCTTTCCCCTGACCTTGACCACGCCATTGGTGATATCGATATCTCCAAGATCGATATTGACCGCTTCGCTGATACGCAAACCGCCGGAGTAGATGACTTCGATCATAGCTTTGTCGCGGGCGCAGGAGAATTCCGCACCGGCTTCGGTGCGTACCCGTCCGGAAACGATCGCATCTGCCCAAACGGCAGAGACCGCATTGATCAAATTATCGACCTGATTGATATTCATAACTTTGGGCAGAGGTTTGTCCAATTTCATCTGCGGTAATCCTTCAAATGGATTCGCGGAAGCAACTCCCCTCTGGCAGAGATGCCGGAAAAAACTGCGGAGCGAAGAAAGTTTCCGGGCAATGGAACGCTTGCTGTTTCCGGAATCATAAAGTGCCGCAATGAAAGATTTTGCCTCATCACGGTCAACACTCTGCCAATCATTGAACATCGCATCAGCATTACGCACCTTTACCGCGAATTCAACACAGCCGGAATAATATGCTGCGACGGTGTGTTCCGAAGCCGCCTTTTCATTTCTCAATGTTGCAATAAAATCACTTAAAAAAGCACCGCAATCATATTTTTTTTTGTTTTTCATTTGCACCACAGTAAAAACAATGCTACATTAACGTTTGTTAAATGTATATTGCATTCAAAAAAAATTCAAGGATAAGTGTTATGAAAAAACTGTTTTTACTGTTGTTAGCCGCCATAAGTTCTCCTCTTTGGGCAGAAACACCTTTCCCGGAAACGCCGTCGGTAAAAGGGAAAGTCAACGTTTCCGACTTTCTCAATGTCCGGCTCGGCCCCGGTCTGCGCCACCCGGTTACCGGACGCTTGAAACCGGAGCAGGAGGTGGAAATCCTGCGCATCGCCGAAAACTGGCTGGAGATCAAGGCGCCCGAAACACTGAAAATATATGTTTCAGAAGCCCGGATCGATGCCGAAGGAAAACTTACCGGCGAACTCAACATGCGTTCCCGGATGGATTCCACCGCGCCGAGTTACGGCCTTCTCGGAGCCGGAAGCATCGTCAAACGCCTCCCGGAACGGCGTAACGGCTGGGTGAGGATCGTCCCCCCTGCCAATCTCAAAGTCTACGTCGCCGCCATCTGCGTCACCTTTGACCGCAGTAAATTCAACGAAAAAGGTTTGCCGCAGGGTGCGGTAAAATCCGAAGATATCAAAGTTGAAACCCAAGCCATCCCAGCCCCGGAAGCCAAAGCCGGAGAAGCAAAAAGCGAAGTCCCCGCTCCGGCTGTCCCGGCTCCGGAAGCAAAAGTTGAAGCAAAAGCAGTTCCCGGAAAAACCGGAAACGCAGAAGTCAAATCCCTCCCTGCCGAAGTGAAACCGGCAGCCGCCATCACCCTCACCGGTGTCGTGGTCAAATGGAAGTTTGCCAAAACTCCGGAAACGTCTCTTGCATTTCTGGATTCTCCCGATGGAAAAAATCAGGCCTTTGTCACCGGAACTAATCCGGAACTTCAGGAGCAGTTGACCCAATCCGCTGACAGCGGCAAACTGATCACCGTCAAAGGCAACTATATCGACGGCAAAGTGCCGCCGGTCTTCAGTGTTGTTTCAATAAATGTAAATAAACAAACAGATAAATAATAAAGGAGCGTGGGGTAAAATATATGCATTGGCTTGACTGTGTTATTGTAGCAGTACCTTTGTTGGCGGTATTCGGTATCGCCTTCTATTCGCGCCGTTATGTGCGAAGCGTGGCAGACTTTCTGGCGGCGGGACGAGTCGCCGGACGTTATGTGATCTCGGTAGGAGATATGTCAGCGGCGCTTTCGGTGATAACCGTGATCTCGCTGGTCGAATCCCAATACCAGAGCGGACTCGGCATCACCTTCTGGAACAACCTGCTGATACCGGTGACGATTTTTCTGTCACTGACCGGATTTGTTCTCTACCGTTACCGCCAGACCCGAAGTCTGTCGCTGGGACAGTTTCTGGAAATGCGCTACAGCCGCTCATTCCGTATCGTAGCGGCGGCGCTGCGTACCGTTTCCGAAGCGATGGCGAACACCATCGGCCCTGCTGTCGCGGCACGTTTCTTTATCTACATGCTGGGAATTCCGATGAGTTTTACCGTCTGCGGCATTGAATTACAGACCTTCCCGGTTACGATGCTGCTGCTTCTGGTGCTGGCTCTGATGCTGATCTGGCCGGGCGGACGTATTTCGCTGCTGGTAACGGATGCTCTGCAGGGCTTGATGAGTTATCCCATATTCGTTATCATCACCTGCTTTGTCTTGAGTGAACTCTCCTGGAGCAACGATATCACTCCGGTACTGGTCAACCGGGTCGCCGGAGAAAGTTTCATCAACCCCAACGACATTCACTCTTTGCGTGACTTCAATTTGTTCGCGCTCATCGTGCTGATCACCAGCCGCATCCTCAACCGAGGGGCGTGGATCGGAAACGACACCTCCGGTTCCGGCAAGACTCCGCATGAACAGAAAATGGCGGGTATTCTCGGCGCCTGGCGAATCGGTTTCAGTACGATCATGATGTCGATGATCGCCCTCTTTGTCATCACCATCATGCAGGGCAAACCCTTCGCAGCCAAATCACGGGTCATCCGTCAGGAACTGGTCAGCCGCATCTCCACCGAACTCATCGCCGACCCGGCGGTCCGCAAGCAGGCAAATGATGCGATAAGCAAAATTCCGACAGAACTTCCGGAAGGCCGCTATTCGCGCAAGCACAACGCCGACACCGCCTACTTTGAAGCCGTCCGCAAAACACTGATCGATGATGCAGAAAACCGCATCAATGCCGCCGGCAAGACGCTTTCCCAAGAGGAACAGTCCGGCATCCGCGGCGAAAACAACGCTATTTTCCAGGAATTCCGCACCCTTTACTACCAGGTGATGGCGCCGGTTATTTTGAGCAAGGAACTGCCGCCGGGAATCTTCGGAACGTTCCTGCTGCTGATGCTGATGCTGCTGCTCTCCACCGATGACAGCCGTATTTTCAATGCGGCAAGTACCCTGGTGCAGGATGTGGTCATGCCGTTGCGCAGTAAGCCGTTTGAAAAGAAAGAACATCTGATGTGGCTGCGCGGGATGTCGATCCTGATCGCCGGATTTTTCTTTGCCGCCTCCTTCTTCCTGGCACAGCTGGATTATATCACAATGTTCATCAACATCACCTGCGCGTTATGGCAGGGTGCGGCAGGGCCGATCATCATCGGCGGACTTTACACCAAGTGGGGTAACACCAGAGGTGCATATTCCGCGCTCATACTCGGCTCCGGAACGGCCTGCGGCGGATTTTTCTGCCAGCGCACCTGGTCGAGTACGATCTATCCCTTCCTGGAATCCCACGGATTGCTCAACGGGGTCGATGCCATCTTCAAATTTGTCACCTCGCTCTGTTCACCGCTGGTGGTCTGGGAAATGTCTGCGGACAAGTTCCCGATCAACAGTTATGAAATATCCTTTATCGCAATGATAATCGGTATTACCGCTTATGTGATCGGTTCATTTGCCGGACGCCGGGCAACTTACAACCTCGACCGTCTGCTCCACCGCGGACAGTATGCCGACGAAAAGAGTGCCGCTCCGGCTGCCAAAAAGAGCATTATCGCGCGTCTGGTCGGTATTTCTCCGGAATACACCAAAGGCGACCGCATTATCGCATGGAGCGTGTTCGGTTACGCAATCGTCTGGCAGTTCGTCATCGCTTTTGTCGGTGTTGCGATCTGGAACGCCATTTCACCGCTCTCGGTCAGAGCGTGGGAAATCTACTTCTTCATCACCATCGCCGTTGTGGGCGTTACCACCGGCTTGATTTCCACGGTCTGGTTCCTCTGGGGCGGTATCCGCGATTTGCGCCGGCTTTTCGTCGACCTCGCCAACCGGGTGGAAAACCCGCTGGATGACGGCTGGGTGGAAGGTCAGGTTTCGCTGGTCGACCGCGACAAAGTCGCCGAACAGGAAAAGGCGAACGAAAACAAACAGTGACCACTGAAAAAACAAAGAAGCTGTGGCAAAATTTTTTGCTGCAGCTTCTTTTTTATATCCTGAAATCAGATGGGGGGGTATGTTTCATTCACATCATGACGATGTCCGGGCAGTCACCTCCGGAAAATCCGCGCCGGATATCAGAAAGCATACCGCCGATAAATTTTCCTCTGGACGACCCCTCGGACAGAAAATAATCCCGCAGCATATCACAGGAAAACACCCGGCACCAGTGATCGCCGAAACGGTGACTCTGCATGGTACGGGAGGAAACGATAAGAGCGCATTTGATATCGGTTGAATATTGCCGGTATATTTTTTTCAACTGCCGGCATCGGCACTCCTCCGGGAATATCAATTTATCAAAAACGATATTCAAAAGGGCAATATGATGCTTTTTTTCAATCAGACAACTGAATAATATTTCAGCATTTCCGTAACAGCGGGAAAGCAATTCAGCAGAAAATTTTTCAATCTCTCCGTCAGGAAAACCGAGCCACTCCGCCATCGCCCCGGCAAAACCGGCTGACACTTTGAGTTCTTCAAACAACACAAAAACCACATCTCGCGGTTCTGTCGGGAAATCCATATCTCACCTCGGTAAATTATCGTTTTTCCAGCACATCAAGGCATAAAAAAACCGAACGCCTCCGACATATACCAGAGGCCCGACCAAGAGCCTGCAACACCATGCCTGAGAACGTCCGGCAGATGTACAGACGACACCCCCCGGGTACATTTCACCTATGGTATTGCAAATATTACTTTTACTTGGTCGGTTTCTGGTATACTTGCTGAAATATAACGGTTGTAAAACATCCGACATCCGGAAACATTTCCAGGACGCCATAAATTAATAATATAACATAATTTGAATTAATTTCAAGTCAGTCCAGCACAGTAATCACTTCAAGCAGGTAATCGTAGAAGCGTTTGGTCGAAGTGATCGACAGATGCTCTGCCGGCGTATGACAGCCATGAGCTTCCGGGCCGATGGAGATCAATTCCAAATCCGGATTCTTTTTGCAGAATGCTCCGGTTTCCAGTCCGGCATGGATGGCGCGCAAACTCATCGGCTGACCGGAACGCTTCTCCCAGAGATCAGCACACAGTTGCACCAGTTTGCTATCCTGCTGCGGTTTCCATCCCGGATAGCAGTTGCCGACCGTTGCCGAAGCGCCGAAAGAGGCAAAATGAGTTGAAAGCATCCCGGTCGCCAATTCCCGCTGTTCATCATCCAGACTGCGCTGACTGCTCCGGACTCTGACAGAACCGTCTGCACTGAACACCGCCGCCAGATTGGAACTGGTATGGACGATCTTCAACTGTTCATCCATTTTCAGCACACCATTGGGCGCAAGGCTCAAGGCGACCAGCAGGCGGTGCTGGAATTCGCAACTCCAAACCTTTTTCGGCATTTCAGAACCGGCAGTCACCGTAAATTTTATTCCGTCACACGCAAGTTCCCGGCTCAAGACGGCTCCGGCAAGCACTGCAGATTGCCGCAATGCCTCAAAATCACCATCGAAACAACCGGAAACCACTCCTTCAGCCGGAATGGCATTATCCGCACCTCCGGCGTTGAAAGCGCTCAACCGGATTTCGGGGTGTTCCAAAATGAAATCACTCAATGCCTTGACCGCATTTCCCCGGTTTTCATGAATACAGATCCCGGAGTGTCCGCCCGGCAGTCCGCTCAAAGAAATCTGCACCGGAACTCCGGCAACTCCACTTTCATACTCCGGTACAAAATCGAATTCGGTACGTCCGCCTCCGGCACAGCCGATACAGGCATCACCGTCAGGGCCGCCGTCAAGATTGAGCAGATATTTTCCCTCAAGCAATTCTCCGGCCAGAGCCGAAGCACCGGTAAGTCCGACCTCTTCATCGACGGTGAATATTCCCGCCAGAGCGCCGCACTTCAAATCAGGGTCACAAAGAGCCGCCATTGCCAACGCCACGCCGATACCGTTGTCAGCGCCGAGAGTAGTTCCTTTTGCCCGGAGCCAATCGCCATCGATCCAGGTGGAGATCGGCATGGTCAGGAAATCAAATCCGGGATCATCTGCCACCGGAACCATATCCAAATGTGCCTGAAGCAGTATCGCCGGGCGGTTTTCAAAACCGGGCGAAGCCTTACGGTCGATCCGCAGATTTCCGGCATCATCGCGCCGGACACCCAAACCGTATCCGGCGGCAATTTCCGCAAGTTTATCAGCAAGCGCCGCTTCGTGACCGGAGGGATGGGGGATGGAACAAATCAGGTCAAAATATTTCCAAACAAGTTGCGGTTCAAGATCGGGCAAAGTTTTCATAAAATCATCCTCTGCGGAAAAATTCCGTTATTTTTTCTGCCATATAATCCAGATGTTCCGTCGTCATGCCGGGATAAACGCCGATCCAGACGGAATTATTCATCATGATATCAGTATTGACCAACGGCACTGCGATCCGGTAATCGACCTCCGGCACCAGGGATTCAAAGCAGGGATGACGGGTGAGATTTCCGGCAAAAAGGTTGCGGGTCTGGATCTTATTCTGCTCCAGAAATTTGGAAAATTCATTGCGGTCAAACCCGCAATCGCTCTTGAGTGTCATCAAAAATCCGAACCATGACGGTTCCGCTCCCGGCAGAGCCTCAAAGAGCTGCAGAGCCGGAATATCATTCAATCTGGATTTGAGATATTCAAAATTAGCCCGGCGGGCGGCGGTGAAGCCCTCCAGTTTATCCAACTGGGCGACCCCGATCGCCGCCTGCATTTCAGTCGCCTTGAGATTGTAGCCGAAGTGGCTGTAAACGTATTTGTGGTCATAGCCGAAAGGCAATGTCCCGAACTGTCCGTTAAAACGGCAGCCGCAGGCATTGTCCCTGCCGGAATCACAATGGCAGTCCCTGCCCCAATCCCGCATGGATTTCAATATTTTGAACAACAATGGATCAGAGGTGTAGACTGCCCCGCCCTCGCCCATGGTCAAATGGTGCGGCGGATAGAAACTTGATGTTCCGATATCGCCCCAGGTGCCGGTGAATCTGCCATCCAGTTTCGAACCCAGCGCATCGCAATTGTCTTCAATGAGAAAGAGTCCGTGTTTCCGGCAGAATGAAGATACCGCGCGCAAATCAAACGGATTCCCCAGAGTGTGTGCGATCATTACCGCTTTAGTCCGTTTTGAGAGAGCTGTTTCCAGTTGTTCCGGGATGATATTGGCAGTTGCCGTATCCACATCGACAAACACCGGAACCGCTCCGTACTGAACGATGGGAGCCACCGTTGTCGGGAAACCGCAAGCCACGGTGATGACCTCATCGCAGGGCAGTATCCGCCGTTCGCCCAGAAGCGGACTGGTCAGCGCCATGAAGGCAAGCAGATTGGCGGATGAACCGGAATTCACCAACAGAGCGTGTTCAACGCCGAGCATTTCCGCGAAACGTTTTTCAAAGATATTGGCATAACGTCCGGCGGTGAGCCAGAATTCCAATGCGGAATCGACCAGATTTGCCATCTCCTGTTCATCAAAAACCCGACCGGCATAATTGACTTTATCAACCCCCGGTTCAAATGCTTTTTTATCACCGAAACAGCAACGGTAATATTCTTTGACCTTGCTGATTATCTCATCATGAAGTGCTTTTACTTTGTCCATATCAAACCTTTGGCGGCGGCATCTGAAATATATTCGTGAAGCATATCCATAGTGGCGATCTGCCGCTGCTCATACCACCGGGCATACCACATTGCAGTCATTTTCAAAGTTTTTTCAATATCCCAGACGCCGGACCATTCCAGAAATTCGCGGCTTTTGGCACAATCCAGTTGAAGCAGTTTTGCTTCATGCGGCGCCTTGGGGTCACATTCGATCCGGTATTGGAATTTCGGCCAGAATTCCTGCAATTTATCCGCAACCGCCCGGACACTCCACGCTTCACCGGAAGCGGGGCCGAAATTCCAGCCGCCGACAAAACTCCGTTCTCCGTAATAGAGCCGGGCTCCCAGAAGCAGATATCCGGAAAGCGGTTCAAAAACATGCTGCCACGGACGCAATGCCTCCGGATTACGCAAGACCGCCTCTTTACCGGAAGCAGCGGCACGCATCAAATCAGGGATCAGACGGTCTGGTGCCCAATCACCGCCGCCGATGACATTTCCGGCGCGGGCAGAGGCAACCAGAGTATTTCCATTTGCAAAGAAACTGCGCTGATAACAGCCGGTCAGCAATTCAGCGCATCCTTTGGAAGCACTGTACGGATCAAAACCGCCCATCGGATCAGTTTCCTTGCAGGGGATACCATCTTCGCGGTTTTCATAACACTTATCGCTGGTGATGACCACTACGCTCCGGCATGACGGAACGGCGCGGACGGCTTCCAGAAGATTCAATGTACCGGTGACATTGGTATCAAAGGTCGCGGCACTTTCAGCGTAACTCAACCGCACCAGCGGCTGTGCCGCCAGATGAAAGACGATTTCCGGAGAAAAATCAACGATGTGCCGTTTCAGCATCTCGCGGTTGCGGATATCGCAAAAAACGGTTTTCCACGGGCGCTCTTTCAAAAAAGCGTAATGGGATTCCGGTTGAACTTCAAGAGAGATTCCGAGGACCTCCGCGCCGAGTTCAGCCAGCCATCCGGCAAGAACAGAACCTTTGAATCCGGTATCTCCGGTGACCAGCACCCGTTTTCCTGAATAAATATTGCCGAATTGCATAGCGGGGTCATTCCCAGAATTCGGTCCACGGAGCATTGCCGGAGTTCCACAACTCATTGAGCAAAGTATATTCCCGCGGATTGTCCATGCATTGCCAGAAACCTTCATGGCAATACGCCTGCATTTCACCATCAGCAGCGATTTTTGCCATGGGTTCGGCTTCAAAGAAGCGATCCGGCTGATTTTCCAGATAGCCTCCGACCACCCGGCGGTCAACGACCATAAATCCGCCGTTGATATAACCGCTGCGGCGCAGGGGTTTTTCCGAAAAACTCTGCACCGCATTGCCCTCCAGCGCCAGTTCGCCGAAACGTCCCTCCGGATGAACTGCACTGATGGTCAGCAACTTATTGCTCTGTAAATGCATACGGTAAAGTTCCGCGATATTTATATTGGCAACGCCGTCGCCGTAAGTGAGGAAAAATTCTTTATCTTCCGGAGCAAGATAACGGGCAGCTTTCAAAACCCGTCCGCCGGTTTTGGTATCTTCTCCGGTTCCGGCAAGGGTGACCTGCCAATCGGATTCATCATCGCTGCCGTGGAAGGTCATCTGCGGTTGATTGCCCAGAGTGAGAGTGATATCGGCAGTGCGGGCGCGGTAATTCAGAAAAAAGTCGACGAATTCTTCGCGCTTATAGCCCAGACAGAGGATAAAACGGCGACAGCCGAATGCGGCATAACTTTTCATGATGTGCCAGACTATCGGCAATCCTCCGACCGGCACCATCGGTTTGGGGAGCAGTTCGGTCACTTCCCGCAGACGGGTTCCCCGGCCGCCGCACAGGATCATAACCGGGGGCATTTCCGGCAAGTCACGATTCATAAAGAACTCCTGGTTGTTCAGATTTATTATTCACCGGTGAGAATATAGCATGTTCTCCGGTTTATTTCAAGTGCTTTTACAATACTCCGGCAACAAAACGTTTTTTTCCGAACTGATCGGCAAAAACAGAAATATTTTCAAATCCGCACCGGCTCATCTCGTCAGCCGCCCGGGCGGTCTGATGAGGCGACATCTCCAGAGCAAGGAGTCCACCGGGCTTGAGGTGTTCCGGAGAATCGGCAATCAGGCGGCTGATCAGCGCCATACCATTATCATCGGCAGTCAACGCCATCTGCGGTTCATATTCCCGGACATCCGGGGCAAGTTCAGCGTATTCATCAAAGGTGACGTAGGGCAGATTGGCAACGATCACGTCAAAACGGCGGTGAACGAGTGCCGAAAGCAGGTCGCTTTCCAGAAATTCCGGCACGGCGGCAAGATCCAAACTGCGGGCATTGAGTTCTGCCACGCGTAACGCCTCCGGGCTTTTGTCCACCGCCGTAACGCGGATATCCGGACGCCGGGATGCCGCGAGCAGAGCGATCGCCCCGCTTCCGCAGCCGACGTCGAGCAGAGATGCTCCGGGAGCCAAATGCTGCAAAACGAATTCCGCCAGCATCACCGTTTCGCACCGGGGAATGAGTACCGCCGGAGTCACCGCAAGTTCAAGTTCGCCGAATGGAGCACTGCCGAGCAGGTACTGCAGCGGCTCGTGCTGACAGCGCCGGGCGCACAATTGCCGTACCCGGTCGATCTGTTCCGGCGGCACAGGTGCGGCAGAATACAAATCACCGGCAGAAAGCTGAAACGGCTCCAAAACCAGCCAGCGCGCTTCATTCCGGTAATTTTCGATCTCCGCCGTTTTCAAAGCAGCGGAACACTCCTGATAAAGTTCCAGATAATTCATAGTGGATAAAATTTAGCCTGCAAGCAGGCACTTTTCAAGTAAATTTCTGCAAAAAGATTTGAAAAAATTTTTTCCGGCTGTATAGTATCTGCCGGTATAATACAACTGAAACATGAGGTTTGAAAATATGATTTTTCCAGAATTTCCGGAAGTTGACTTCATCATCCGTCTCTGCGCAGCCGGACTGCTCGGAGCGTGTATCGGTATCGAACGGGAACTGCGTGCCAAAGAAGCCGGCATCCGAACCCACTTTCTCGTGGCACTGGGCAGTGCGCTGATGATGATCGTTTCCCAGCACGGCTTCGGTGACCTGATGCCGGTCATCGGTTACGGCAGATTCGACCCCAGCCGGGTGGCGGCACAGATCGTCAGCGGCATCGGTTTTCTCGGTGCCGGCATCATCATTTTCCGAAAAGAAACTGTCCAGGGATTGACCACCGCCGCCGGATTGTGGGTCGCCGCCGGGATCGGTATGGCGATCGGCGGAGGAATGTATGTCCTCGGCATGGCGGCAACGGTTCTGGCGCTGATCTGTTTTGAACTGCTCCGTTTGAGTTCGGCGCATCTGGGACTGATCTCCCGGAGCGTGCATGTGACATTCTCCACCAAAAGCGAAAACTCATTGAGTAAGATAATCGCTCTGCTGCCGTCCAAAGGTTTTTCTGCCGGAAACTATTCATTCCAAAAGGAAAACGACGGCATCCGGGTCAAAATGGTCATCCGCTACCGGGCCCGGCGCAATGATTCCGGAATGGTTCTGCGCCGGCTGGAAAAGATCCCCGGCATCAAACTTGAAAAATTTGAATAAGTTTCCATGTACAAGACTGTTGTAAATCCGATACTCCTCAAAGACAGCGACGGGGGCATCTCCCCCTTTGAGCCGGAAGCCCTGCAAGTCCGGATCGCCGCCGCATTTCAAAGTGCCGGAATGGCACAGGAAAGTTACATCTCCGACGACATCGTCCTTGCACTGGAATACACTCTGCGCCGGGCGCCCCGTCCGGAGTTGATCTTCAACGCAGGTGAAATCGATGCCGCAGTCATCCGTCTGCTCGAAAACAGCGGATTTGCCAAAGCTGCAGAACTTTTCCGCAACACCACCGCATGCGAACAGTTGGTGCAGTTGTCCGCAACCCCGGAAAATCTGCGCGACTTTCTCGCGGTACATCTGGGCTGTTCGCAGGAGCGGCTGGAAAAAATTTCAGAAAAATGCGCCGAAGCGCTCCGGCTGGCGAAAATCGAACTGGCTTCACTGCATCTGGTTCTGGAACTCGCCCGCCACTATGAGCGGGAAACCGCCGAAGCCGACCTGAAAAACCATCCGGCCAATACGGTTTCCGGAACCGTCCTCACCCGGCAGGACATCGTATCACTGATGCCGCCGGATGCGGCAGATTTGATGAAATGCGGAATTCTGCGGATAAATGCGGTATCTCCGGTATTTCCGGGTATCAGATTTTTCTTTTTTATGGAAAAGTTCGCCTCGTTCCGGGAACTTCAGGCGCCGGTTACAGAACTGGAACTCTATCCGGCGCTCTACGAAACTTCCGCCATTCTGGAAGATGCCCGGAGCGCTATCGCCGCGAAACTTGCCTCCACAGAAACTCCCCCCTGCCTGATGACCATCCCCGACATGTTCGATTTCATCCACCGGATGATCGGCAGCACCAAAGCCGACACGATGGCGGCGGAGTTGGCGGGCATCCTCTGTTCCGGTTTCAAAGCGGAACTCTATCAGCTCTCTTTTGATTGACCAGGCGGATAAAAAATTTGTGATTTTTATCGGTCAAAGTTTGAAAATCCGGGAAATGTGGATTATATTTGTAACAAGTAATATTTATATTAGATAATATTTATACACAGGAGAAAACAAAAGATGAAATTCAGTGTAAACCGCGAAAAATTCCAGAAAGCGCTCCAGCGCGTCGGCAGCATCATCGGTTCGCATTCCATGCTTCCGCTGCTCAGCAACGTCCTCATCCAGGCTGAAGAGGGCAAACTCAAACTCTGCACCACCGACTTGGAACTGCGCCTTGCTACCGAAGTCGAAGCCGAAGTCAGCGAAAACGGCATCACCACTCTGCCCGCCCGTAAACTCACCCAGTTGATCGGCAGTTTCGGCGCTCCGGAAGTTTCCTTTGACATCGACGATCAGGAACATGCCAAAATCTGCTGCGGCACAGCGAAATTCACCCTGCTCGGACTCCCCGCCGCCGACTTCCCCGAAGCCGCCGAATTTGAAACTGTCCGCTCGGCGAAATTCAAACAGAATCAGTTCAAACGGATGATCGGTTCCATCTCCTACGCCGTGAGCGCCGATGACTCCCGCAAAGTCCTGACTGGTATCCTGGTCAGCATGAAAGATGAAAAGGTAACTCTCGTTGCCACCGACGGCAAGCGTATGGCGATGCAGGAAAGTGTCGTCGAAAATCTCTCCGCCGAAGGCGATGCCATCGTCCCCCTCAAGGCTATGGCTGAACTCCGCCGCCTGCTCGACGGTGAAGAAGAAGTCGCAATCGACTTCGGTGAAAAACTCTGCTGCTTCTCCGCCGCCGGATTCACCCTCACCACCAAGCTGATCGAAGGCAGCTTCCCCAACTACCGCGCGGTCGTCCCCGCCCAGTTCAAACAGGAAGTCGAAGTTCCGGTTCAGGTTCTGCGCAGCAAGATTGAAACCGTCGCGCTGATGCTCTCGGTTGCCACCGGTTTCATCATCCTCCGCTTTGAAAACAATCAGTTGTTCCTGCAGGGTTCCAGCGCCGAAGTCGGTGAAGGTACCGATTTGATCGAAGCAGTTTATGACGGCGAACCGTTTGAAGTTTCCTTCAACCCGGTATTCCTCTCCGATCCGCTCCGCAACACCGATGCGGAAACGGTCAAGATCAAACTCAACGACCCGCTGGCTCCGGTCGCCATCGAAGCCGGAGAAGGTTTCGTCTACATCATCATGCCGCTGCGTAAAAAGTAATAAAAAGTGGTCATTGAAAAACTTGAACTCGCCGATTTCCGCAATTTCACTTGCCGGGAATTGGCGTTTTCGCATCAACAGGTAATATTTCACGGCCCCAACGGAACCGGAAAAAGCAACGCTCTGGAAAGCATCGCTTTCCTGAGTCTGCTCCGTTCTTTCCGCAATGCCCCTACCCGCGAATTGATCCGGCTGGGTGCAAAAAGTTTCACTCTCGGCGCCACCATCCGGACTGCCCACGGCAGAGAAAAGATCCGGGTCAGGGAAAGCCTTTCCGGTCAGCGGGAGTTGTTTATCGGCAAGGCGGCGATACGCCGTTCCAGTGAATTCATCAGAGAGTTCCACTGCGTCGTTTTTTCACCGGAAGACCGGATGATCACCGGCGGCAGTTCCGGGTGCCGGAGAAAATTTTTTGATATCCTGATCTCCACTGTCGAACCGGAATATCTCCAGCGCCTCTCCCGTTACACCAGAGCCCTGCTCCAGCGCAACCGCGCCCTGAAACAAAATCTCAAACTGGTCAACGCCTTTGATGAAGAGTTGGCAGAACAAGCCCCGTGTATCGCCCGGAGGCGCCGTTTCTATGCAGAAAAATTGGCAGACAATGTAAATACTCTGCTGGACAGCCGGGGCAGTATTGAACTCAATTACAAGACCGACACCCCCGATTCCCCGGAAGAATTCCTGAAATTGCTCCATTCCCGCAAGGCAAGCGAACTGCGGCGCAGCTGCACATTGACCGGTATTCAATTGGATGAATTTGAAATAATTTTTGACGGCAAACCACTGCGAAACTTCGGTTCGACCGGGCAGTTGCGCTTGATATCACTGCTGATGAAACTTGCCCAGTTCAAACTGTTCCGGCAGGAGACCCCGGCTCCGGTCGCGGTGTTGGCGGATGACATCACCGGTGAACTGGATGAAAAAAATCTCCAGCTCTTTCTGGAAACCATTTCCGGTGCCGATCAAAGTTTTTTCACCTTTGCCTCAACCATTCCGGATGCGTTGAAAGAGTCGGAGATCATCCGCTTCTGACCTTTTTCAGGACAGAGAAAGTTTTTTCACAATAACATCGGCTATGACATCGCTGCGCCGGAATTGATCACTGCGGAATCCGGCATCAATCACCGATTGCTGAAGTTCCTCCAGATTTCCCGGAACCGTCAGAATCAGTTTCAGCGCCCGGTTCAAGTGGCTCTGCCGGAAAGGACGGAGCAATACCACGCAACCGGCCTCATGCACATAATGCGCATAACCGCAGTTGCCGGAACAAAGCACCGGAGTACCACAACAAAGTGCTTCCAGCAAAACGATCCCGGACGCCTCACTGCGCGCCGGATGGATCAGCAGATCTGCCGCCGCCATCAGATGCGGCACATCGTTGCGCGCTCCGAGAAAAAAGACCCGGTCATCGATCCCGCAGCGTTTGGCAAATGAGCGGAAACGTTCTTCATCGTTACTGCCGACAATGAAAAGTTTTGTCTTCGCCGCGACCGCATCCGGCAGTGCCGCCAGAGCGGCGATTGCCCGGTCAGCGCCTTTGGCGTAAAATGCGGAACCGACCATAAAGAGCGCCCGTTCATCATCTGCGATACCCAACTCCTGCCGGGTGACTTCGCGGCGTTCCTCCCGGAACTTCATGGCATCGCAAAAGATATCATCGATTCCGGGCGGCAATAAATGAAAACGTTCGTTCGGAGTGGAATAGATCGCCCGATAGTAACGCTTCTGATTTTCCCCCAGGCAGAAGATCAGAGAATCCGAACTGCCGCTGAAAACCTGCCGTTCCATCCTTGAATAGATCCGCCAGCGCGATGAAAACACCCGCCGCCACCAGGGAGTCTTGTAATCGCTCCGGGCAAAGGGAAGATCATCGACAAAGTGACAATCCGCCGAAGCAACTTTATTGAAACTCAAGTGAAGATCGAAATTGCGCCTTTTGAGCATCCGGGTCAATGCGAGATCGAACTTGTGCGCTCTGCGGGCACTGGTTGCTCCGGAAACCCTCACCCGGCGGACGGTGACATTTTCCGGAATTTCCGGGGCTTCCCAAGACATGCAAAAGATAGTTACATCAACATTCCTGCTCCGGAGCGCCATTACAGCATTCATCATATCCTTCTGTAATCCGCCGTGCGGGAAATAACGGTAAATAGAAACAGCTACTTTTCCGGTACACCCCGGAGGGCGACCGTCGCCGCCGTCAATATTTTCGGTATCCATACTCTGTGTGATATATCCTTGATTTTGTTAAACAGTATATATTCATAATATACACCTTTAACTCAAAATTTCAAGTCACTTACAGCAAAACAGGCTGTCCCTCGGACAGCCTGTTTTCTGTAAAAACGCGATCATGCTTATTTGATCTTGCGGATAACCACCCGGGTATTTTCCGGCAGACGGTCGTTGGCACCGACCACAAAAACTGCCGTATCATTGGACGTCAGGGTATAACGTTGAACTTTGTCAGCCTCCCGGTTACTGATCGTCAGCACATTATCTTTAACTTTCCATTTGCCTTCGAGAACAGCCTTTTTGCCCTCTTGGGCATAATGGAAACGCATGACACCTTTCGGGCACAATTCCAATTGCGGCTGGGGATCTACCGGCAGGGCGACCAATTTGTTGTTCTGATCGACAAAGAATTCCCACTTACCGACAAAGGGACACTTTGCCCTGGCTTTGGCACAAGCTCTGGAGCATTCGGCTTTTTGGGGGCAAGTTTTTCCGGTTCCGCAATTTTTGACGGTGGCACATCCGGCGAATACCAGAACGCCCATTGCAATTGACAAAATCATTTTTTTCATCTGGATACCTCCTTTTCAGAAAAGAAATTTTTCAAGCGACAGATTTTCCATGCTGTTTCTAATATAAACTGTCTTTTTATCAAATGCAAATCCCGAAACAGATGATTTGTATTTTTTCTGCGTCAATAGTATATTATATGAATTACCAACAGTGATTTTCAAGGAAAACAAATGAACTCTTTCTTATCTGCGGCCGTAATTTTCATCACCCACACTCTGGAAGGAATCACCGGATTCGGCAGTACCGTCCTTGCCCTGCCCTTTCTCAATGTCACGCTCGGTCTGCGCAGCGCCGTACAACTGCTCTGCGTACTGAGTTGGGGAATGGCGCTTTACATCGTCGCCCGTTCCTGGAAACATATCGTCTGGAAAGAGTTTCTTTTTATCGTCCTGTGGGCGGGGCTGGGCATGCCCGTCGGCATCTGGCTCTTCGATAAAATGCCGAGCGGGATCCTCTGCATTTTACTGGGAACTTTTATGATCGCCACCGGCATCCGGGGTGAGATCGCCACGCTGAAAAATCCGGAACCGTCCTCTGCATCTCAAGTTGCCGCCCGGAATTTTTTGATGCGCGCCCTGCTCTTTGCCGGAGGCATCATTCAGGGGGCATTCGGCACCGGGGGACCTTTTGTGGTGATCTACTCCTCAAAGGCGCTTCCGGACAAACGGGTATTCCGGGTGACATTGAGTCTGTTATGGTTGAGTATGAACAGCGTCCGGCTGCTGAACTGGGGAGTATCGGGCGAATTGTGGAACTGCACGCTCGGCACTCATTTGCTTTGGGGATTCCCGGTCATGCTTGCCGGAGTACTGCTTGGCGATTACCTGCATAACAAAGTCAGCGAACACCACTTCAAAGTCGGAGTCTACGCGACATTGATTATCGCCGGCATCTTCATGGCGGTCAACAATATTATCAAACTCTGACTTTTTTCCGGTCGAAAGCCCCGGGGATGCCCAGCATTTCCCGGTATTTGGCAACGGTACGGCGGGATATCTGCACGCCTTCTTCGCGGAGCATTTCAGATATCCGGTCATCGGAAAGCGGCAGAGCCGGATTTTCATTATCAATAATAGACCTGATATCCTCCATGACCGCCTCGCGGGAACGATCTCCGGAAGCGGAACTTCCGGCGCCGCCGGGGAAGAAAAACTCCAACGGGAACATCCCGCGCGGTGTACGGACATACTTATCCTCAACCGCCCGGGAAACGGTACTGACATTGAAGCCCAGCAATTCGGCGGCTTTGCTCTGGCTGAAACTTTTCAATCCGGAAATCCCATGACGGAAAAAATCTTTCTGCCGGTCAGCGATCAGATCACCGAGCCGCTGCAAAGTGGACTCCCGCATTTTCAAAGAATGGATAAAGTTTCTGGCGCGGGGAAGAAATTCATCAAACAACGCTTTATCCTCCGGAGAAAGATTTTTGTCCTGAGCCATATTTTCATAGACCGGAGAAACGATGACGCGTCGTTCTGTTTCATACATCACCCTTGCGGCAAAACTGCCATCCGGCAAACCGACTATCTCCAGATCGGGATAGACCGCGACACTGTCCGCAGGTTCAAATTCCTGCAGATGATTGACCTTGATGGTCTGGATGACCTCAAGCATCTTCTCCACTTCGTCAAGCGGGACATCCAGTTTGGCGGCGAGTTCCGGGAGCAATTGTTTTTTCAGAACCGCTCCGTTGACACCTTCAGGGAGATGTTCCAACTCATCGCACAAGCGGCTGAATTCCGGAGTAAGTTTTCCTGCTTCCGCCAGGTGCTGCTTAAAGAAATCACTGCGGTAGCCGATCCATATTTCCGAAGGGGCAAGTTGACGGATGAGTTCCAATGCCGCCTTGATATCGTCGATATCGATTTCAGAATCGTCCGGCATGGACATGATCAAATCTGCCAGCGGAACGGTCAGAAAACCGTTGGGGTCGAGCGAAGAGATGACCTCAAAGACCGGGATCTGCAATTTTTCCGGAATATCAGCATTCTCCGCTTCGGCAAGCAGGATATCGCGCAGTGTAAGTTTCGGTGCGGGGAGATTGTTCAGAAACTCAAGTTTATGATCTTCCCCGAAAAACGGCGCTGCCGGCAGATCATTGATCCAGTCTTCCTGACGGGCAAGCTGTACTTCGAAGCCATCTTCATAATCATCGTCATCTGACTTGGGTGCACTGCCGGAACTTTCCTCCGGAACCACATCAAAAATATCGGGCAGGACCGCTTCAAGCAACGGATTTTGCGTCAACTCCTGCTGTATGGCATCATCCAGTTTCAGCTGCGGCATTGCAAGCAGTTCCAGACCGCGCTGCTGCTGCTGAGAAAGCACGGCGGTCTGTTCGATTGCGTGGCGCAAATTCTGTTGTTGTTCAACTCCTGCCATACACTACCTTGGGATCGGTGAATCAATTCGACAATTTTTGAAGTGTTTCGATCTCCTGACGCCAAATCGTTTCATCGGGCGTTTCCAGAATGAGCGGGATGTTGTCAAAGCGCGGGTCGCGGACTATCCGTTCAAAAACCGGAAATCCGAGATTGCCTTTGCCCAGAGAATCATGCCGGTCAAGTTTCTGCCCCAGCACACCCTTGGCATCGTTGAGGTGCATCCCACGCAAATATTTGAAGCCGATCTTTGAATCAAATTCGGCGAAAGTCCGTTCAAATCCCTCTTCCGAAGCCAGATCATAACCGGCTGCGAAAGCATGACAGGTGTCAAGACAAACGCCGACCCGCTCCGGGCGGTCGACCGTTTCCATCATCAACGCCAGCTGATCGAAGGAGTAACCGAGATTGCTTCCCTGACCGGCGGTATTTTCAAAGACCGCAGTCACCTCCGGAACCTCATCCAGCGCAACGCGGACGGTTTCACCGATGATCCGGCATCCGTCACTTTCGCTGACCAGTTTCAAGGTACTGCCGGGGTGGAAATTCAACCGGTCAAGACCGAGTTGATGACAGCGTTTCAATTCGTCGACAAACGCGGCGAGCGCTTTATCGCGCTTTTCTTTGTCGGGCTGTCCGAGATTAATCAGATAACTGTCATGAGGCAGTATCTGCGCCGGAGTGTAATTGAACTTGCGGCAATTTTCTTTGAATGCCGCGATCTGTTCAGCGGAATATCCGGGCGCGCTCCACTGCCGCTGATTCTTGGTGAACAGCGCAAACGCAGTGGCACCAAGCGCGGCAGCATTGATCGGAGCATTTTCCACTCCGCCGGAAATCGATACATGAGCGCCAATATATTTCATCGTTTCAACCAATCAATAAATTTCAAAGTCCGACAGCATTGAGGAATGCGGCAAACACCATCGCCGGAGTGATGAAGCGGACAAAGAAGCCCCACAACACTGCCAGCGAAAACAAACTCACCTTGCGGCCTCCGGAACCGGCAGTATCCCGGATACCGGCAATGATCAACCACAAATTGCCGTTGACTCCGCCTTTGGTTCCGATACGCATCTCTTTGAGAGCCTTGCGGGCACCCCAGATCCACCCGATATAAATGGAAAGCATAAATCCGCACAGCGGCAGCAGCCAGTTACAGCTGAAGTTGTCCAGAGTAAGGAAAAGCGACGGGGAGATACTGCCGTCCCAAACAGTCAACAGGAAATCCCGGATTTCCGGTAGACGATCCCAGTTGCTCATCGACAGCGAACAAACCACGCCCAACGCAATACAGATCACCGCGACCAGAGTCACCGCGTTACGCCGTTTCATCTTGAATTCATCGACCAGCACCTGAGTCGGCGGCTCCAGCAAACTCATCTCACTGGTAAATGCGGCAACCGCGATCATCATAAAGAAAAGTCCGTTCCACACCCATCCGGCAGGCAGATGGTTGAATGCCGCAGGCAGGATCTCATAAATCAGAACCGGACCGCTGGTCTCTTTGAAGCCCATGGCAAAGACCGCCGGGAAAATCGCCAGTCCAGCCATCATCGCCGCCATGGTATCCAGTGCCAGGACGCTGACTGCCGATTTGACGATATTCTCTTTTTTATCCAGATAACTGCCGTAGGTAAGCACGATACCCATACCGAGGCTCAAGGAGAAAAAGGAGTGTCCCATTGCCGCAATAACGCTGTTCGCAGAAAGTTTGGAGAAGTCAGGCGACAGGAAAAACTTCAGACCTTTTTCTGCACCGGGCAGAGAAATACCACGCAAAATAAGCACGACCAACAGAGCAAAAAGCAACGGCATCAGAACCTTCGACCACCGCTCAATACCCTTGCGGACACCGGAAAAACAGACCGCCGCACACAACGCCATGAACAACACCGTGCAACCCAACACCGGCCACATCATATTGCCGGATGCTTCTGCGATCGGTTTCATCGCCGCGCCGGCACCGGCCGGATCGGAGAAGTTGAGCTGTCCCATGAACGATTTACCCATATAGAGCAAAGTCCAGCCACCGATAACACCGTAGTAACCGGTAATGACAATCGGGATGATCACTCCGCTGATGTAACCGAGAGTGCGCCACCCCAGAGCCAGAAACGCGATTCCGGCGATCAGTACACAACTGCCATAACCATATTTGCCGAAAAGCAGCAGCGAACTGCCGCCGATGACCAGAAGCGCACCGACACAATCCGAAAACAGTGTCCGGACTTTGGTAAGTTTCCCGAAAACACCGACTGAACTGCTCTGCGCAGCACGTCCCAGAGTCAACTCCGCAAGCAAAAGCGGGAATCCGACCAGAAGTACACACAGCAGATAGAGCAGCACAAACGCGCCGCCGCCATTCATACCGCAGACATACGGAAATTTCCAAATGTTACCGAGTCCGACAGCAGAACCTGCCACCGCAAAAATAAAGCCCCAACGGCTTCCCCATTTTTCTCTCATTATTTTTCTCCGAATTTACAAAAATTATTTTATTGAATTCAATCTGCCGAGAGCCTTGCGGAGCAAATTTTCAGCAGTACATTCGTTTTCAGGAAGTTCACTTACCAGCGCATTAATGACCTTACTGACGGCATCCCGTTTGAAACCGAGCTGTTCAAGTGCGGAACAGGCATCGGCGACTTCGCCGCTGTGATTTCCGGCAGAGGCAGTAATCACGCTTGAACCGATCCTGCCTTTCAACTCAACGAGCAAACGTTCAGCAGTGCGCTTGCCGATGCCGCTTATCCGGCTCAACGCCTTGACGTCACCGGCATCGATCGCGGCACAGAATCCGGACACCGGCATCGAACTCAATACGTTGAGCGCCAATTTACCGCCAATACCGGAAACATCGATGAGTTTACGGAAAAGTTCCCGCTCTTCACCGGAATAAAATCCGAAAAGCGTGATCGCATCCTCTCTTACCTGGGTGTGGATAAAGAGAGAAACCCGTTCATTCTCCAGCGGCAATTTGTCAAAAGTCGAAAGCGGTATGGCAACTTCGTAACCGACTCCGTTGACATCGATCAGACAGCTGGAAAAATCCCTTTCCAATAAAATTCCGGACAGACGTCCGATCATCTCACCACCTCGATATCCAGCGAAATATCCATCGATTTCACCGAGTGGGTCAGCGCGCCGGAGGAAACGAAGTCAACGCCGATTTTGCCGATGCGCGGCAAACGTTCCAGAGTGATACCGCCGGAAGCCTCCAGTTGGGCTCTGCCGTTGACGATAGCGACCGCCTCTTTCATCATCTCATCGGACATGTTGTCGAGCATGATGTATTCGGCGCCGCTTTCCGCAGCTTCCCGGACTTCATCGAGGGTATCGGTTTCGACCTCGATCTCCAATTCGGGATAGGCTTTGCGGGCACGGGCAACAGCGCGGGTGATGGCGCCATCGCCTTCCAGAGCGGCGAGTTCCCGGTGGTTGTCTTTGATCATGATCCGGTCAAACAGACCGATACGATGGTTGGTGGCACCGCCGACCGCAACCGCGTATTTTTCCAGATTGCGGAAGCCGGGGGTGGTTTTGCGGGTATCCAGAACGACGCAATTGCTGTCCTTGAGGGCATCGGCGTAACGCCGGGACATGGTGGCGACCCCGCACATGCGCTGCAGGAAGTTGAGCGCAGTACGTTCAGCGGTGATGATACCGCGCGCCGAACCGGATATCTCCGCGATGAATTCGCCGCGGACACAACGATCACCATCTTTTTTGAACGGAGTGAACACGAGAGAGGGGTCGACTTTTTCAAACACCCGGCGGGCGATATCCAAACCGGCAAGGATCATGGAATCCTCTTTGCACAGCAACACAGCGCGGCTGACCGCGGATTCCGGGACTACGGATAAAGTAGTGGTATCTTTGGCATCGCCCAGGTCTTCTTCCAGAGCAAGTTCAATCAACAGATCGGCACGTTTCCAGTCGATCGCCGGAATACAATTTTTTTCGATAGCCATATTGTCAATTCTCCATAATTTTATTACGTTACAAATGCTTTCTTGAAAATATAACCTCATTTGCGTTTCAATTCAACTCCTGCACAATAAAAACTGCTTGAAAAAAATACAACTCAACGTTATATTAGGCGGATGCGATAATCCGGAAAAACCGTTTAACGGAACACTGTTTAATATCTTTGAGGTTATAATGTACGATTTCACTTGCGTTGATGCTCATGTCCATCCCTTCTTTGAAGCGGAAAACAATATTGCCATGTACGAATCCCCCGCCACCGCTCAAGAGATGGTCGATCTGCTTAAAGCCGCCGGAATAACCCTCTGCTGCGGTTCGCTCATCCACAAAAACTGGAAAACCTCTCCGGAAGGCATGAAAAAATGCAACGCAGAATGTTTCCGTTTTGCCGACACCTTTCCTGACTTCTTCATCCCCGGTCTGATTTTCCACGCGGCATTCCCGGAAGAGTCCTGCGCTGAAATCGAAAAATACTACAAAACCGGACGCCTCCATTGGCTCGGCGAGATCGTCCCCTACACCACCGGAACCAACTCCTACGCCATCGAAGAACTTTTCCCGGTCTACGATCTTGCCGCCGAATTGGGACTGCCGGTGAATATCCACCCGATGACCAATCAGGATGTGGCAAAAGTTGCCGAACTTTTCCCGAAACTCAACGTCATCATGGCACACCCCGGCGAAAAAGTTTCCTATCTCGAAAAACTGGAACTGATGAAAGAGCGTCCGAATCTGCATCTCGATCTCTGCGGAACCGGATTGTTCCGCTGGGGCATGCTGAAACACGGAGTAAAAACGCTCGGAGCGGAACGCTTCCTTTTCGGTTCTGACTTTCCGGTCTGCAACGCGGCGATGAACCGCGCTGCGGTACTTTCTGAAAACCTCGCTCAAGGGGAACTCGATCTGATCTTCTCCGGTAACTTCCGGCGCCTTGCCCATCTCTGACACACTATGACGAAAAAAGTTTTCAAAGCGGCATTTATCAGTTCTCTGCCGGTTCTCATGGGCTATACTGCCATGGGAATGGCGGCGGGGATACTGCTTGCCGGGACCGTAAAATTGCAGGCGTTGCCATTCTGGGCATTTTTGAGCAGCGGCATCAATATTTCCGGAGCATTGCAGTTCATCATGGTCAACTGGACGGAAGCGATGCTTCCCTTTGCCCAGGTGGCGCTGCTGACCTTCTGTCTGAATGTCCGCTACGCCATGTACGGTTTTTCCCTGATTGAAAAGTTCCGACCTCTGCCGCTGTGGAAACGACTCTATCTGATCTGGAGCCTGACCGATGAAACCTACGCCCTTGAAGTCGATGACAAGCGGGTCCCGGCAGGCGAAAATCCGTTGGATTTCTGTTTGGGAGTTGCCATGCTCGACCACCTTTACTGGATTTTCGGAGTGGTATCCGGCGCAGTGATCGGCAGTACCCTGCCCTTTAACAGCGAAGGGATCGACTTTGCCATGACTGCACTGTTTCTGGTGGTGCTGACCGACCAGTGTCAGGATAAATTGAACCGAAAAGCCGCCGCCATCGGCGCATTGTCCGCCATTACCGGCAGATTGCTGTTTTCCACCGGAAACATGCTGATTCCGGCGATGATAATGATGGCAGTACTTTTTATACTGTTCAAACGGAAACTGGAACCGTCGGTGCTGCAGGAGGAGAGGAGCCATGAGTAAAGAATACTATTTCCTCATCATGACATTGGTCTGCGGCGCAGTCACCATCGCGTTGCGGGCGTTTCCATTTATCATGTTCAGCGGAAACCGTCCGGTGCCACCTTTGATACGTTATATCGGCAAAATGCTTGCTCCGGCGGCAATCGCCATGCTGATCGTCTACTGCTTCTGCTCAAGTTACCGGAACACAACCTTCGCTTCCGGCGGCTGGGGAATCCCGGAAGCCGCAGCTTCGCTGGCGGTGGTGCTGCTGCAGATGTGGAAACGCAACCCGCTGTTGTCAATCATCGTGGGCACAACGATCTACATGGTATTCAAACAGCAGATCTGGTAACGCGTTTTATCCGATAAGGAGAGATGGAATTTTGGGGAGGGGAAAAACCTTTTTTCACGGGAAAAAAGGTTTTTCCCCTCCCCAAACCCCACCCCTTTTCGAAAAAAGCGGGGTATTTTTGCCGCTCCGTTGTCGCGGCAAGACTATAAATTTATCATATCCTTACTCGCGCAAGCGAGCGCTTCATGTTTGCCAAAGGCAAACGCTTCACATTGCGAAGCAATGCTTCACGCAGGATTTATCCTGCGCTTCACGTTGGTTTGTATCGCAAACCAACACAATCATATCCTTACTCGCGAAGCGAGCGCTTCATGTTTGCCAAAGGCAAACGCTTCACATTGCGAAGCAATGCTTCACGCAGGATTTATCCTGCGCTTCACGTTGGTTTGCAACGCAAACCAACACATTTTATCTCCCTCCGAATGGGAATAGAGCGCAGCGCATAAACCAAAGTGTATTGAAAAATCTTATTCCTTTGCCGCGTTGACAAAGGCGGCAATGACTGCCGCGCTGTCGGCATTTTCAGCGAAGAACCATTCCGGATGCCATTGGACGCCCCAGACAAAACGGCGCGTCGGCATATAGATTGCTTCAATGACGCCGTCTTCGGAAACCGCCATGATATCAAAGCCGTCACCCAGACGTTTGATGCCCTGATGGTGAACGCTGTTTACCGAAAAGAGTCTTTCGCCCAGCAGTTCAACCAGCGGAGTATCTTTCTGCGGTATCATCAAATGGGATTCCCGGTTGAACGGCTCTTCCATGCGGTGATTGAAATCAGTTCCGAAATCGATTCTCAAATCCTGATAGAGAGAACCTCCGGCAAAAACATTCATCGCCTGACATCCCCGGCAAATGCCGAGAATGGGCTTATTCAATTCGAGCGCACGCCGGAAAACATATTGATCAAGCTTGTCGCGTTGGGGAACAACTTCGCCGCAATGGGGAAGTTTTTCCTCATTGTAGAGATGGGGCTGAACATCCTGGCCGCCGCTCATCAGAATACCGTCACACATCTCAAGAAAATAATCCAGCGTAGCGGTATTTTCCGTCATCGGCATAATGACCGGGATCGCTCCGGCATTTTCCAAAGCGTCGATATAAGAGGAACGCATCGCGGTATTGCCGGTGGCAACATCCAACAGCGGAGTGATACCGATAAGGGGCATTGAATTACTCATTTCAACAGCAGATCTTTCATGTGATTCATTTGTGCTTCCATCGATTCGACCAGTTTGAACTGGGTGCGGCAACGGTCGAGATTCTGATTGGGACGGCGGGTCTTGAAGTAGATGTCTCCGGCGAGATAGTCGGTCAGGAACCGGGTGCCGATCTCCAGCGTGATAAGTTTTCCGGAGAAAGGAAGATATTCATGTTCAGCCGGAGTGAGGAACTTGCCGGCGGTATCGATGAAACCTTCATAAAATCCCTGATACATATCAAAACGCATGCCGACTTTATTCAGATCCACCTCATCTTCTTCGGCAGGGTTGGTGCCACTGCGCACCATATCGCCGAAGTCATAGAGGGCAAGTCCCGGCATCACGGTATCGAGGTCGATAACACAGACGGCTTCTCCGGTGACGTCATCGATCAGAATGTTGTTGGCTTTGGTGTCGTTGTGGGTGATACGTTCCGGAATATCACCGCTGGCGTGAAGTTTGAGCAGAGTATCGGTTTCCGCCGCACGGGAGAGTACAAAATCGATCTCCTTCCGGACATCCTTCACCCGGTTGCAGGCGTCGGCTTTGACGGCAGCTTCCAGTTGGGCGATCCGTTTCGGAGTATTGTGAAAATCGGGGATCGTTTCATGCAGACGGCCGGGCAGATCGTTGAGCTGCTCCTGAAATTCACCGAATCCCTGCGCGATACGGAAAGCCTGCTCCGGAGTTTCCAGCACATCGTAACTGCGGGCATGTTCCACGAAAACATAGGCGCGCCAGCAATTGCCGAGATCGTCAAAAGCATAAGGTTTACCATCCAGAGCCTTGAGCAGACGGATGGTGCGTTTGCGGGTTTCGTTGTGAGCGGCTTTGATCTTTTTCAGGATATGGCTGGTCACTTTTGCGACATTTTCCATCACCTTGACCGGGGCTTTGAAAACGTTGGAATTGATCCGCTGCAAGATGTAGTGCAAACGGATACCGCCCTGATCGAAGGTCAACTGAAAGGTATCATTGACGTTGCCGTTGCCGAATGGGGCGCCGACCAGGAAATCGCCATAAACTTCAAACATTGAGATCAGTCGGCGTATTTCATTCTGGGAAAAGGGAGTCGGCATGATATAAATTCTCCTGTCAGAAAAGTTTTTCCGGATAGGCGCCGGAATCGACCAGTTTTTTCAACGCCGCCTGAACCAGCGGACGGTCTTCTTTGTAGGTGACTCCGAACCAGCTGTCTTTGCTGCAGCGCATGGCGATTTCAGCCTTGCCGCTGCGGATGAGAGAATCGACCACACCGGGGAGATAGAATTCGCTTTTGAGTTCAGTGCCGCGAGCTTCCAGAAATTCGATAAAGAGTTTTTCGATTTCGCCGACCATCTCCGGCATGAAGCCCCAGGAGTTCATGGAAGCAGCTTCATTTCCGGTGAGTTCCACCTCTTTGCCGTCATCCATCAAACTCACCACTTTTCCGTCAGAAGCGCGGCGGTAGATCTTGGTGTTTTCGACAACATTCATCAGCATACCATTGCCGTTGTCGGTGCAAATACCGCGGGAAACAGAACCGTTTTCGCTCAGGGTATTGCTCAGAATGAAACTGGCGATACAGCCGCGCACCTTTCCGGGAGCCGGCGGATCGGTCAGATAGTTTGCCAACTGCACATAACTGTCACGGCCGTAGAAGTCGTCAGCATTGATCACGGCAAAAGGTTCGGTAAGCAGTTCTCTTGCCGCGTAGACGGCGTGTCCGGTACCCCAGGGTTTTTCGCGGCCTTCCGGGCATTTGAAATTGCCGGGAAGATCGTTAAGATCCTGGAAAGCGTATTCGATTTTGACCTTGCCTTCATAGCGTTTGCCGATGACGTTTTTGAATTCCTCCTCAAAATCCTTGCGGATGACGAAGATTATCCGGTCAAAGCCGGAACGCAGAGCATCAAAAACGGAGTAGTCCATCACGGTTTCACCGGAAGGCCCCATCTGGTCAAGTTGTTTCAGACTGCCATAGCGGCTGCCCATTCCGGCGGCGAGGATCAAAAGCGACAAACTCATAGTAAAATTCCTTGTATAAAGATCGTTGATGTTTTGAGTTTAATATAGTCCCGTTTGCATCAGAAATCAAACCTTGCTGTTGCCAATAACGACTTTTTTGCAAAATTGTCCATGCGGAATGTTGATTTGTGCATTTGCACTTGCTGATTCCAGCGCTATATTATTACACGGAAATAAAATTCAACAGGAGAAAAAAATGTATACCCTTATCAAAAATGCTCATATCGTTTCTCCGGATCTGGAAATATCCACCGGGAGCATCCTTATTGAAAATGACCTCATCGTTGCCGTTGCCGCAGGAGATATCTGTTCTCCCGCCGGAGCCAAAGTGATCGATGCCGCAGGCGCAATGGTCGTCCCCGGCTTCATCGATCTGCATTGCCACGGCAGAAACAACTTTGACTTCTGCGACGGCGATGCCGCAGGAACTCAGCTTATCGCCGAAAAGAAACTGGAAGAGGGCGTCACCACGCTGCTGCCGACCACCCTGACCGTTTCCCATGAGCAGTTGTGTCAGGCGCTTTCCGCTGTCGGCAAATGCGACCCCCGCCGGGGTTGCCGGATGCCCGGAGTCCACCTCGAGGGCCCATTCATCAACCCCAAAGCCGCCGGAGCCCAGAATCCGGCTTATGTCCGGCTCCCGGATGCCGCCGAAGTCGATCGGCTCAACGCAGTTTATCCGGTCAAAAAGATCACCTATGCCGTGGAAATCGCCGGCGGCGCTGAATTTACTTCAGCGATGCTGGCTCGCGGTATCACCCCATCCTGCACTCACAGTGCCGCTAAATATTCCGATTTTGCCGCGGCTCATCAGGCGGGGCTGCGAAACCTTTCGCACTTCTGCAATCAGATGACTCCGCTGCACCACCGGGATATCGGTCTGGTCGGTGCCGGATTGCTCCATCTGGATGTCTTTGCAGAACTCATCTGCGACAAACTGCATATTGATCCGGCGATGATCAAACTGGTCTTCCAGACCAAGGGCGCGGACAAGGTGATCCTGATCACCGATGCCATGCGCGCCGCCGGAATGCCCGACGGGGAATATGACCTCGGCGGACTGCCGGTGATCGTTTCCGGCGGAGCTGCCCGGCTCAAAGAGGGCGGAGCACTTGCCGGAAGCACTCTGCAATTGGCGACTGCATTCAAAAATATCGTTGAAGTGACCGGACTGCCCTTGAGTCAGGCGGTGAAAGCGACCTCGCTTTCGGCGGCACTTTCCATGAAACTTTTCGACCGCGGCAGACTTGAACCGGGCTACCTTGCCGATATCGTCATGCTTGACCGGGAATTCAAGGTGACCCGCGCCATGGTCGGCGGCGAGATCCGCTGCTGAAATCTGACCCAAAAAAATTGGGGGATGTTGCCTGCCTCTCTGGAGGTTTTGGCAACAGCCCGTTTTATTTGATAAGTTTATTGTTTGCGGCCATCCGCCGTCGCTTTGCAAACTGTGCCGCGACAACGGAGCGGCATTTGTGTTGGTTTGCGTTGCAAACCAACGTGAAGTGCAGGATAAATCCTGCGTGAAGCATTGCTTCGCAATGTGAAGCGTTTGCCTTTGGCAAACATGAAGCGCTCACTCCGTGAGTAAGGATATGATAAATTTATAGTCTTGCCGCGACAACGGAGCGGCATTTGTGTTGGTTTGCGCATGCAAACCAACGTGAAGAGCAGGATAAATCCTGCGTGAAGCATTGCTTTGCAATGTGAAGCGTTTGCCATCTGGCAAACGTGAAGCGCTCACTCCGTGAGTAAGGATATGATAAATTTATGTTTCCTGTTTTGCGACCATCCGCCGTCGCTCAGGGAGCTGTGGCGGGACAAGTCGGGAGCAAACATACTCCACTTTTTTCGAAAAGGAGTGGGGTGTGGGGAGGGGATATACCGAGGCCGACGTTCGGCCTTTTTTCTCGTGAAAAAAGGTTTTTCCCCTCCCCATGATGCCATCTCCCCTTATCGGGAAAGAACGGCTGCTCAAATGGCAGCCATTGCCCGCTTGAAACTTTCCGCTGAATCGGTGATATTTTTCTCGGAAACGCAGAATGCCAAACGGAAGTATCCCGGCGCACCGAATCCTCTGCCCGGCACCGCCAGCACCCGCTCCTTAAGCAGCGCATCAATGAAAATACGTTCATCCGCAACCGGAGATTTCGGGAAGAAGTAGAAGGCTCCGCCCGGCATGATGAATTCAATTCCGGCATCAGTCAGCACCTTTGCCATCGCATCGCGGCGGCGGCGGTAGATATCCAGTTCAACCTGACAATCCCAGCACTTTTCGATCAATTTCTGACCGACGACCGGGGCGTTGACAAATCCGAGAATGCGGTTGGTCAGGGTCATTGCGCCGATGAGTTCGGCTTTATTCTCCAACATGGGAGAAACGGCGATATAGCCCAGACGTTCACCGGGGAGCGACAGATTCTTGGAAAATGAACCGATGACAACGGTACCATCGTAAATTTTGGCAATCGACGGGATCTCCGCATTGTCAAAATTGAGGAAACGATAGGGTTCATCGGCGACGATATAGATCATTCTGCCATATTTTTTCCGGGCGGCAAGCAGGACAGCGGCAACTTCAGCAAGTTCGGCTGCGGTATAGATCTTACCGGTCGGATTGTTGGGAGAGTTGAGAATGATCGCCCGGGTTTTCTCCGTGATCGCCGCCTCGATGTTGGCGATATTCAGAGAAAAATCTTCATTGGTCGGAACCGGTTTCAGCGTACCGCCGTAATTTCCGGCATAAAAACCGTATTCGACGAAATAGGGAGAGGGACAGATGACCTCGTCGCCCCGTTCCATTACCGCCCGGAAAAAGGCGTTGATACCGCCGGCAGCGCCGCAGGTGACGATGATATCGGCAGGATCGACCGTAAGATCCTGTTCTTTTTTGAGCAGTTTGGCAAGAGCCGCACGGCATTCGACACTTCCGGCATTGGGCATGTAGCCGAAAGCAAACATCTTATCGGCATCTTCGGAAATTTCTTTCATGGCAGTTTTGATCTCGACCGGCGGCGGCAGGTCGGGATTGCCCAGACTGAAATCGTAAACATTTTCGGCACCGTACTGTTTTTTCAATTCGATACCGGCTTCAAACATCCGGCGGATCATGGAAGAGTTACCCAGAAACGCCTTGACTTCATTTGACAAGAGATTCATATTTTTCTCCGGAAAATTGGTTGATTACATTCAAAGATTATTCGTAGCGCAGCGCTTCGATCGGATCCAGTTTGGAAGCCTTCCAAGCCGGATAGAAGCCGAATACGATACCGATGCTTACCGAAACGACAAATGCCGCTATCACCGCGCCGGGGCTGGACCCGATCGGCCAGTTGAGCTGGCTTTCAATCAACAGAGCGGCACCGTGACCGAGCAAGATACCGAGAATACCGCCCACCAGACACAGCACGATCGCTTCAATAAGGAACTGCTGCAGGATATCCCGGCTTCTGGCGCCGACAGCCATGCGCAGACCGATTTCGCGGGTTCGTTCAGTTACCGATACCAGCATGATATTCATAATACCGATACCGCCGACGATCAGCGAAATGATCGCCACACCGAGGAGCAGATTGCTCATCAGCGAAGATGTGGTATTCATCATCCGCAAAAAGTCTGATGCGCTGCGGATACGGAAGTCATCTTCCTGAGTAGCCGACAATCCGTGGCGTTCCCGGAGGAGATCCGTCACCTCTTTGCGGGCCACGTCGATTTTGTTCGGGTCGGTGGCGGAGAATACGATCCAGTCGATGTAAGTAAAACGCGGCTGTACCAGAGTATCTGCAACCAGATTGGAATCCTGTTCCGGATAAAAAGCCACACCTTTGACCGGGTAGACTTCACCGGGTTTCTGCGCCAGAGTGCTGGTGGTTCCGGTGATGGAACCGGTACGACGTCCGGTGATGCGCATTCTGGTGGTGGTCCACGGCATTATTATAACGTCGTCTTCATCGGAACCCATCATGTTGGCGCCTTTGCTCTTGAGTACGCCGATGACACGGAATGTCACATCACGGATACGGATCTCACAATCCAGAGGAGATGCTCCGTAAAAAACTTCATTGACGATGGTTTGTCCCACCAGACAGACCCGGGCATTTATATCGACTTCACGCTGGGAAAAGAATCTTCCTTCCTCGAGCTGCCAGTCGCGGATGGTGAAAAATTCCGGAGCCACACCGTACATCTGCGCGGGGACCCAGTTCGCAGATCCATAAACCACCTGCATATTGCTTGCCTGCACCTGCGGTGAAACCATTGAAACGGTGGGACATTCGCGCAAAATCGCTTCGGCATCACTGGGCAGAAGCCAGGTCATGCTTCCCGAACGGGTGTTGACCCCGGCGGCACGCCGCCACCCCGGCAGAATAAGTCCGCTGCCTGCACCCATTTTTTCCATGGCTTCTCTGATGGAACGGGATGACCCCTGACCGATCTCCATCATCGTGATCACAGCGGCAATACCGATGATGATGCCGAGCATGGTGAGCAAGGTTCGGGTCGGATTGCGAAGCAGGGCTTTGAGCGACATGAATACTGTATCGGTTGTTTTCATTTTGAAGCCTCCTCTCCGAAAATGCCGGAAACGATCTGACCGTCACTCATGCAGATCGTACGTTTGGCATAACGGGCGATATCTGCGGAGTGAGTGACCAGAATCACGGTGATCCCTTCGGAATTGAGTTTGCTGAACATGTCCATTACTTCCAGACTGGTATGGGTATCAAGGTTACCGGTCGGCTCATCAGCGAAGATCACCGGCGGACGGTTGATCAGCGCCCGGGCGATCGCCACGCGCTGCTGCTGACCTCCGGAAAGCTGGGACGGCTGGTGCCCGGCACGGTCAGAAATACCGACTTCGGCAAGGGCGGCAAGTCCCCGTTTGCGGCGTTCTGCCATAGAAAGGTTTCCGGCGGTGTAAGAGAGCGGCATTATAACATTTTCCAAGGCGCTGGTACGCGGAAGCAGATTGAAACTCTGAAAAACAAAGCCGATTTTCTGATTACGCACCATCGCCCGGCGGTCTCCGGAGGCTTGTCCGATTTCTTCGCCGTCAAAGAAATATTTACCTCCGGTTGGGCGGTCAAGGCAGCCGAGAATATTCATCAGCGTACTTTTACCGGAACCGGAAGCACCCATGAGTGCCACATATTCCCCTCTTTCGATGGAGAGATTTATCCCCTTGAGTACCGGGACATCCATCTCGCCGAGGAAATAGGTTTTGACAATATTTTCAAGTTCGATAAGAGCCATGATCGATCTGCTCCTGCACTCACTTGCTGTTCTGCTGCGCCCGGGCCCGTTTGGCGGCACTTCCGGCACCGCGCGGCTGACGTTTGGTCGGAGTCGGCATAAAGGGACTGCGCGCCGGGCCGTTTTTGGAAATCTGACTGTCAGGACGCCGTTCGCTGGCGGCGATGACCACATGATCTCCATCCTTGAGGTTGCCGGAAATCACCTCGATCCGACCTCCGGCGTTAAGACCGGTTTTGACAGCGACCAGACGGAGTTTGCTGTTTTCATCGGTGACAAAGATAAAACGTTCACCTTCCGGAGCGCCGTTGGCGACTTTTTCCGCGTCATCGGCACTCAAAGTACCTTCCGGCGGGGTGAAACGCAGTGCTGCGCTGGAAATATTGAGCACATTGTCGCGTTCAGCCATGATAAATTTCACATTGGCGGTAAGGTAAGGCAGCAGTTTGCCGTTACGGTTGTCGGTATCGACTTCCACGATATATGTGACCACATTCTGAGACATGGTTGCGTTGAGGCGCACCTTTTTGACTTTGCCGGTAAAGACAACATCGGGATAGGTATCGACCGTAAATTCCACATTCAATCCCTCTCTGATGTTGCCGATGTCGGCTTCATTGACGGAAACCCAGACCTGCATTTTCTTGAAATCTTTGGCGATAAGGAAGATGCTGGAAACACTCATATTGGATACCACCGTCTGACCGACACTCACCCGGCGGTCGATGATGATTCCGTCGACCGGGCTGGTGATCACGCAGTAATCCATGTTGCGCTGGGCTTTGATCAATGCGGCTTCGGCGATGGCGAGTTGGGCTTCGGCCTGTTTGAGTGAAGCGTTGGCAGCCGCCCGGTCGGCAAGAGCGGTAATATAAGCGGATTCGGCGGTATCATAATCACTTTTTGCCATGGCTTTTTTGCTGTAAAGATCCTGAGCGCGGCTCCAGTTCAGTTTGGAGAGCTGGAGTTTGGCATCGGCCTGTTTGATTTTGGCATTGGCGGTGGTGATGGAGGCTTCAGCCTGAAGTTTTTCAGCTTTGCGCTGGCGGAGTTCGGCGGCGTAGAGAACATCGTCGATCTGAGCGAGAACCATGCCTTTTTTGACTTTGGAACGGTAATCGACCGGCTTTCCTTCAAGGTCGGTCCCGAAGGACATGATCTTACCGGTGACCTGCGAACCGACATTGATCAACTCTTCGGGTTCAACGGTTCCGGAAGCGCTGATCGTCCGGGAAATCCGTCCGGTCGCCGCCTCATCGGTACGGTATTCGTATTGAGTTACAGAGCTGTTGTCACTGCTTTTCCACTTCCAAATGCCGAAAACAGCTGCAATGATCACAATTGCCGCTATAGCAGCTTTTACAAATTTTTTCATTGTCCCCTCCACGGTGTTCTTTGGTTTGCCATTATATCAGAATAACGGCAAACCGGCGCGTTTTATTTTATAATTCAAATTCATAAACAACTTTTCATTTAATATAATACCGGAAAAATGATTTTTCAATGGGATTTTCCGGCAGGAGTTCTTCATACTTTTAAAATCGTCATTTTAACACCTTGACTTTTATGTAAAGCGGAGTTATCTTTTATGAAAACTGTATATTTTAACATGGATGAGGAGAATGTTATGGATTCATATTTGAGATTTGCGATTGAAAACAATGCGTCGGACTGCTTTGTTTCGACCGGCAAGCCGGCGGCATTCCGGGTAATGGGCGATGTGATCTCTGCCGATGCTGAACCGGTCGAAGCCGGTGCGATCAATAATTTCCGTCTGAAAGTTCTCGGCGTGCGCGGCAATGAAAAGTACCGTGAAAATGAAACCGCCGACACTTCATTCTGCACCGATGACGGACTGCGTTTCCGTATCAACTTTTTTGAAACTCTCAATGGTCCGGCTTTCGTTGCCCGACCGGTGCGCGACGGCAGCGACCTGCACTTTTCAGCGTTGTCGCTCCCGGAAGAACTCATGGCAAAGATCGCTTCCACTCCGCGCGGCATGATCATCGTTGCCGGCAGCACCGGCAGCGGTAAATCGACCACCCTTGCCTCAATCATCAACTACATCAATACCAACATGCGGAAACATATTCTGACTCTGGAAGACCCGGTCGAATATACTTTTTCCGACAATCTTTCCATTATCAACCAGCGGGAAATCAGTTCATTCAACAACGGCTTTGTTCCGGCGTTGCGCGCCGCGCTGCGGGAAAACCCCGACTGCATCGTCATCGGTGAAATGCGTGACAGCGAGACTATGAGTGTCGCACTCTCCGCAGCCTTGACCGGTCATCTGGTCATCACCACTTTGCACACCGCCGATGCGCCGCAGACGATTGAACGTATCATCAACTTTTTCCCGGAATCCGTCCGCGACCAGACTGCGCTCGACCTGTCATTTGCGCTGGAAGCGGTCATCGTACAGCGTTTGATCCCCCGGGCGGATCACTCCGGCATGGTACCGGCGCTGGAAATAATGCAGGGAACTCCCGGTATCAAAAAGCAGATCGCCTACCGCGATTATCCGGCTTTGGAAGAGAGCATCCGAAACGGACGCTCCGATGGCATGAACAACTTCAATCAGGCACTCTATGACCTCAGTCAGGCGGAAATCATCACTCAGGAAACCGCGCTGGAGGCCTCGGACAACCCGGACGAACTGCGGCTGTTCTGGCGCGGCATGAATACCGGCAGCGACAGTTTCACCAAGCGCTACGCCGCCGAATCCGACGGCAATGACGATGAAGGTACGATCAATATGAAAACCCTGCTCCGTACCGCCGTCCGCAATAAGGCGAGCGACCTGCTGCTCACCTGTAACGCGCCCCCGATGATCCGTCTGCACGGTGCTTACTGCGGTATGGATCTGCCGCCGCTGACCTCCGACGACGTCCGCCACTTGCTGTACAGCGTTATTTCCAAACGCCAGAAGGTCACTCTGGAGGAGAAAAAAGAGTTGGACTTTGCGCTTTCCGCAACTCTGCCCAATCCGGAAGATCCCTACGCTCCGGAAGAGGAACACCGTTTCCGTGTGAACGCCTTTTTTCAGCGCGGCAGCCTGGCAATGGTCGCCCGTGTTATCAACAACTACATCCCCACTCCGGAAGAATTGAAACTTCCGCCCATTCTGACCGAAGTCATCCGCAAGAAACAGGGATTATTCCTGATCACCGGACCTACCGGAAGCGGTAAATCGACCACCATGGCAAGTTTGATCAATATGGTCAACAAGACCAGTCCGCTTCACATCGTCACCATCGAAGACCCGATCGAATACGTTTACAAAAATGAAGTATCGGTCATCGAACAGCGCGAACTCGGATTCGACACCTACTCTTTTGCCAACGGTCTGCGCGCCGCAATGCGTGAAGCCCCGGATATCATTCTGGTCGGTGAAATGCGCGATACCGAAACCATTTCCGCCGCCCTTACCGCTGCGGAAACCGGTCACCTGGTCATCGGCACATTGCACACCAACAGCGTTTCCCAGACCGTTGACCGCGTTATCGACTCCTTCGCCGAAGCCCAGCAGAATCAGGTGCGTCAGCAGTTTGCTTCGTCGCTTCTGGCTGTGGTCGCCCAGCGTTTGCTCCGGACGATCGACGGCGCCGGACGGGTCGGTGCCTTCGAGGTGATGATCGCCACTCCGGCGATCCAGGCGCTTATCCGCGAAAACAAGACCTACCAGCTGCAGTCCATCATCGAAACGGCATACAAAGATGGTATGATCACGATGGACAAGGCTCTGGAAGACCTCTACACCTCCGGACAGATTTCCTACGATGACCTCAAAGCGTTCAAACCGGACGTGCAGGAAACTGCCGCATTCTGATCGGCTTCAAGGAGAAATTTATGGCTGTAATCACAATTATCGGTTCCGGAATGATGGGGTCCGGAATGAGTCGACCGGCCCGGGACAACGGACACGAAGTGCGTCTGGTCGGTACTCCGCTCGACCGGGAAATCATCAATGAAGCACGCATTTCCGGACGGCATGTCCCGATGAAACGCCAGTTGCCGGACGGGATCAAATATTATCAGATTGAAGAACTGGATTCCGCGCTTGAAGGTACTGAATATATCATCTGCGGAGTCAGCAGTTTCGGCGTGGAGTGGTTCAAAGAGGAGATCATCCCCAGACTGATCCCGGGGGTACCGGTACTGGCGGTGACCAAAGGGTTGCTCAATCAGCCGGAGGGTGCGGTGATGACTTTCCCGGAATATTTCAAAAAATCTCTGCCGCCCCACCTCCGGGGCAAGGTGAGTTTCAGCGCCATCGGCGGCCCCTGCACCAGTTATGAACTGATGGACCGTCACCAGACAATGGTCTATTTCTGCGGAGAAGACAGCGCGGCATTGAAACAATTTCAACAGTTGCTGACCACCGGCTACTATCATCCGGATATTTCCAATGATGTATTGAGCGTGGAGATGTGTGTTGCCTTGAAAAATGCTTTTGCCGTTGCCGTTTCCATGGGCATCGGCCTCGCGGAAAAACTTGAAGGCGCCGATGCTTACATGTATAATCCACAGGCGGCATTGTTCGGACAGAGCCTCCGGGAGATGGGAAGATTGCTCAAATTCTACGGCGGCAATCCCGATTTTGCCTGCGGCATCCCCGGCGCGGGCGACCTTTATGTGACGATCTTCGGAGGACGCACCCGGAAACTCGGCTATCTGCTGGGCAAAGGAAAAAGTTATGCCGAAGCCAAAGCGGAACTTGCCGGAGTCACCCTCGAAAGCGTGGTCATCATTACCCGGATAAACCATGCCTTGCGGGAACTTGCCGCACAAGGAAAAGTTGACCCGGCAGATTTCCGGCTGTTGTCATTTCTGGATGCCGTCATCAACCAGAATGCCGTCTGCGATATCCCCTGGCAGGAATTCCGCTGAAAAACGCCGATGGCATTGTGGGGAGGGGAAAAACCTTTTTTCACGGGAAAAAAGGTTTTTCCCCTCCCCACACCCCACCCCTTTTCGAAAAAAGCGGAGTATTTTTGCTCCCGTTGGTCGCAAAACAGGAAACATAAACTTATCATATCCTTACTCGCGAAGCGAGCGCTTCACGTTTGCCGCAGGTAAACGCTTCACATTGCGAAGCAATGCTTCACGCAGGATTTATCCTGCGCTTCACGTTGGTTTGCAACGCAAAACAACAAGACTATAAATTTATCATATCATTACTCGCGGAGCGAGCGCTTCACGTTTGCCGCAGGCAAACACTTCACATTGCGAAGCAATGCTTCACGCAGGATTTATCCTGCTCTTCACGTTGATTTGCATCGCAAACCAACACAATTTTCCGGGAGTGGGAACATAACGTAAAATAAAAAACAAGCAGCGTGCATTCTGTGCAGCGCTGCTTGTTTTTTTGTATCTGTCGATATCGCTTACTTTTTGCGCTTGTGCAGTTTGGCACTTATCTGCGGATAACTGACTGCCGGAACAGCGTTTTTCTCCATCGGATAATGTGCCAACAGTCCGACGACATCTTTGGGATTTCCGCCGTTGACAAGATGCTTGACATCATCCAAAGTCAAGGCCCGATCGAAAATCGCAATATCTTTGATCGCACACGGCACATTGTATCTGGCACCGGAACCGCCGAAGGTCATCTTGAATTCCGGTGCGGCAAATCCTACCGTATGGGTCATAAGTTTGTGCAGAGCGGCATGATTCTGCTGATTCAAATAGGCATCGAATCTGCCGTCGGCATAAACCAGCGTCACCGTGACGAATTCATCGGTCGGAACCTGACTGTTGGCAGCGCGCCAATAGACATTGTAGCGGATTTTTTCATTTTTTCCCTTGTAGTCGAGACCGTCCGCCTGAATACCGGCATAGCCGCCGGTCGGATGAGCAGTCATCTGAAAAAACAGTTTCATACTCTGCAGACCGGGAACCGTTTTGGGTTGACAGCTCAAATTGAACAGTATCCTGCCCCGGTTTTTCACATGAGCAGGGATGACCATATTTTTCTTGTCCATACGCACCTTGAAACTCACGGTAAAAACCGGACGGGCCATGGTGTTTTTCCAATTCAGACTGATGAATTCCTTATTGCCGTTGAGTTCAACGGCACTGGAAATCACAGCGGCAAATGCCGCGAGAAAAATTGAAAATCGCTTCATTTTGTTCACCGTTTGATATTCAGCACGCCGAAAGCTGATTCATTGGCAAAGGTGCCATTGGTCCAGCTGGCGATTTCGACACCGGGAATACTGCGACCGAAATTCATACGGATTTTGAAATTTTTGGCATCCTTGGGATATCCCAGTTTGGAAAGCGGAATAATCGCCATCGCCTGCCAAGTGAATTTAGTTTTGGTTGCAGAGAAACTGCTGTTGCTGTTCCAGAAAACCCGGCCCAACTGACCATCCCAGTAATTGCCAAGCGGAGTGACGATCAGTTGATAGTAACCGTCACCGGCAGTATTGGGACCGGCACCGATAAAGAGTTCCATGGTGCTGTTGCCGCGCCAGACCTGATTGTCATTTTCTCTTTTCTCAAAGGAAACCGGAATCTTTTTCTGATCGAAATCACCGACAACGATGAGGTTATCACCCTGCACAGCGCAGTAAATTTTCACCGGATACGAAGATTTACGGACACTCTTGCTCGCACGTTCAAAGGTATTGAAGTTGTCAATGACCGATTTATTGGCGATGGCGTGTTTCTTTACCGCATCCGGAGTGATTTTGCCGGAGAAAGCGGTCACATTCAGGGTATTCTGGAACGCCGAGTAACGTTTGCGGTACTCTTTATTGACCAGTTCTTTTTCCCATCCGATACGCTGGATCAGCTGTTTATCACCGCTCTTTTTGACGGCGGCTTCGGCTGACTTCAACTGCTTGGCAATATATTCGATATCTCCCGGGACGAAAAGCATCTGGGGGAAGTTGGTATCGTATTTATTCCAGATATAGGGGGCGGGATCGGCTTCCCAGCGCTTGGCGATGAGATTATGGATATTTTCCATATATTTCGCTGCCGGGCCGTAATATTTTTTGAAATATTCGGTTTTCAACTGATCAAGATCGGCATAGGGATCCCAGAGCAGTTTTCCGAGCAGATGGTAGACCATTTTCATACCGTGCCAGTAGTAACGGCATCTGCCCTGCGCGGTATTTCTGCCCTTGTAGTTGCCGATGATTTCAGCGGAAGCATCGGGACGGGGCATATCGACGATACATTCGGAGTGATAAGCGTTGATACCGATCGAACGGTAATACTGCAGATCCTGCTGGAGAATTTTCAGCATCGGCACATCAAATGCCGGACTGCCGCCGAAAAGGATGTAATCGCGGATATAGACGGGATTGCCGAACTTTTTCCAACGCAGGATAAGATCATTCCAATAGGCGTTGACTGAAGAGGAGGGATCGTTGATCCGGTGCTTGTAATCGCGGCGGTAGGTACAGAGAGAAACGAAAAGATTCGGGTGCAGTTTTTTCAGATTGGGCGGCTGTACCGCAGTCAGATAGGCGTAGACGAAAATCTGAACATTGGGATAGCGCTTGCAGAACTTTTCGGCGATGATGTTGCAGAAACGGAAATAGCGGGTGGAATATACGCCGCGTTTGTACTCTTCGGGGTCATCCATGGCGCGCTCTTCCGGAGAATCTCCCCAGCCGCCGCCGTCATTCATACCCATGGAGATCATGGTGGTTTCGGGATATTTTTTCATATATTCAAACATCCGCTGAACGACCAGATCCTGAACCTCTTTATTTCCGACGTTGATCATGACTTTCGTGGAGTAGTTGCGCTTTTCAAATTTCTGGCGCTTGCCCTTGATAAGCGGGAAATATTCCGGATGTTTGGCGTAATCGTCGTTGTTGATCCAGTAGTAGAAAGCGTGACCGGAGTGCTTGATATCGTAACCGCGGCGGATAAGTTCGTCACGGGTGAATGCATTTTCTTTCATGTTAAAAGGACGGAAGTTGAATCCATTGATCATCTCCCAGTCGAGAAAATCCGGATGGAGCCGTTTGTAAGCAAAACCGGCAAGTCCGCGCATTTCAAAAGCGGGATTGTTGAACCAGGCGGCATCTTTCAGTGCAAGTTTTTTACCGCCGGTGCCATTTTCGACCGGGCGCACCCGGCGGTAGAATCCGGCCTGTTTTTCCAGAAAATCATTGGCAGCGTAAACCACGGCGCGTTCGACGTTGCCGATAAGATAAACTTTTCTGCCTTTGACGACGACAGCATAGCCGTCATATTCCAATTTCTTTCCCGGGAGTGCGGCTTTGAAAACTGACGCAAACGGTTCTGTTTTGACCGTACCGGCATAAATTTCCACCGGAGGAGTTCCGGCAGGCAGAGCGGATTCGCCGTCAGCCAAACTTTTTTTCAGCATTTCCAATACGCCGGGGTATTTGAATTCCGCTGATTTAAGGATGAAAACATCCGCCGACACAGCCGTTGAGAAACTCAACGCCAACAACAGAAACAACCATAATTTTCTCATATTTGCTCCTTGATATAAGTTCAGGTGTACCGGTTAATATAATGGACAGAAGATTATTTTACAAGCAAATCGCGTACGGGATTTTATCAAAAACGTACGTTTTTTTCGCAAAACACCAATAATTTTCCGATTCCGGGTTATGCTGAAAATATGCTTTTATAATTTTATCTCATAAGGAATGACTTGCAAAACACATCATGTTGAGATATTTTAAGAATTATTGTATCCTCATTAAACTGAAACCGGCAAATTATCTGAACATTAAAAAAAATGGGCTACAGCAAAATCACTTTCTGCTGCAGCCCGCTTTATTTTTATTTCATCAGACTTCCGGGATCGGTTCTTTCACAAAGTTGACAACTTCCAGACTCTTGACCGAAGCGACCGCCTCGCGGATATCTGCAAGATCCATATATTTGAGAATTCCCGGAACCATGCAGGACTGCGGCCACGCGGAGAAACGTTTGTCCGCAATACTGCGATATGATTCAAGTGCATCCCAGAGTTTGACCGCCGCGATATCATCGCAAAGCAGCGCGGCAAACAGCGCCGGGAACGCACCTTGCCCTCTGCCGGCGATTTCAATACGCTTGACACCGCGCGCCTTGACAAATTCGACCGCCCGGAGAATATCCATCACCCGCCGCGCCACCATGGAAGAGCCGAACATCAATTCGACGCAATCATAGTGGTAATCCTGACTGTAGAGTGCGTTGAATTTACGCATTTCAGCGACCTGATCGGCGTTGAGCGACAAGGTTTCTCCGAGTCCGGAAACATCCAAACCGGCATAGATATCATCGGCATCCCGATCGATCTTGATGACTTCGCTTGCTGAATCAAGATGGGGAATGTAGATGGTGAGTTTCTCCAGCGCCGGAAAATGGAACCAGGTCGTTCCGGAGTTGAGTTTCAGCGGAGTGAGCATACCATCGGGACTTTCCAGAGCGAAACGGGCAAAACTGCGGCGTTGATCGGGAACTCCGGGGACTCCGGTGCCGCGCAGCATCCGGACATAGGGTTCTTCGATCTTATCCGGAATATTCAACAACTCTTTAAGTTTTGCCCTGACTCCGGCGGCATCCAGTTTGGGACGTTTTTCCGCGAAATCACGGGCAAATGCGGCGATGAAATCGTGGACTTTCGCCAACTCGGGGCGGCTCTTGAGCAGTTGTCCGCTTGCCGTGCAGATCAATTCCGGTTCAGAGAGTTGTGTTGCATCAAAGTTCTCTTTGACCTCCGCATCGACTCCGGCATGTTTGGTAAAAAATCCGTACATTGCTTCACGGTTTTCAATGGAATAACCGTGATTGGTAGGTCCAATGAAACACTGGACATTCTCTTCTGCGCCAAGCAGAGCATAGACTTTTTTGACCTGATTATAGGTCTCAAGGAGACCGCGGGGATCAAAGAAGTCATTTTTCTGTCCCAGCAGCAGCACCGGACGGGGAGCGTACGCGAGGATGAAGTCACCCATTTCGCAACCGGCAGCGAGGATACCCGGCGGGATCTGTTCGACGTCGGCGGGCAATTCATTTTCAAAGTTGCGCTGCCAACTGGTGACATAGCAGCTGGCGGCAGCCATAGTGAAGCGTTCATCCAGAGCCTGCGTAAAAGTGGTCATCGTACCGCCGCCGGAGTTTCCGGTGATACCGACCCGGGCGGGGTCGACCTCCGGACGGGACAGCAGATAGTCCAGACCGCGAATGGCATCATAGGCGCGCCATGCACCGAAAAATTCACCGAAGAGCCGGAGCTGCTTACCCATCATATTGTGTTCGCGGGTACACTTGCCGTTGGCTTCGGAGGCGTTGGGGACATCGATAAACTGCCAGCGTTCACCCTGACTGATGGGGTCGATCAACAGGACGACGAATCCTTTTTGCGCCAGATTGGCGGCTCCGCTGCGGTAGGCTTCACTGAGTTTGCCATTGGCAGAGTGACCGCAGAGAAAGATCACGCCCGGATGCTTGCCCGGAGTATCGGGGAGATACAAGTTGGAAGTGACCGGGAAGTTTTCCCGGCTGTAGTAGATGATCTTTTCAATCGAAAATCCCTCTTTGCGGACAACTCCGGTCAGCTCCGACTTGGGTACCGAATGATCGGATGGCATCGGGAAGCAGGCGGCGATCTTCTGCCGTACACTTTTCACATACGCTTCAGCATCTTCGCGGGTTTTAAGCGCCTCGATCCGGGCGTTGCGTTCACGATTGAGCTGCCGGATGCGGCGGACGGAACTTTCATGCAGATAATTTCCGAGGATAGAACGCTGATTATTCATAATGCATACTCCTGTTTCAGAATAATTACATCCACTTTTCCAAAAGTTCAGCCTTGCTCAGCGTTGAGAAGTAGGCAGGCGGAATATCCAGAATGGTAAACGCTCCCTTGCGTCCTTCGGCAGCGAGCCGGACAGCGGCGCGGGCATGGGCGACCAGAATATTGGCGGTCGCTTCCGGATTGCTGCTCCATTTGCAGCGGTATTCGATACCGGCGGCATTTCCATCGCCGGTGGTACCGGCGGCGACCACCAGACCGTCATGGGGAAAGCCGCTGTATTTGGCTTTGAGTTCCTCCATGGTGACAAAGTTGACCGTGGTCCGGTAAGGAGCGAAATATCCGGGCATGTTGATGATCTCACTGGTGATTTTTTCCTTGTCAGCGCCGGGGGCGGCAACAACGAAACATTCTCTGGTGTGCATATCGCCGGGAGTGAACTGCGGATTATCACCTGCGCGCACTTTTTCGATCGCTTCCGGAACGGCGTGAGTATACTGACGGGCATCGAGAACACCTTCGATGGTGCGGAGCGCATCAGAGTGTCCCATGCTCAAGCCGCCGGCTTCACCGAGACCGTAGAAGCCATAGGCGCGGCATCCGGGCAGGAAACTGTTGGCAAGCACCCGTTCCATGGAAAAGACTCCGGGATCCCATCCGGTAGAGATGACCGAAACAAATCCTGATTCCTGTGCCGAAGCATCCACTTTGGCAAAATACTGCGGAATACAGCTGTGGTTGTCAAAACTGTCGACGGTATTGACAAATTTGTTGATCATCGCAGTCTGTTCCGGCAGATCATTCTTGGAACCGCCGCAGAGAACCGCCACATCCGGGCGCAGTTCAGCGACCCATTTTTCCACATCAGCCAACGGCAGGACGGGGACATCGCTGATCTCTTTTTTTACCCGTTCCGGAGAACGGCTGACAATACCGGCAAGTACCATATCCGGATTATTCCTGATCGCGGCAATAACACCTCGACCGACATTACCGTAACCGGCAACAACGACACGGATTGAAGACATGATAAAAAACTCCTCATATTTTTACTGTTTTTTTCTTCTGTTGAGGTGAAATATACCTCACGGGAATTGCTTTTTCAAGCGATGTTTAACAATAATCCCTTGATTTCCTGACAGATTTGTGTTATTTTATATGTAAGTTTTGTTTTACGGATGCGATTCTACATAATTTGAACAACTGAACCGAAATGAATATAAAAAAGTTTTGCAGCAAACACTCTGATCAGCTGATAATATCGCTGATCTTGTTGACCATATATGTCGCGGAAGCGGCGATCCGTCCGCTGGCGGCGCCCTGCGAATATGTTTTCATCCACAAACTGCACAGCATATTCCCGGAATTTCCGGATTTCCGGCTGCTTTTCCGCACACCGGCAATATTGCTCACCTTTGCCGGAGCAGTTGCAGTATACCTCATCAGCAAGCGGTGGAAATTCCGACACCCCGGCAGATCGGCAATTTTTTATTTGCTGTTTCCGCCGGTCTTTTACTTCGGAAGCGCGGCGACACTCACTCCGCTGTTCTCCGCAGGAACGCTTTGGATCGTTTACGGCATGATCTGCTCTGCCGGCAAAGTTTCAGTAAAAAAACGTTTCGCGGCAATTGCCGGTATTCTGATTTCCGTATTTGCCGGAATATTTTACATGCGGTCAATATTTTTCAACATCAGCGATCTGTGGCTCATTGCCGTTGCCGCGGCAGTACTTATATTGCTTAAATTCTTCCACGCCATCGGACAAGACCGGGAACGCACCGCACTCCGGCTCGACCGTTTTGCCAGAGTCTGTTCGATCATACTGCTGTTTCTGGCGGTCGCGGTGCTGGTGCCGGTGCTGCTGCGCCACTTCAAGGTGGATTTCCCGCCGGAATTCGCGCTCTACCGCAAAGGGGAACGGATAATCCGTCCTCTGCTGATGCTCCTGCTGCCGCTCATTTGGTTCAATCTGGCAAAAGGGGCAAAAAAGAATGGCCGCAAACTGCTGCTGATCGGCGGAGCATTTGCCTTTCTGCTTTTCACCCTGCCGCTTACCCTGCCGTGGCACATCCAGCGTGAAATCTACTGGCACTACCGTTTTGAAAGCATTGCCGGAGAGTTGCCGTCCGCCGATACCATCTGTTTTGCCGAAAAACAGGATGTCCCGTTTTTCAGTGAATTTTTCAAATTTCCGGTCAAAACCGTAGGAAACAATGCCGGAGAGATCAAACCTGCTGATCTGAAACAGAGTATCGAAAAATCATTGCAGAAAAGCAATATTCTGGTTGTTTGTTCATCAAAGAAACTGGAGAATTCCTGCCCGATGTTCAACGGTATCCGTTACAGCACCGGGAAATTTCGCCTGTTCTATTATTACAAAAACGGAGTTGATAAAAAATGAAGTATTTCGGTTGGATTTTTCTCTTTTTCGTGATTGCATACATTCTGCCGCTGGGCAGCCGCCCCATGGCCATTCCGGAATACAAATTTGCTGAAAGCGCCAGAGAAATGGTCTTGTCCGGCGACTATGTAACGCCGCAGCGGCGGGGTGAAACTGTTATATCAACTCCCGCCCCGGCATATTATCCGGCAGCAAAATCGATACAGCTTTTCGGTAAAAACGGTTTTGCCGTGCGTTTCCCGTCGGCGCTGTCGGCAGGTCTTACCGCACTCTTTATCTGGATCCTCATCGCCCAAATGCTCCGGGATGAAAAACTGGCGGCGCTCTCGGCAATCATCTATCTGACCAGTTCGGCGATTTACACATCCGGGACAGTTGCCTCTGCCGGACCACTGTTTGCCATGCTCTGCACCGGCAGTTGCGGGACTCTTTTCATCGCGCTTCAGGAAGCAAAACTGAACCGCCGCAAAACGTTGAACCTCATTCTCTGCGGCGTATTTGCCGGATTCGGATTTCTCACCGGCGGCATCAGCGCACTGCTCATACCGCTGCTCTCCGGACTTGCCTACATGATATGGGACAAAAAACTCCGTCAACTGCCGTTTCTGCTGATTTTGATTCCGGCAATCGCCGCACTGATCGCGCTCCCCTGGGCAGCAGCGGTCAACCGGGCTGAACCGGGATATCTGTGCGCCCTTGTCCGGCGGGAATTTGCCTCATTCTGCTGCTGGGAATCGATGCCGTGGTATTTGCCGCTCTATCTCTTTGCGCTCGGTGCATTCCCCTCGGCATTGCTGATCCCGGCGGCGGGAGTGGTTGGCAAAGAGGCGTGGAAAGGATTTCTCCGTCAGCCGCTCTTCCGTTTTGCCTTCTGCTTCCTTTTCATACCGCTGGTGATCGCGACGCTCAACCCGACCTGGGATGCCAGTGTGGTGCTGTGCAGTTTTGCGCCGCTGGCGCTGTTGATTGCGGCGGGCATCCGGGTTTACTTCAACAGCGGCTGTCATCACCGCTCCTACAACTGGCTGATGACGGCATGGGGAGTTCTGCTTGCCGCATGCGGTACCGGACTGGCAATACTTCACTTCACCAAGCCGGAATATTTGAAGAGTATTCCGCTTACCGGACTCTTTTATCCGGTCATGGGCACAGTGCTGATCATTGCCGGGATCATGATGATCTACAGTGCCATCGGCAACTGGCGGAGCCGGCTTTACCTCTACTTTGCCGGAATCGGTCTGGTACTGCTTTTCATGCCCTGGTTCTTCAAAGGCAATGAGTGGATGCCGGGTGAAGCGCTCCGGGATCTGGGCCGCCGCTGCCAGTTGACTGACAAGTGCAAATACACCGTCGTCGCCGCCAACGAAGAACTTGCCAATGCCGCGGCATGGGAATTTGATTTCAAAAACATCCGCACCAAGTCTGACTTTATCCATGGAAATATCCCGGTGGGAACTCCCAAAATTCTCTTTATCAGCAATCGGCCGGAAGGCGCGAAGAGTATCCCCGGCGTTGAAAAAGCCGGTAATTATGTCCTCAACGCGCAGGAAATAAATGCCGATCCGCTGCAGATGCTTATTTTCGACTTGACCGCCGCTCCGGAGAAACAGTGATGCTTACCGAATTATATCTCGCAGGGAAATATCTGCGCCCCCGCCGCAATATGGTTTCCATCATCTCGCTCATGAGTATTCTGGGGGTGATGCTGGGGGTCACGGTGCTGATCGTGGTCATGGCGGTCATGACCGGATTCACCGATGTCATGAAAGCCAAACTCATCGAAACGCAGGCGCATTTTCAAATCCGTTCTCTTCAGGGATGGATGCCCCTCCCCGGCAGAGCAGTTGAAGCGGTACGCCGTCACGGCGGCGATGCGGCTCCGGTGATCCAGGGTGCAACTCTGGTGCAGTTCGGTCCGCAGAAACGCAGTCTGGACACGCAGGCAGTGATCTTTGCCGCACCGCAGGAGGAATTGGTAAAACATATCGATATCAAAAGTTACCTGAAAGCAGGTGAATTCAAACTGGGCAGAGAGGGGAGAAAATGTTTTGCGGTGATCAGTACTGATATGGCGGCGCGCTGGGATATCGGTGTCGGTGATACATTTCTGGTACATTCCGCCCGTAAACTTACCAATCTGGTGAAATTCAACGCCAACGGCAAGGTCGAACTCAATCAGGAAGGTTCCGTCTATCTGCCATCTGAATTCACCGTTTCCGGCATCTATTCAGCCGGCAAAGCCGACTTTGACCGGATTATTTTCTTTGCCGATCCGGATGATGCCACCGATCTTTTTGACCTGCCGTGGGGAAGTGCCACGTCGGTTTTCGGCTGGGGCAGAGACCCCTTCGATCAGGAAGCGCTGCTGCAGGCGCTCCGGGCGGAACTGCCGGATTGCGCGGTGATCTCATGGGAGGAAGCCAACCGCAACTTCCTTGACGTGCTGAATGTGGAAAAAATGATGATGTTCTTTCTGCTGATATTCATTGTGCTGGTGGCGGCATTCAGTATCACCAATACGCTGATAACCTCGGTTTATCAGAAAACCCGGGAGATCGGTCTGCTCAAAGCGCTGGGCTGTTCGGATGGGGCGGTCATGCGGATATTCATCTTTCAGGGCCTGCTGGTGGGAGTTGCCGGAAGCATCGCCGGAACTGCCCTCGGCATTCTGGTCATCCGCTTCCGCAATGACATACTGCAATTTGCCTCCCGGGTAAGCGGCATGGAACTTTTCCCGAAAAAGTTTTATTTTTTCAACGAACTTCCCGCCCATATCGTGGGACAGGATGTGGCATTGATCGTTGGAGCAAGTATTCTGCTCTGTACTCTGGGTGCGCTGCTTCCGGCATGGAGAGCCGCCCGTCTTGACCCTGCGGAGGCACTGCGCTATGAATGATTTCCCGATACTGCAGCTCAAGGATATCCGTAAAAGCTACCAGATGGGCAGCAATAAACTGGATGTACTCAAAGGAGTGAACTTCACTCTGAAAAAAGGTCAGTGGACCTGTATTTTCGGGGCATCCGGCAGCGGAAAAACCACATTGCTCAACATCATCGGCATACTGGAAAAACCGGACAGCGGTGAAATCCTCTTTTCCGGGATGGATGCCGGAAAATTCAACCGCCGTCAGAGCGCGGCATTCCGGGCTGAGAAGATCGGATTTGTCTTCCAGTCCTACCATCTGCTCCCGGAATTGTCCATACTCGAAAATGCCGCCATCGCCGGACGTATCGGCAACATGTCGGCTGGAACAGCCAAAGCGCGGGCAGAAGAATTGCTGGTAAAACTTGGACTTGCCGACCGGTTGACTCACCGTCCGACGGAACTTTCCGGCGGTGAACAGCAGCGTGCCGCCATCGCCCGTTCGCTGATGAACGCTCCTTCACTGCTTCTGGCGGACGAACCGACCGGTAACCTTGATCCCAGAACCGGGGAGGAGATCCTTGACCTTTTCAGCGCTATGCGCGAAATCAATCCGGAGATGGCGATTCTGATGATCACCCACAACCATCTCATTGCCGGACGGGCAAATTCTGCAGTTGAATTGAGCGACGGGGTATTTGTCCCATTTGACAAAAAATAGATGCGGTGCTATATTTTTCAGATGATATTTCCGATAATCTGAACAGGAGAAACAATGATGAAATTGCTGAATATCGTAAAGGTGCTCACTCTTTCCGGAGTGATATCCCTGCTTACCGGATGCGCCAATAACAATAACTACCTGCAACCGGAAGATTTCGTTTCCCATCTGCGTAAAAACGGTATAAAAGTTGAGAAGACCAACCGGCTTGATCCCCGCCCCCTCGGCGCGACCGAAGCATTGGAAGTTCAAATCGCCGGTTCCGGTATCGGAATATATAAATTCGACCGCAGTGCAAAAATGTCCAGACAGCGTCTGGAAAAAATAAGCAGGAATAAAAAAATCTTCTTTAACGGCATCCCTTATCCGATCTATGAAACGAGCGGTTCTTTCATGTTGGTAGGACTGGACAAGAATAAAGAAAAGCACCGGATACTGAAAGTTTTCCGCAAATTCCGGTAACGGCATTGATTTTTTGTCCGGACATATTATTAGTGTAAAGTGTAAGTTGCCGCAGAAAAGATAATGCGGCTGAAAGTAAACTTTCACAGCAGCCAAACCATACTGTTATGCTGTGAAAAACAAATCAGGAGGACTGATCCTATGAAACAGAGTATTTTGTTGACCGCAATGCTGGCGGCGGGAATCGCCGGTTCAACTCTTTTTGCCGCTGATGTCAAAAAGGATGCCGCTCCGGCTGCCAAAGCTGCCCCGGCGGCAGAAGTCAAACCGTTCTGGACCAACTGGCCGGAAAAACTTGCCGAATACAACGGCAAAACTCTCACCAAAAAAGATTTCGTTGCCGAACTGAACAAGCAGTTCCCCGGCGGCAAGATCCCCGCTGAAGTCAATGCTCAGCTCCAGGGCATGGGGGCCGAACTGGTTAAGTCCATGGTCATCAATGACCTGATGGTCGATGCGATGAAAAAAGCCGGTTTCATCCCCTCTGAAAAAGCCGCTAAAGAGTTCATCGAAGCCGACATCAAAAAGATGCCCAAAGAACAGCTCGATGTGATCACCAAGCAGCTTGCCATGCGCAAAAAGACTCTCGCTCAGTACATCGATGAAATCGCCGCCAACAAAGATGCCCAGCAGCAGATCGCCATGCAGAGTTTCCTGCAGAAGACCATCTACAAAGGTATCAACGTTACCGAAGCCGATGCGGAAAAATTCTACAAAGCCAACCCCGCGATGTTTGAATCCCCCGCCGATCCGGAAAATGCCCTGCGCGCTTCCCACATCCTGATCATAGTCGATCCCAAGGCTGATGCCAAGACCAAAAAGGCAGCCAAGGACAAAGCCGAAGCCATTCTGATCGAACTCAAAGCCAATCCGGCTATCTTCGAAGCCAAAGCCAAGAGCGAAAGTGCCTGCCCGTCCAGCGCCAACGGCGGTTCCCTCGGAGCTTTCCAGAAAGGTCAGATGGTTCCCGAATTTGAAAAAGCGGTCATCGCCCTCAAAGACGGTCAGATCTCTGAAGTCGTCGAAACTCAGTTCGGTTATCACATCATCCGCCGCGATGCCCTCAAAAAGAAAGATATGATACCGTTCGCCCAGATCAAGGATCAGCTGATCGCCTCGCTCAAAGCGGAAAAAGAACAGCGCGCCCTGATGGATTTTGTCGCCGCCAGAGAAAAAGCCGCCAAGGTCAAATATTTCATCAAGTTCCCGGCAATGCCCGCCATGCCGCAGCTGCAGTAATAAATATATTTGCCAATTATGCAAAAAGCGCTTGATATTTGAAATGTCAAGCGCTATATTAAATACAGTTCGTTACTAAACCCAAACTCAACAAGGAGAATTAAAAATGGCTGCTAAAATTGATAAAGATACCTGCGCCGGTTGCGGTGCTTGCGTTGACAGCTGCCCCGTCAGTGCCATCACCATCGAAGCCGACAAGGCTGTCGTCGACGAAGGTGCCTGCATTGAATGCGGAGCCTGCGTCGGCAGTTGCCCCTGCGAAGCCATCAGCCTGTAATTTTTTACAGTTATGACTGGCAAAGGACCGGAGAGAAAAGTTTCTTTCCGGTCTTTTATTTTCTCCGGGAAAGCGGAAAGGTTCGCTCCGTTTATTCTATTTATTCTCTTTGCCATATTTTCCCGGAATATGCTGAACCGCCCCCTGTGGTTCGATGAAGCGCTGACCGTATTGAATTTCGCTCTGCTGGAAACTCCGGCAAAAATCTATCACTCCTACTTCATCCCCAACAATCAAATCCTCCACACCATATTTCTGCACTGGTGGATAAAACTCTTTTCCTTTGATTTCCTGCGCTTATTTCCGTTTGTCTGCGGACTTTTATCGTTGTTTTTTCTGTGGCAGATGCGCCGCAAAAGCGGCAATACCTCCGCCTTTATCGCGTTAAGCGCATTGGCAATAAGTTTCCCGTTTACCGTTTACGGAACCGCCTTGAGAGGCTACATGCTGTCAGGTGCTGCCGTTGCCGGCGGAGTATGGATGGTGACTTGCTTCCTTGAAAATGGAAAAAAACGCTTCCTTGCCGGATGGTTTGCATTCTCGCTTCTCGGAGTGGGAACGATGCCGGGGACACTCGCCGGAATTGCCGGAGCATTGCTGTTTGCGCTGGGGTATTGCCGCTGGGAAATTTTCAAAAAATGGCGTCTTTACCTTGCCGGGATCACTCCGGCGGCGGCTTTTATCCTGTTCTATCTGCCGATCAGAACCGATCTGCGGCGCGGTGCGGCTCTGGGTGAAGGCTGGGCAAACGGTTCCGCGATGCTGCTTGCGTTGGCAATGGGAATAGTTTTCACATTTCTGCCGCTGATCATCCCGGCGGCTTTGAGCAAGATAAAACCCTGCCGCCTTACTCCGAAGTGTTTTCATCTGCTGATCTGGCTGTTGCCGGTTCCGGCGGCGTATATTTTCAAAGTTGCCCCGTTTCCCCGGGTGTTCTTTCCGTTGTTTCCGGTATTTGCCCTGCTTTTGGCGGATGGGGTCAGGGATTTTCTTGCATTGATGCGATACAAAAGAGGAGTGAAATACGCTGAAAAAATGGCGCTGCTGATAACATTCTCCCTATGTTTCTGGGGTGCAGCCGGTCACATGGAAGTTATCCGTGAAAAAATCTCCGTGCTTCACCCCTGCCCCGGCGGTCAGGAGGACTTTATCGACTGCCATTTTGCCAAAAAAACATTTTCACCGCAACTTACGGCAAGGGAATTCAAAAAGCACTTGAGCGGAGTTCCGGCATTATACGCCACATTCAACAGTGACCCGTGGGCGCTGATGTACGCATTTATGGAAGCCGGGGTGGAAAGCCAAATCATTTTCGACGGTCCGGGAGGAAAAGTTTCCGGCATTCCGCAACTTGCGGTCAAGCACTTTGACGAAGATAAAAAATTGCTGGAAGATCGGTTCCAATGCAAGTTCAATGAAGTTTTCAGCACAGACAACCATACATTTCTGGTACCGGCACATGAATAACCACCCCCTTATCGTCTATATCGGATGTACCGCCAGCGGCAAGAGTTCTGCGGCATTGGCAGAAGCAGAAAGAATCGGCGGCGAGATCATCTCCTGCGATTCCATGCAGTTCTACAAAGAGCTGCCGATCGGAACCGCCCAGCCGACCGCAGAAGAACGCGCCCGTATACCGCACCATCTGGTGGGAACTCTCGAACTCGACCAGCGTATGACCGTCAGCGATTACTGTATCCTTGCCGGAAAGTGTGTTGCAGAAGTGCGCGCCCGGGGCAATGTTCCGATTCTCTGCGGCGGCACCGGTCTTTACGTTAAAAGTTTCATCTGCGGCATGGATGATCTGCCCGCCGATGTGGAACTGCGGAAAAATCTGGATGAAAAATATGATTCAGATTCCGGCGCAATCGCCCTCGCAGAAGAGATGCGCCGCCTCGATCCAGCCGCGTTGGAAAAGTGGCAGGACTGTCGGAGAAAACTGATCCGGGCTCTGGAAGTGCGCCTTATCTCCGGTAAATCCATTCTGACTTTTCAAAGCGGACAAACTGACCGCCGCTTTCCCTGCTGTGTCCGCCTGATCGAACGCGAATCCGATGTGCTTAAAGAGCGCATCCGGAAACGCGCCAAACTTATGCTTGATTGCGGCTGGATCGAAGAAGCAGAAAAAGCCATTGCCAAAGGGCTTTTCAATACCCCGACCGCCCATCAGGCACTCGGCTACAAAATCATCGCCGAATATCTTGACGGTAAATTCGACAAAGACACCCTTATCGAAAAGATTTCTACGGCAACCTGGCAGTATGCCCGCCGTCAGCGAACCTGGTTCCGCCACCAGGCGCCTTATCCGGACGAAATTATCGGGTAAAAAAAATTCCCTTTTGCCGCTAACGGGAATAAAGTATTCCGCTATTCTGCAAAAGGATGGAGTGCGGAAAAAAGTTTTTTCCGCACCTGCACTGTGTTTCCGTTAAAAACAGTGCGTTATTTTTTAACGGCGGGGAAAGTCAGGATGCCGTCTTTGATCACGATTTCGCGGGAGAAATCGATCGACAGATGTTTGGCGTGATGACCGAAAGGCATACCGCGATAAACCGGGATGTTCAGTTTTTTGGAGAAATCTTCAAGGATCTTATCGATCACCTCGTTTTTTCCGCTCTGCAGGAAGTGTCCGAAGACTACACCGGAAGCACCTTCAAAGAATTTAGCGGCGAAAAGATCATCCAGATCCTTCTGGATTTTTTCCGGAGTACTGCGGACACATTCGATAATGAGGATCCGTCCTTTGGTATCGACACCGTAATTTTTACGGACGGTCAGAGCCAGACGGGCAAGAAGACCGGCGACCGGCTTTCCGGAGCAATCTCCCGGAACCATAGTTTTCAGTTTGATCGGCTTCAACGCTTCGCCGTGAAACATCTTTTTCATTTCCGGAATGAGCGCAGGACTCAAACCGCCATGAGAAGTGAGATTCGCTCCGGCGACCGGTCTGCCATAACCTTTGGCGTACAGCGCGCAAAGCAGCATGGTCACATCGCTGTAACCCATCACAAAGAGTTCCGGACGGCGGGGAAGTTTCGCCCAGTTGACTTTTTCAACGAGATCAACTGTACCCCAGCCGCCGCGGGCGCAGAGGATCATATCGTTTTCCATATCGCACCAGGCGGCTTCAAAATCTTTCACGCGCACTTCGACCGGAGATGAAAGATAACGGTTTTTCGCCACGCCTTTCGGGCGAAGGAAGACATTGGGGTAAACTTTGACCTTGTAACCGGCCTTGCGAAGCAGATTTATTGCAGGTTTGGCAGTTTTGGGATTGGGGTAAGATCCCGGAGTGATGATCGCGATGGTCTTGACCGGATAAACTCCGGCATAGTTGCGTTTGCCGCCTTTGCTGCTCAAGACTTCCGGATCGGAATCATTCCGGGCGGCGCCGAGGCTCAACGCCATACCGCAAGCGGCAAAAACAGCACACCAGAGGTTGATTTTTTTCATTTTTCATTCTCCTTGTCTTTCGTTGGTTTGATTTCAGGGAAAGTTATGACATTATTTTTGATGAATGCCGGACGGGAAAAGTCGATCACCAGATTGTCGGCCTGATGCCCGAAAGGGAATCCCCGGTAGACAGGGATATCCAATTTACCGGCAAATTTTTCCAACACAATATCGATCTGCTTCTTGTCGACCGGACGGGCAAAGTGTCCGAATACCAACGCGGAAGCATCTTTGAAAAAACCTTTCTGCAGCAGAAATTCCAAATCGCGCGAAACTCCCCGGGATGTGCAGGAAACACTTTCGATCACCACGATCTTCCCCCTTGCCGAAAAATCATACCCGGCATCGACAACTCTGACATAACGTGAAAGCAGTCCTGCAACCACTTTTCCGGAAGCCTCTCCCGGCTTCAACGGTTTGAGTTTGAGCGAAACCGCTTCACCGTGAAACACTTTTTTCATCACCGGAACGATTCGCGCCGCCAGCCCCGGCAGACCATTGGCGGTGGGCCCGGCGACCGGTCTGCCATAACCTTTGGAGACCATAAACGAAAGCAGCATGGTCACATCGCTGTAACCGAGCAGAAAAAGTTCCGGGCGGCGGGGAAGTTTCGCCCAGTTGATATTAGCAACCAGTTCTTCGGTACCGCGCCCGCCGCGTGAACATATTATCATATCGTTTTCCAAATCGCGCCAGGCGGCTTCAAAATCGGCGATCCGGTATTCCACGGGAATGGCGGCGTAACCGGTTTTATCGGCAACTTCCGGTTTGCGCAGGACGTTGGGATAAACCTTGACCTTGTAACCTGCTTTGCGAAGCAGTTTGATACCGGCAAGCAGGGTTTTCGGGCCGGGATAGGAAGCCGGGGTGATGACCGCAATCGTTTTCACCTGCGGCGGGAAAACGTTTGTGTAATCTCTCGCCTTCCCCCGGACAGCGAACACTTCCGGATCATAATTATTATTGGCAGCAAATAGACAGCATCCGGTCAGCAGCACAGCAAACAAAAGCACCCGATTCATCCAATAAACCCCTTCTGATAACGATCTTTTCAGATAATATATTATTAACCTGATGATAATTCAAGTCAAATGCACTGAAATTTCACATTGCAGTCAATCTTTTTTCACAAGAAAAAGGCTGCTCCTGCTTCGGGGAGAAAGGTTTTCATGCCGGGTTTTTCGCAATACTCAGCAGTCACCGGTTCTGCCGGATCATTCCCGGCAAACATCTTTGACCGGAGGTTCGCTCTGTCCAGCCTGCGCGCCCGGCGGCAACCGCCTCGCAGATTTCTCCAAAAAATTGTCTACTTTTTTGGCGGGGCAACTGGAAAAATACGCTGAAAGATGGTATATTGTGAACATCGTTAAAAAAATAACCAACAGGAGGTACGTTATGCTTAACACCCAGATCGATATTACCCAGGTGTCGGAATTCCGTTTGAAAACTCTCGTCTACTTCGGATGCGGCGCCATTCATAAAATCAACGATATCGCCGATCAGCTGGTTGCCCGCAACATCAAACATATTCTGGTTGTATCCGGCAGAGGCGCTTACAAAGCCACCGGCGCCTGGGATGTGATCGTCCCGGCTCTGGAATCACGCGGCATCGCCTACACCCTCTTTGATAAAGTCACCCCCAATCCGACCACCGCCCAGATCGACGAAGCCGTGGCAATGGCTCCCGGCGCGCAGGCGGTTCTCGCCATCGGCGGCGGCAGCCCTATCGATGCCGGTAAAAGCGCCGCTATTTTGCTGGCGAATCCGGGTAAAACTGCAACTGAACTTTACGAATTCAAATTCACCCCCGATACCGCCGTACCCATCATTGCGGTTAACCTCACCCACGGAACCGGTACCGAAGCCGACCGCTTCGCCGTTGCCACCATTCTGGAAAAAGAGTACAAACCTGCCATCGCCTACGATTGCATCTATCCCACCTGGTCGATCGATGACCCGGCGCTGATGACCGGACTTTCTCCGGCGCAGACCCGTTTCGTCAGCATTGATGCGATCAACCACTGCGTGGAAGCGGCGACCGCCAAGACTGCCAGCGTCTTTTCGATCTCCCTCGCCCGCGAAGCGATCGCTCTGGTCGCCAAATATCTCCCCGTCGCAGAAGCCAATCCTGCCGACCTTGAAGCCCGTTACTTCCTGCTCTACGCTTCCATGCTCGCCGGAGTCTGTTTTGACAACGGTCTGCTCCACTACACCCACGCGCTGGAACACCCCTTGAGCGGTATCAAACCGGAACTCACTCACGGTCTCGGACTTTCCATTCTGCTTCCGGCGGTGGTCAAAGAGATCTACCCGGCGAAAGCGGGCGTGCTTGCAGATATTCTTGCTCCGCTGGTTCCCGGTCTTGCCGGAACCCCGGACGAAGCTCTCGCCGCCGCGCAGGGTGTGGAAAAGTGGCTCGCCGCTTCCGGTGTGCCGCAGAAACTTGCCGATGAAGGATTTGTCGAATCCGACCTCGATCACCTTGTGGAACTGGCATTCACCACTCCTTCGCTGGATGGTCTGCTCTCTCTTGCACCGACTGAAGCCGATAAAGCAGCAGTCCGCCGTATCTACGCCGACTCAATGAATAAACTCGGATAAACATCCAACTTGAACATCATCCCTGACCGTTCATTTTAAGAGCGTGTCAGGGTAACTTTTTCAATACTCGCATGAATATACATCCGGAAATCATCTCATTCGCCGAAATTCCGGCACTCGCGGAAAAATCCCGTCGGAGCGTGCTTTTGCTGCGCCACTCCATCCGGGAATCACTGGTCAACGGAAACTACGACCCCGGTCTGACCGCCGAAGGCAGACAATATGCTGTCGATTGCGGAAAATTATTGACCGGACTGAAAGATGCCGGTTTCGGTGCTTCACCGCGCCGCAGAACCATAGAAACCGCACAAGCGTTGATCGATGGCGGAAACTTCCAGACACCGCAGGATATCCGCCTCTGCCCGGAAATTTACGATCATTCGATGTTCGAATCACCGCAGGCGCTTGAAGAAGCAATCGACAATGGCACTATCCCGATGCTCTTCCGTCAATATTTTGCAACCGGCAAAGCCGAAGGGATGAAAGATGCCAAACTCTTTGTCGCCGATCTGCTGAATTTTCTCACTCAAACCAGATTCAACACAAAAAATACGATTCTTTGCACCCACGACATCGTGATCGTTACTCTGCTCTTTTTCAGCAAAGTCAGACTCTTCACCCCGGATGACTGGTGCGGCTACTTACAGGGCGCAGCGCTGTTTCAGGATAACGATGATTCCTGGAACCTTGCCTACACCGTCCCGGATGCCCAAAAACGCCAGCCCTACTCGCTCTTTGTGTGAGAGAAGGCATTGTGGGGGAAGGGAAAAACTTTTTTTCACGAGAAAAAAAGTTTTTCCCTTCCCCCACACCCCCATCCCTTTTCAAAAAAAGCGGGGTATGTCGCCGCTCCGTTGTCGCGGCTTATATAAACTTATCATATCCTTACTCACGAAGTGAGCGCTTCATGTTTGCCACAGGCAAACGCTTCACATTGCAAAGCAATGATCCATGCAGGTTCTATCCTGCGCTTCACGTTGGTTTGCATTCGCAAACCAACTCTTTCCCCCATCCCTTTTCAAAAAAAGCGGGGTATGTTTTGCTCACGTTGTTCGCAAAACGGGAAATATAAAATATCATATCCTTACTCGTGAAAACGAGTGCTTCATGTTTGCCACAGGCAAACGCTTCACATTGCAAAGCAATGATCCATGCAGGTTCTATCCTGCGCTTCACGTTGGTTTGCATCGCAAACCAACTCTTTCCCCCATCCCTTTTCAAAAAAAGCGGGGTATGTTTTGCTCACGTTGTTATCGTATCACAACTTACAGAACGATGACAAATTTTATAAAAAAACACTCTTATCTCTCATCTGCCGGAACATAGTAAAATTTTTGATGATAAAATCATTTTTTTCGATCAAAAAACTTGTAATTTTCTTTAAGGCAATATAAATTATAGCGTTTGGGGTGAATAGGTTCACTCCAATAAAAACTTTTGAGGTAAATATAGAAAAAATACTGAATAAAAATTTGGCAAACTGATTGTAAACGTCCGGCTCTGAACTACCACTTCAAAAATAAGACGTAATACAAAAACACTTTTTAGATCGGTGTGTCCAAACCGCTTGGTTTGGCACATTCCGTATTTGTGTGTTTTTGTAACGCTGTGGTAGGCGTTGAGCTGGGCACTTCTTCGGAATGTGCCTCTTTTTTGTTCAAAATTAAATCAAAGGAGAGTTATACCATGGCGGAATTCATCACAAAATGTCCACATTGCGGCGCAAAATTACAAGCTCAAGACGACTGGATCAACATGGATGTCGAGTGTCCCATGTGCAGGAAAACATTTGTTATTGACCAAAAAATTCAGAAAAACGGTCCAAACAAATCCGAAACGCAAATAATTCCTCCAGAAACCAACTTGAAAAAAGCAGCAGAACATCCGCATATCGAAGAAGCTCTGTTTATCTTTATCTGCCCGGAATGTAATAACGCAACAGAACTTCCGGAATCAATGAAAGGTAAAGAATATGAATGTGTCCACTGCTGCGAAAAATCAATCGCTTCTGAAGCAGAAGAACGGATTTGTCCCTTTTGCAATGAGAAAATCAAAATAAAAGCAACGATATGCAAATATTGCAAGAAAAAAGTCCAACCGGTGCGAACCGGCAAAAAAACGATAGCAATCTCTATCGATAAACTGCCATTATCCGTAATCAATGATAAAGTTAAAACGTACGGTCAACTGATACCAAAATTCAGAAATAAACTCAATTCCTTTGCAAACGACATTACCGAAAAAATCAAACCCCGTTTAACAAAATCTGCAAAAAATCAAGAATTAGTAAAAAAATGCCCCAATTGCAATGCCGAACTGGACATTCCTGACGAATTTATCGGAATTGAACTGGAGTGTCCCATCTGCCAAAAATCTTTCACCATCCCGAAATCACAGTTAAATATCAAAATCGGGAAAATAGTGCGTAACATTGCGATCGGCATTGCAGCATTTATAATTATTTTATGTATGTCTTACAACGTATATGTGTATATTGACGAACATGACACTACAACAACATCAAGCAGTACAACGGCATCAAGCAGTACAACGGCATCAAGCAGTACAACGGCATCAAGCAGTACAACGGCATCAAGCAGTACAACGGCTTATACACCGAAAAATAAAGTTGACGATGCTCAGGCAAAAGAAGTTGCAAAACACTTGACAGGAGCCTTTGGAATCTCTTTCGGAGACATCCTGCAAGATGGCAGAAAAGACGGTTGTTTCAAAATAGATCCTCCAAATCCATCTTCAATCTTCTCTGAATACGAAGTATATGTAAATGAAAAAGGAGAAATTTACGAAATAACTGCAAAAACAGAAGAAGAGGGTTTCTGGTCGCTTTTTGTTCAAAACACAAACACTAACAAAAAATTCATATCTTTACAACTTGCAATTCAGGAAAAGTATTCCAAATACTACACCGATAGAATAGAGGAAGACAGGAAAATAAGCTATTGGTTCGGAGAATATAAAAAAATTGAATTGGAATTCTGCGCATATAAACGGGGCGGTACTCTCGATGTATGCCGCTTGGACGTTACTTATTCCGACAGGGAGGAAGCGGCACGTTACAGCAAATACCGCGAAGAGAAACAAAAACAGGATGAATATCTCCGCATCCAAAAAGAGCGGCAACAAATACTTAACAACGCCAGATCTCTGCAAAGTGCGCTGTGATCATAAAAAGTTATTATGTCATTACTCTCATAAGCGGGCGCTTCACGTTGGTTTGCGCTGCAAACCGACACATGCCTCTCCCCCGCCGGGCGCAAGCCCGGTGACTTGTAAGGAGATTGACCGCGAGCCGCCGCCCTGTCACTTGCAGTATTTTTGGAATACTTCGAAATATCCGGGAGCAAGCATCGCGCTTCCGGTACAGACCATGAGGGTATCAGCACCGGCAGCGATAATGGTTTTCAATTCATTTTCAACATCGCCTGGAGTTTTATAGCCCAGACTGCTTTTGGAATTGATATTCAAACCGATAAAGGGAATTCCCTGAACTCCGGGAAAGAAATCATTGGCTTGCTCCGTGACAACGCGGGTGTAACCGGTGATTTTTTCCGGCTTCCATTTGAAATACCAACTGACCGTCTGACCGCAGTAATCGATCTTTGTCCGGTTGCCGTAGAGCGGATCGGGATTGAATTCCGGGTAGATGTGCGCCACGATTTTGAATTCCGGCCGCTTGCTTTTGATGTAATCGACAACTGCATTGCAGTAGTTGACAAGGGTCTGACGGTAAAAATCATCACGATTCTCCGGAGTATCGGCAAGTCGACGTGCATTGAGGTATTTCCGATAACGCTTCAGGCAGCTGCGGCAGTAACATCCCCGGTGATTGGTGTAACCGATGTAGTCAATGTAGATGCCTTTGACTCCGGCTGGGGATCTGGCGATAATGCGGTCGATCTTGCGCCGGGCAAGCACCAGATCTTTGTCGCTGGCGAAACACTTTAATTTTGCAGTATTGATGGTATCGATGGCATTGACCATATCTCCGCCGTAGCGGTGATTCTTTGCCCGGCGGCGCCGGTCAATGATTTTTCTGCGTTCAGCGACCGGAATTTTTTCAGAAAGATCGCCACCGTTGATATATTTGTGATAAACTTCTTCCTCCGGAGTCATCACCTGGAGATGGGGACCATCCGGAGTGAAAGTTCCGCAGTAAGGGGTCATTCCGTGTTTAACGATCCATGCGCATTGTTTGGCGTTGGCAGCCCGGATATCGGTAACACCGGAAGCGGCATATCCGGCAGCTTCGGCTTCAGTTTTGGGGATGCCCCAGCAGAAAACTCTGGAAATTTTGTTCTTTCCAATCGTGCTTCCGAAATTCGCACATCCGGAAAAAAGCAGCAGGGCGGCAAATAAAAACAACATTCGTTTCATTTTTGGATTCCTTCAACCGCATTCCCTAGAGTTTGATACTGCAAAAACAGTGCTTCATATTGTTTATTCTTGCCGGCATCGGGAGTGTAGACTTTGCAGTATCCGCTGCCCATGGCATGCTGCGCGGCTTCGACCGAAGTGAAAACTCCGGCGGCAGTCGCGGCGATCATCGCGGCACCGAGCGCGCAGGATTGTTCGGTCCGGGCGATCTTGATCGGCATATTGAAAGCATCGGCACACATCTGCATTATGAATTCCGACTTGAAACTGATGCCGCCGACAGCGGTGATCCCGTTGATGACAATGCCCTCTTTTTTCAGGTGTTCGAGAATTGCTTTACTGCCCATAACGGTGCTTTCGATCAAGGCGCGGTAGACCATCGGAACGGAGGTCCCCAGATTCATCCCGGCGATGACCCCGCTCAACTGCGAATTGGCATAAGGCGTGCGCCTGCCATTGAACCAATCCAATGCAACCACGCCGCAGGAACCGACCGGAATCGCGGCGGCATCCTCTTCCAATTTGGCAAAGGAAACATCCCCGGCGTAGGAGAGGAAACGTTTGAACCAGTTATAAATGTCACCGAATGCGGATTGTCCGGCTTCCAGACCGGTCAATCCCGGCAGGACGGAACCATCGACCTGCCCGCAAATTCCGGGGATACAGCGCCCCGGATCAGGAGAAACCAGAACATCACAAGTTGATGTCCCAATCACCTTGATCATCTCGCCGGGAGCAACCTGCGCTCCGACAGCGCCGACATGGCAATCGACAGAACCGGCGGCAATGACCACATTTTCCGGAAGACCGAGCCGGGATGCCCATTCCGGAGTGATCGTTCCGGCGGGAGTACCGACGACACAGGTATCTTCATAAAGCCGGCTCCTTTCCCCGGCAAGCAGCGGGTCGATGGCGACGAGAAACTCTTCCGGAGGCAAGCCGCCCCATTCCGCGTGCCAGAGCGCTTTATGTCCGGCGGCACAGCGGCTGCGGCAGATCGTTGCCGGATTGCAATTACCGGAGAGGATTCCGGGGATCCAGTCGCAAAGTTCCACCCAGCTGCGGTGGGCGGTACGAACCGCCGGATTGCGGCGCAGAATATACAGAACCTTGCTCCAGAACCATTCGCAGGAGTAACCGCCTCCGGAATATTTGCGGTAATCTCCGCCGCTCCAATTGGAAGCAACTTCATTGATGCGTTTTTCCTCGGCGGAGGCAGTATGATCTTTCCACAAAACAAACATGGCATCCGGCTCTTCGGAAAATTCCGGTTTGAGCGCCAGCGGAACTCCATCACCATCGACGGCACACATGGTAGTACATGTAGCATCGACCGCGATACCGGTGACACAGGAAGCATCCTGTCCGGCAAGCACTTCGCGGATGGTTTGCTCCAGACCTTCGAGGTAGTCAAGCGGATGCTGACGGAATTGATGTCCGACCGGGCGGCAGTACAGCCCCTCGCTCCAGCGGCGGTAACAGTGTACTGCAGTGGCAAGTTCCCTGCCATCCTGATCGACCAACAGCGCCCGGACACTGTCCGAACCGTAATCCAAACCGATAAATGTTTTTTTCATATGACAAAAGATCCTCTTAAATTACAATAACGGAGGATAATATAACGGCAAGTGGATATTTTTGCAAATAACCGGAACCGCGGTGGCATTGAAATCTCAAAAAAGCGATGCTATATTCTATAAAACGAGGAAAGGCGGTACACAATGCTGAAACAGGTTATTCAAAGAAATCTTGAATGGTTCAAATCATCCGGAGTGATGTTCCCTGCTGATGGCAGCTGGGGTGTTGCTGAACGCATCGCCGTCAGGGCCAACAATGCGGCAATGGAAAGGATATTGACTGTATTTCCGGCATTTACCGAATTCGACGGCGGCTGTATCATCGAACCGCGCCGGGCGGACTGCAATTTTCAGACCGCATGGATATTTCTTACTGCCGGACAGCTTTTCCCCGGCTGCGGCTATGAGATGATCGGAAAAAATATCATCGACTTTCTCTATTGCCGGAGCGGTCTTCTGGCACGCAGTTCCGAAGAGGGACTTATCCCCGGCTGTTGGAACTGGTCGCACATCACCCGGAAACCGGCAATATGGTACGATGATGAATCGTGGTGCCTGCTGCTTCAACACAAAATCGCCGATGACTTTCCGGAACTTGACCGTAAGTATCAGATGCACTACTGGGCAGACCGCCTCGCCGGAGAACTTTATCAGGCGCTTGCTTCAGCAGAACCCTCCCCGCATTGGAACGGCAACCGGGAGATGCCTCACTTCACCGCCCTTGCTGCAATGGCGCTTGCCGGAGCGGCGACGGAGGAAACAGCCGGAAAATATCAGCAGATTGCCAAAAAATTCTATTCAAATCTGAATTGCCCCAACACCAGCGAACACGCCTACGCCATGCTGGGAGCGATCAATTGCGCCCGGAAATTCGATCGGGAATTCTTCCTTGCCCAAGCCCGGAAACATGCCGATGCCATTATCGCAAAGATCGACCCGGAAACCGGCATCATGCCGGCTGAACACCACGAAGCACCTCAAGGTTCCGCTTTAGCCGATATGATCTATACCCTCAACTGGAGTCTGATCGGAATGCGTGAACTTGCGCTGCTGCTCCCGGAATACCGCAAAACGGCTGAACAACTCATAAATTTCGTCTGTAAAATTCAGGACGACACCCCATCCTCCCGCTTCAACGGCTGCTGGCGCGGCATGTACGACGTAAGCACGCAAAGTTGGGGCGGCGGCGATCATCACGAAGGCGGAGCCAACAGCATTTACACCGGCTGGACCAACGCGCCGATATGCTCGGCACTGCTCATGGAATACGCCGGAAGATCGATGTTTGAAACAAGCCGGTAATGCCGGTATTTTTCTCTTTGCAATATGCAGTAAAGAGTTGAAAAAAAGTACGGATAAGGGTATATTATCTGAAAACAGTTTTTTATTTCATTTTACAGGAAAATTTTTATGAGAATACAACTTTATTCTGATGCCGATTCTTTTCCCGGAGTTCCATCCGATTGGGAATTCCAGCCTTATCTTGACACCTTTCTGGTCGATTCGGTCAAAAATCCGCTCGGTGCAGTACTGATTTTCCCGGGCGGCGGCTACAATCACCGCGCTTATCATGAAGGCGACCCCATCGCCCGGCGCTTCAATGAACTCGGATATCACGCCTTTGTTCTGCAGTACCGGGTTCTCCCCTCCACCGCTCCGGCAGCGCAGCTGGATGCGGCGCGCGCGGTCAAAATCATCCGCGCCAATGCAGAAAAATGGTGCATTGCCCCCGATAAGATTGCCGTTTGCGGATTTTCTGCCGGCGGTCATCTTGCCGCCTGTACCGGCATGATGGCAGAACAGTTCAATGTCAAAGCCAACGATTATACCGACAACTTTTCCGGCAAAGCCGATGCCATGCTCCTTTGTTATGCGGTGCTTTCTGCGACCTGGACCTACACGGATAAAGGACGCGAAGTCCCGGCAGGTTCCCCTTATTACGATTCCGACGGCAAATTTATCGACCACTGGAAACTGGTCGATGAGAATACTCCGCCAGCCTACATCTGGCACACCGCCACGGACAAAGCTGTCCCCGTGGAATGCGCGATCGAATTCGCCCGCGCGATGTGGAATCTCCAGAAAAAATGCGAACTGCATGTCTTCCCGCAAGGTCCTCACGGACGCGGACTGGGACTGGGACACGCCGATATCGTCAGCTGGAGCAAAGAAGCCGCAGTATTTCTCGAAAAACAATGCGGATTCCCCCGAGCCGTATATTACAAATAAAATTTCAAATTCAGGGAATAATCGTTATGAGAATCGAACTTTATAAGAATCCGGCAAGCGCCCCCTCCGGCAATCCGGCAGAATCTTTCTCGCCATACATGGACACCTTTTTAATTGGCGGCGCCTGCACTCCGCTCGGTCTGGTCGTCATCCTCCCCGGCGGCGGCTACAGCCACCGCGCCTATCACGAAGGCGACCCCATCGCCCGCCGCTTCAATGAACTCGGCTTCCATGCCGTAACGGTTCAGTACCGGGTCAAACCCTACAACTACCCCGCCGGACTGAATGACGTTGCCCGCGCCATCCGCATCATCCGCGCCAACGCGGCTGCATGGAAGGTCGATCCCGATAAAATCGCCGTCTGCGGATTTTCCGCCGGAGGTCATCTCGCCGGAACTGCCGGACTCTACTATCAGGATGCCCTGCATAAAGAAGGTGACAAAGCGGATGAATTTTCCGCCCGCCCGGATGCGATGCTCCTCTGCTACCCGGTGATCGCCGCAACCGAAGAATTCTCCCACCGGGGCAGTGCCATCAATTTGCTGGGCAGCAATGCCGCGCTGAGCGAAAAAGCCAAGATGGACTTGCACAAAGCGATCACCCCGGACACCCCTCCGGCTTTCGTCTGGCACACCGCGACCGATCAGGTGGTTCCGGTTGCCAACGCGCTTGCCTTTGCCAATGCGATGTGGGCAAATGACAAGATCTGTGAACTGCATATTTTCCCGCAGGGTCCCCACGGCCGCGGTTTGGGATTGGGCTGTCACGCGCTTTCACAATGGACGGCACTGGCAGCGAACTTCCTCAGCGGTACTTTGGATTTCCCGCGCGGAGTCATCTGATTTCCGGAGAAAAAAATCGGTGCAGGATATCCGCAGATTTGAACGTTTAAGCATTGAATTCCCGGAGAAAGAGATCTTTCTCCGGCTGGGCGGGAACTGTTTCAAAACAGCGGTTGATGAAGATACCAGAATCCGATACAACGGATTGTCAAGGAAACTTTTTGCGCTCTGCGAACCACAGGGCAGATTTATCACTCTGCCGATTTCAGAAATTCACGAAAACGGAGTGGAAACTGCCGACGGATTTCTGGAACTCGGCACTCAATTCTGCCGTCGCGCCGCCAATGCCGCAGCGTTGTGGTGCGGAGCAGTCACCATTGGGAAATCATTGACCGACTGGCGCGATAACTCTTCAAGCATTGCAGACAGCGCCATCGCCGATGCCGTCGGCAGTGAATGTGCCGATGCCGCGATGGATACCCTCTGCAAAATTTCCGGAACCGGGTTGCTCCGGACCGGATTGATCATGGACACACGCCGCTTCTCTCCGGGATACGGTGATATGCCGCTTGCACTGCAGCAGTTTCTCTACCGGAAACTGGAGATGTCCCAAATGGGCATAACCTTGGATCAAAACAACTTTCTGCTGCCGGAAAAGAGCGTGACCGCCTTTGCCTTTATTCACAGCACACAGGAAAATCAGTCATGACCAGAGAAAACTTCAAACTTCTTGCTTCAAAAGGTCTGCTCCTGGACGGAGCCACCGGAACCGAACTTATCAAACTCGGAATGCCCTCCGGCGTTTCCCCGGAACTCTGGGTGTATGAACACCCCGAAGCGATCAACTCCGTTCACGATGCCTACTTCAACAGCGGCAGTGATATCGTCTACGCGCCCACATTCGGCGGTAACCGCTGCAAGATGGCGGAATTCGGTCTGGCCGACCGCATGGAAGAGATCATCGGAACTTTGATGCGGCGAGCCAAGGCGCATGCCGGAGAAAAAACCGTCTTCGGTGATATCGCTCCCACCGGACGTTTTGTCGAACCTTACGGCGAGTTGCCCTTTGAAGAAGCCGTTGCCATTTTCCGGGAACTCGCCGCCATTCTGGCAGCCAACGGCGCCGACGGTTTCGCCATCGAAACCATGATGGATATTCAGGAAGCGCGCGCCGCCCTGCTCGGATGCCGGGAAGCTGCACCCGATCTCCCGGTCATCGTTACCATGACCTTTGAAAATTCCGGAAAAACTCTGACCGGGTGTGATCCGGCGGCATCGCTCATTACCATGCAGAGTCTGGGCGCGGATGCTTTCGGCTGCAACTGTTCCACCGGTCCTGCGGAAATGGCGGAGATCATCCGCAAGATGCGCCCGTTTGCCCGGATCCCGCTCATCGCCAAGCCCAACGCCGGCCTCCCGAAACTCTGCAACGGCAAGACCTGTTTTGAAATGTCGCCTGCGGCATTTGCCGATTCAGTGAACGATCTGCTTTCCTCCGGAGTGACGATCATGGGCGGCTGCTGCGGAACCACCCCGGAACATCTGGCGGCGATGAATAAAAAATTCCGTTCTGCTGAAATCCCGGCTCTTCCGGCAAGTACGGCAAGCGCCCTTTCCGCTCCCGGGAAATACCGGGAAATCTCCGTCGATCAGCCGTTTACCGTCATCGGCGAAAGAATCAATCCCACCGGCAAAAAAGCGCTTCAAGCCGAACTGCGCGAAGGCAAAACCGATCTGCTCTTTGATTTTGCCATCCAGCAACTTGATGCCGGAGCTGAAGTACTCGATGTCAACATGGGCATGTCCGGTATTGACGAAACTGCAATGATGCGCGCGGCACTTCACCGGATATTGAAAAGCACTCCGGCAATACTTTGCATCGACTCCACCACCGCGGAAACCGTCGAAGCCGCACTGCGCTTGTACCCCGGCAGAGCGTTGCTCAACTCCATTTCCGCCGAAGAAAAGCGGTTGAAACAGATCCTTCCCATCGCCGCCAAATATGGTGCGATGCTGATTCTTCTGCCCCTGACCGATGCCGGATTACCGAAAAGCGGCGATGAACGCTGGGAGATCCTGCAGGAAATCATCTCTGAAGCAAAGAAATACGGTTACCGGGATGCAGATTTCTGTATCGATGCGCTGATACTCTCGGTTTCGACCGATCCCAACGCGGCAAACAGCGCATTGGAATTCATCTCCCGGTGCAGAAAAAGCAAACTCAATACCGTCTGCGGATTGTCCAATATCAGTTTCGGTCTGCCCAACCGCCAGTTGGTCAACCGCACCTTTTTGAGTATGGCAATGGGATGCGGCCTGAATATGGCGATCGCCAATCCGCTCTTTGCCGACATCATGGAACAAACCGCCGCCGGAGATGCCCTCAGCGGTAAAGACCGCAATATGGAGAACTTTATCAGGCGCTTCGCCGACAGTGCCGCCTCCGCTCCGCAACCGGAAAAAAGCGCAACTCCGGATGCCGCACTCCGGCAAGCCGTTCTACGCGGAGATGCCGCAGGAATTACTGCCAAGATCGATGCCGTCCTCCGGAACGGGATGCTCCCTGCGGAGATCATCAATCAGATACTCATTCCCGCTATCACCGAAGTCGGCGACCGTTATGAACGCAAGGAATTCTTCCTGCCCCAGCTGATTGCCGGAGCCGAAGCGATGAGCTGCGGAACCGCTTATCTCGAACCGATGCTCAATTCCGGCAATGCCGTCAGCACCAAAGGTAAAGTGATCATTGCCACGGTCAAAAATGATATCCACGATATCGGCAAAAATATTGTGGCGGTAATTTTGCGAAACTACGGTTTTGAGGTGATCGATCTGGGTAAAGATGTTCCGGCAGAAACCATTCTGGCACGGGCGGATGCGGAAAATGTCAAGGTCATCTGCCTTTCAGCGCTGATGACTGCGACCATGGATTCCATGCGCGAAGTGGTCGGACTTGCCCGAGCGCGCGGATTGGATGATCTCAAATTCATCATCGGCGGCGCGGTGGTCGATCAGAATTTTGCCGACGAACTTGGCGTTGCTTACGGCAATGCCCCGTTGGACACAATGAAACTTGCCGAAAAATTTCTCTGCGGGAAATGATTTCCGCCAATTGAATCGCAACTGCATTCATTTATATTGTATTTGCAGGAGATATGAACGATGCAGTTGTTTATTCTTGACCGGGATTGTGTTTCCGCAGTAAGATTTCTTGCTGACACTCATGTAATAAAAATGTGTCTGGAAAATGCCCAGATCCTCTCCGCAGTCATACTGAACAGCAGGATCGCTCTGCCGCCCGGCTTCCCCCTGCCCCATACGCTCAATCATCCGGTGATCCGGGCGATCCGCACCCCGGGACAGATCAACTGGGTAGTTGCTTACAATGGCGCATTGCAGGATGAATTCCATTACCGTTTCGGCAAAGACCATGCCTACCGCGCTCTGGTACGGAGTTACCGGGAAATACTGTTCCAGCCGGAATATCCGGAAGATTGCAGTGATCTAGCCCGGACATTCCGCGATTTTCATTCATACAGCAGTGATCTCATCGAAGCCCACCGTGAATATTACTGCACCAAACTCGACCGTTTCAAACGTCCGCCATGCTGGAGCAGACGACCGGTGCCGGAGTGGCTGGCGGCCGTTATTTAAGAATTTCTCCGGATTTACGGGCAAAGGTAATCAGTTCCCATGAGGTAGTTGGAAGCAGTTTTGAAGGAGTTTTCTCCGGAGAATTGAGCATTCCGATCGTCTCTCCGGTCGTCTGCTGATGGAATACCAACTCCGCTGAACAATAGGGTTTGGGCAGAATCATCCGGCACACCGGAGTCATCCCGGCAAAAATCATGAGCACAGTTAAAATGATAATGCTCTTTTTCTCTTTAAGCTCAAACAGCACCACCGCTGATATTCCGGTCAGCGCGGCGCCGAAAACCTGAAAATATGAGCCGATCGGCAATTCATTTATCAACGGGTGGCGTCCGTTCATCATCCCGGCACAGAGCAGAGATGCGGTAAATATTCCGCAAAAAGCGATTATCACCAGAATATTCTCCGGGTTCTGCCGGTAACACCTGATCGCGCAAAAGGTCAGGAACAATACCACCGCCGCACCGCAAAATAAAGCCGCCATCCCATTGACCGGCAGGAAAAATCCCCCGTAATTCTGCAGGATAAAGACCGCCCCTTTATGCAATGCAGTGATCGGCATCCGGAATGTCTGATATTCAAAACTCACCTTGTAACCGTTGATCGCTTCGACCAACGCCGGAGCGATGGCAAAGTTGTAGATCAATGAAAATATCACCGACACCAATGCCGAAACCGAAAAAATCATCAGCGGCTTTTTAAGTGCTTCAACTTTGGTGCGTTCAATCGGAAGCAGTTCACAGGACAGCATGCCCAGCACCAGCGCGCTCCCTCCGGCACAAGCGGCAGCGGAGAAAAAACCGATACGGTCAAATCCGGGCATCAGCAGCAGTAATATCGCCGTCCACCAATGCGCCCGGAACGACTGGAACTTTTCCGGAAACTTGACCATTGCGGCAATATTGAAAAAAATCCAGAGCAGCAGAAACGATACTGCCGGTTTGGAAGAGCGGAAAAATCCGGTGAAATTCACAAAACTGCAAACATACATCAATGGCACCAACAGTTGCAGTAATGCCGGACTTTGCGGATAAAGTTTTTTCAATTTGCAGTGGATCAATCCCGCCGAAGCGATCAGTAACAGCAATGCACTCAAAGAATAAAAGTGAGCATGATGCGACCGGATGGAGGCAAAAATGAATTTCGCATCCAGATAATCCAGCAGATAACTCAATTCGCGCGCCTGAAAACTCGCCCAGTCAGTGCGAAGCGGATCAAAGATCAGTTTGACCGGATTCGCCGCCGAATTATAGTGTATGATAAAACAGTTTCCCTCCGGGTGAGTTGACGGAGATTCACCGCACCACACCCGCAGGAGGATCGGCAGGGCACAGACCAAAATAGCGAAAACGGTCGATTGCAGGATTTTTTTCACAAGCGGCCGCCTTTGAAATTCTGCCACATTGCCGCTTCTCCATTGCGCCGGTATCCGCGGAGGATCCGTATCAGAGCGGCATGGACTTCCGGATTATTTTTCAAAGTTTCCTCTTCCATCGTATCCAGAATCAACAGATTGTTTCTGAAATGATGCGTAGGTGCATCCGGCGGTGTTTCCGGCGGAAACAACTGAATTATCCCGGCGGTGACCAGCAGAAACAATATCAGCAATGCCGCCGCAAAATATTTACGGTCGATTTTGCGGCATTGCGAATTTCTCATTTTTGGTTCCGGTTCGTTCACTTGGCATATTTTGCGGTCATTTCAAAGAATTTTTTCACCACCGGAGCCGGGAGCGGGTCTTCGATGAACTTACCGTCCAGATCATATTTGCGGATGATGCCGTAAACCGTCTGGACAAAAATCCTGTTGCGGTTGATGATCGCGGTCTCCAGATAACTGGAACTGAAAATAAATTCGCGTTCCGTCGGGTCAAAGAGGTTCCGTCCGATGGAGTAGTCAGCAATATCATTTTTGCATCCGAGTACATCCTGCATGATGGTCGCGGAAACATCCATCGCACTGGTCTGATAGGTGATCTTCTGTGACGGACGGTCCAAACCGAGAATCAACAGCGGAGTCTGAGTCTGGTAACGGGCAAAGTTGCTGTTGTGTCCCCAGTTTTTCATTTCGCTTTCCCCGACCTCGTTGCCGTGGTCGCTGGTCAGCAGGACGACGGTATCTTCGGCGATCCGCTTCGGCATATCGACTTTCTGAAAGAAGCGGTGCAGAAGATCGTCCATGTAAAAGCAGGAATTTTTGATCAGATTCATCACATCATTTCTGCCCTTGAGATTGTTGCGCAGATTGAGATAGTTCACCTGATCCAAATCGGTCGGGAACCTCTTCGGGAATCCCGGCGCCATCGAACTGCCATGCACCGAATCCAGAAAGAGGAAAACAAAACAGGGTTTGGAGGAGTCCCGTTTCTGCAGATATTCCACACACTTATTGATTGCGGTAATATCGCGTTCGACCTTGCTCGCGCCGGGCTGGGTCACTTCAATATCCGGCACATTGGCGAAAATCGTCCGGTTGAATGGCGGCGCCAGAAGCGTTGCCCCGGCAAAAACCTTGATGTCGTATCCCTGCGCTTTCATGGAATCGATCATTGCCGCGCCGACATTGGAACGCAGCGCCTGATCGAAATAATTCCCCGGAATACCGTAGAACAAACTGAAAACTCCGGTCTTGGTACAGTTGCCCCCGGAAAAATGGTTGGTAAACCGGGCACTCGGAACTTTTTCTGCAAGAGTACACATATTGGGCATCACTTCCGGAGTCAGCATATCGGCGCGCAAACTGTCCACCAGAATAAAGATGATATTTTTCCGCTTTTCAACCGGTTTGAATTCAAGTTTTTTCAGCGGGTAATTGATCACCGAACCGGCATAGATCTTTATCCGTTTTGCCGGAGTGAATCCCCGGCGGCTGAAAAAGCGGGTCGCCGTCATGGCATATTTCAAAGGCAGAGCCTCCGTCCGGAGCATGATCTCCTGATCGGCATTGAATGCCGCCCACGCATGGATCCCGTTAAATCCCAGAAAACAGAGGATGATCACTCCGGATACCGCAAAAGAACTCTTGGGAAAACTGAATTTGCGAACCAGTTTCCAGAGAAAAAACTCTCCGGTAAAAATGATTCCGGCGATCAGCACGATCATCAATATCATCGTCAGCGGCAGTTCCACCAGTTCAAACGCCGCCGGAGAGCAGAAAAGCGCCAGCATCGGAATATTGATGTGGAAACGGTACAAACTGAAAACAACGATATCGGCAAAAAGCAGAAAGGTCAGCAATCCGCCCCAGAATACCGTCGACACCCGAAAAAAACGTTTCCCGCAAAAGCGGCAAAGCTGCAGCAATATCCACAATCCGCAAGCGAATACTCCGAGATGTCCGACCGTAAACATCACCGAATAGGTAATGCCGTAAGCGGAGTGTTTCTGCAGATCCATGTAGCATAAATAGGCAATGGACATCAACATCCAGATAAAGCCATTCAGCACAGCAAACTGGAAAATCTGACAAAACTCATACTTTTTCATAAAGTCACCGGTTTTCCGGATAACATCGCATATCATATCTTTCATAAAACCCCTTAATATACGTTTGGCATTTTACATAATATATCCTGTAAACTGCTGATTTTCAAATATCCGGCACTCATGCCGCCATCAAGTCTACCGGTATTGATAAATAAATTGCTGTTATTTTTTTTCAAAAAAACTCTTTTCGACATTGGAATCTCTTGAAATATGCCGATCCCGGATTAAATTAAATCGTTGTCATTAATTTTATAAAAGGAAAAATCCCTATGACCAAATTTTTTGCTTTCATCGGTTTTGGTGTAACAGTTGCGATTGCGATATGGGCGTTGTCCCAGTGTTCGTTCAATATTCCGGGCATAAGCAAGTTATTTTCCGGGTCCGCCATGACATCGGCAACACTCCGCGAACCCGGAAAACTGCTCGGCGATAACCGCGCCCCGCACCATGAACTCTCTGCCGGAGAGGCCGCATTGAAAAATTGCATCTCCTTCGTCCTGTATGACTGGGAAGCCTACAGCGAAACTTTGCCGCCGGAAGAAGCCGCAAAGTGGAAAAATAAAAAATTGTCTCCCCAACTGCAGGAAACCCGTAAACAGAACCTCGCGGCAAATCACCAGTATACGGTGTCTTCTTCGGAAATCAAAGACGGCAATGCTTCGATCATCATTGCTGAAAATATCAACGGTGATATCACTGAATATCAGGTCAGCCTTAAAAAGAACACTTCCGGCTGGCTCGTCACCGCTTTTGAGCAGTTAAAAAAATAATTACGCCACCGGAAAAACGTATTAAGCATTGACAAAACAGCGTTTTGACAAGAATATTTCAGCATGCAAAACAGCATGCAAGAACGGCGTTGAAGCGTTGGAGAAACTTATGGGGAATGAACTTTTCGCGCCAACAAATCCCCAACGCAAAAATTTTGCAGCGGAGAAATAACCGGATCAAGGCAAAAAATTCGTTTTTTTCAAGATTTCCGACTTGCAATTAAAAAATTCCGGGCTATATTATGAAATACGCAATAACAAGCGGAGAGATGGTCGAGTGGACGAAGGCGCCACATTGGAAATGTGGTGAGGTGCAAGCCTCCGAGGGTTCGAATCCCTCTCTCTCCGCCATTTTTATGCTCAAATTTTAACAAAACATCCCCACTTTTCCCCACTTGGGATTGAAAAACACCTATTGTTGTGCTATAATCAGCCATAACCTGTTATTTTAGGTATTCGTATGGCAAAAGCAAAAAACAAGGTTGAATCAGTGAAA
>SUVV01000025.1 GCA_015061805.1 Lentisphaerota bacterium | reverse complement strand
GACCGAAACTCATCGCCTTTGTTTCACGGAAACGATAGGTGACAAATCCGGTAAGACTCAACACGATGCCCAGCGGCATGGTGAGATTCTGCCAGAAGGTCAACGCGAATCCGGTACGGTAATGCACCTCTACGAACGCCACCAGCCCCATGATCGAAAGCGCATTGGCGATGTCGGCAATACTTATCAGATACCGTCCGCACAAACGTCCAGCCGACAGGAAGTCGGAAACCTGAACCACATAACGCCGGGAATACCAGCCCATATAAAGTACAAATGAGACCGGAATAATGATGATCAACCAGTCCAGCGGACTGACGAAAAACCAGTCATCTTGTACCAACCATTGAAAAAATGCATTCATTTTTTCCATACCTCCTTTACTTTTTTGACAAACATTACCATTTGATTATATTTCCCTGCCCTTAAAATATCATCGAAAAGTTATATTTCAAGTTGAAAAATAACTTTTTGGCAATCTTTTCTGCAAAAAAAGAAACCTGCACCTTGTTGAACGGTACTTTTGGAGGGATTTCCGGGTGAAGCGGAATCACGCGCGGCAAAGATGACCTTCGCCGACTTGCCGCCTTTAATATAATCTGGCTTCGCCGCGTGCGGATAATCTGATGCAGGGATAGCCGCCGCGTTCAACGCGCTCCAAATCGCCGGAATCCAGCAGGGCGCGGATGATCTGCTCAACTTTGGCAAGTTTCAATTTCCGCAGCGCTCCAAAGCAGGTGTGGCGGTGCCAGTTTGCGGCAACGATTCCGGCGGAACGGCTGCCGGCGAGGATCTGCGCCATTTTGCCGGCACCGATCCTGCCGTTGAAAAGTTCTGCTGCCCGAAGCACGATCCGGATATCAGCATCGGATATTCCGGAAGCGAGCAGAGCGCCGGGAGTATGTTCGGCGCAGTTGTCGCAACTGCCGCAGTGCCAGGAATCCTCCTCTTCGCCGAAGTAAGCAATAAGTTTTTTCTGACGGCAATCGTGACTGGAAGCATATTCGACAACCGCATCCAATCGGCTCTGTTCGTAATTGCGGCGCAGTTCAAGTTCGCGGTCATCGATGGGTGGTTCGATTTGTTCCGGGTCGGCAAGTTCGATGGCACGGCCGGAGAAACTGTTTTCCCAGGAGAGGATATCGCCGTTGAGAGCGTTGATGACCCGGCGGGTCTGCTCCGGAGAAAGTCCGGCGATCTCCGCCATGGAATCGATGGTAATTGCCAATGAAGAATGTAACTTTTCACCGAAATAACCGATCATCCGGTGAATGAAACGTGAACGCTGAGTCTTCTCTTCCTGATGGAGCACCCGCAACCGGACGGTATCGGCGGTAAAACGGAGCGTGCCGGAGCCGACCTGCCGGGAATGGCGGATGATCGCACCGGACTTTTCCAATATACCAAGCGCCGCGCTGATCTGTCCGTCACTTGCCGAGCCGGAAACCTGTTTCTGTAATTCTGCAGAACTGATTTCCAACACCTGTTTTTCCGGAGCAAGGTGAAACAGCCCGCGCAAAGTGCGGTAGACCGAACGGATAAGCGACGGCGGAGGATTGTTCATATCGATCAAAAAGTTCTGTATGTAACGGTCAGCGTAACTGAACAGCAGCAGACATTCGGCGCTTTCGCCATCCCGTCCGGCGCGTCCGGCTTCCTGATAATATGCTTCCAGCGACCCCGGAAGTTGATAGTGGATCACCCGCCGGACATCCGGACGGTCGATTCCCATGCCGAAAGCATTGGTAGCCGCCAGCACCGGAGAGGGGTGATTCATAAAATATTCCTGCGCTGAAGTGCGCTCTTCATTGCTCATCCCGGCGTGATAGCCCCGGATTTCCGGGAGGGCGGAAAGTTCATCCACCGCCTGACGGGTAGCGGCATAGATGATAGTGGCACCGGCAACCGGAGTTTTCAGCAATTTGCGGATAATGGCAAGTTTGACATCCTTGCCTCCCTGACAACTCTGCACTTTGAAACTCAAATTCGGCCGCCGGAATCCGGCAGCAACCAACTGCATACCGGGTGGTTGCAACTGCACTTTGATATCAGCACAAACCTCCGGAGTGGCGGTAGCGGTGAAAGCACATATCCGGGAAATACCGGCTTCGCGGGCAAAAGAACCGATGCGGCGGTAACTGGGACGGAAATCATGCCCCCATTCGCTGATGCAGTGCGCCTCATCGACCACCAGAAGCTGCGGCGGAGTACGCAGAACAAAATCATGAAAGAAGTCGGTTTGCAACCGTTCCGGGGCGACGTAAAGCAGTTTGAGCTCTCCGGCGGCGGCGCGCCGGACCGCATCAAGTTGTGCCGCAAACGGGACAGTACTGTTGATATATGCCGCCGGGATATTCCGTTTCTGCAACGCCTGCACCTGATCCGCCATGAGAGCGATCAACGGAGATATCACCAGCGTATATGAATCATTGAGCAACGCCGGGAGTTGATAACAAAGCGATTTTCCGGCGCCGGTCGGCATGACGACACAGAGATTTTCCCCGTCGGCGATCCGCTTGATCACCTCTTTCTGATGATCAAGGAAACTGTCAAAACCGAAGTATTTTGCCAGTAAAAGTTCAAGTGAATCGGAAGTCATCGCTGTTATTTCAAAAAACAACCGGGCTGCTGTATACCATTTATCAGGTACACAACAGCCTCTACGGGTTTAACGCACAGTTTTACACAATCAGCGGGCGTTCGCCAGCTCGACTGCGCCTCTGACTGCGGAACGGATGGCATCCCAGTTACCGCTTTCAATATCGCTGCTCTTGCCGAGCCAGGTACCGCCGACAGCGACGATCTCTTTGATGGCAAGGTATTCAGCGACGTTGGCGGTGGTGATACCGCCGGTGGGCATAAAGCGGACACCGAGGTGCTTGTAAGGAGCAATAAGCGATTTGATAAAGTTGACACCGCCGGAGGCTTCAGCCGGGAAGAATTTCAGGAAACGGCAACCGAACTCCATCGCCTGTTCCGCTTCGCTGGGGGTGCAGACGCCGGGAGCGAAAGCAAAGCCGTTGACGACCGCCTCTTTAACCACCGTCGGATTGAATCCCGGAGCGACCGCAAATCGGGCACCGGCATCAAACGCGCGATGCAGGTCGCGGACATTGAGAACCGTTCCGGCACCGAGATAGAGTTCCGGGAAACGGGTGGAGGCGGCTTTGATGACCGCTTCCGCCGCAGTGGTGCGGAAGGTGATTTCCGCAGCGGGCAGTCCGCATTCTGCGAGGACTTCGCACATCTTCAAACCGGAATCAACATCGTTGAGAACCAGCACCGGGACGATCCGGATGGCGCCGAGGGCATCCACGGCCGCCTGACAATTAGCAGCAAAATTCATTATGTATTACTCCAAAATATTGTAATTAAAGTGCATCCGCCATTTTGCGGAGACCCATCAGGTCAAGTTTACCGCTTCCGAGCAGTGGAAGTTCATCGATTTTGACAAAGTCATCAGCTTTGGGGATCCAGATGTTGGGCATACCCTCTTTGCGCATGGCTTCGATGACTTCGGGGATGTCGAAGTCTTCGGCGGTGTAGAAGACCACCAGACGTTCACCCTTGCGGCTGTCACCGCGGCCTGCGACAGCGATTTCACGGGATTCTCTGCCGCGGATGCGGACGATCGCCTCTTCCACGCCTTCGTGGGGAACCATTTCGCCGCCGATCTTGCTGAAGCGGCTGGCGCGGCCGGTGATGTAGACATAGCCGTCAAGATCCATCTTGGCGATGTCACCGGTATCATAATAACCGTCCTGAAGCACCCGGGCGGTGAGTTCTTCGTCATTGAGATAACCTTTCATCACGGAACCTGCCATGACCTGCATTCTGCCGCTGTATCCGGGAGCAAGTTCCACACCGGTATCCGGATCAACGATACGGATGTGAATACCCGGGAGCGGACAACCGATACTGCCCGGATGGTCAGCTTTGGCGCCGAGGTTGAAAATGGAGTTGCTCAAATTGATAGTGGCAATGGGTGACAATTCAGTACATCCGTAACCTTCAATAATATCTCTGCCGGTCATATCGTGGAATTTGACGGCGAGTTCCGGGCGGAGTTTTTCAGCGCCGGTGATGACCAGACGGAGAGTTTTGAGATCTTCGCCGGTGGCTTTCATCAGATACTTCTGCAAAAAGGTCGGGGTGGCGGTGAGAATGGTAAGTTTCAGATCACGCACCGCCTTGACCAGCGCCACACCATCGAGCGGGTTGGGAAGCAGAGCCGACATCGTACCGAAAATCGCGGGGAAGGCAAAACCGACCATGAAACCGTAAGCGTGGAACATCGGCAGGTTTCCGGCGATCCGGTCGACTCCGCGTTTCAGATCGACCACCCGGACAAAGGACAAGGTGTTGCAGGTGAGGTTGTGATGGGTAAGCATGACTGCTTTGGGAGTTCCGGTGGAACCGCTGGAAAAGAGCAGTACCGCCTGATTGTGCATGTTATAGCAGCTTGAGGGTGCAATATTGCGGATAATAGTACGCGCCGGAAGCAGAAGCGCCATGAGCAGAGCGCGGATCTTGTCACCTTTGGTGATGGTCTTGGCGAGATCTTCCAGCAAGACCATTTCCGGGAACTCTTCCCATTTGAGTTTGTCGAGGAACTTCCGGCTGGTGAGGATCTTTTTGATACCGGCACGGCGGGCGGCGGCAAGAGCCACCTCCTGACCGCTGGAAAAGTTGATCATCGCCGGGGTACGGTCAGAACACATGACGGCAAGGAGGCCTACTGCTGTGATCGGCATATTGGGCAGCAGTACACCGGTGTAGGGGGTATTGTCTCCGGCATAAAGTTTGCGGAGCAGTTTGGAAAATATGATGACCCGGATGAGGGTGTTGAAGTTATTGACCATATCCCCGGTCATACCGTCAGCGAAGGTGGTTTTGAACGGGTTGCGTTTGGCGTTGAGGATGAAGTGGGTATGCAGCGGTTTTTCACCGGGCTGGATCTGTTTTTCAGCGAGAGCGCCGAGGCGGGAGATCTTCTGGCGCAGTTCAAAAGCGGAAAGTTCCGGGTTGATCGGTTCGCCGATGTAGATAGAGTAATCGACCGGCAGGCTCAAGGGCGCTCTCAAATGGAGTTTGCCGTTGTGGATACCGGACATACGGCCGGAAACCATTCCGAGACGGATGGGGATGACCGGGACGTCGAGTTCGGGAGGAAGCAGCGGAGAAACGCCGGAACGGAAACGCATCAGACTGCCGTTGCCGGAGATCGCGCCTTCCGGGAAGAAGCAGAGGATCTCACCGTGGCGGAGACGTTTCTTGGACTCTTCAAAAAACTTCACCATCGCTTTCGGACGGCGGATACTGGGAACTTCCATAACGCCGAGGTAACGGAAGATCCAGCGGGTAGGGAGGAAACTTACCAGACTGGAATGCACCATGAAACGGACTTTGCGGCGGGAGATCGCCTGGATCATGATCAGATCCAATATGGAGATATGGTTGGAAACCAGCAATACCGGACCGGAATAGGGGATATTGGCAGTCCCGTGGATACGCACCCGCAGGAAACCGCACCGCATCAGTCTGCCGACGATTTTCAAGACCAGTTTCGGATTGGCAAGCACGCCGATAACTACGATTGCAGCGACAACAAATGCCGCAATCATCCAGTTTTCATTCAGCCATTCGATCATATAGACTCCTTAAAATTATTTTTCACTGAAAGATAACAGTTTCATAATATAACACGCATCAATCGATTTTGCAATCTCTTTTTTAACAGATGCATCATAATTTATGAGTGTCCGCCTTAAACAGTGAAAAGTTTTCCGACCGTCTGCTGCGGAGCGATGTAATGAAACCGGCAAGGCGGCCGGACAAGCAATATCGCTTTATCAAAACAGTTCACCGCGCTCCCACGCTTCGCTGAACTCTTCCTTTCCCGGGGTATGTTGAGCCAATTTCAGAAATTCGTCCGGAGTAATGATCTTTATACCGAATTTCCGGGCATTTTTGATCTTGGAACTTCCGGATTCCAGATCGGCAGTCACCAGTATATCCAGAGATGAGGAAACGCTGTCGACCGGGCGCATCCCGGCGTTGCGGGCGAGATTTTCGTAATAGGAGCGCTTTTCCGGCATTTTTCCGGTGAAGCAGACGGTCGGTGCATTGGAATCGGCAACTTCAGTCTGCTGAAGTGTTACCGTTTCGAGCAGTTTATCCAGGATAGCTTTATCCCGTTCAAAAACCCCGGTGATAGCGGCGGCGCGTTCCGGGCCGATGCCGGGAATATCGGCAAGATCGGCAGCGCCAAGTGAACGCAGCTGTTCCAGAGAATATTTCTCCAACAGGATCGCGGCGATATTCGAACCGACATTGGGGATATTCAATGAGGCGATGATATTGACTCCGGTGGTATTGCGGCTGCGGGCAAGTTCATCGGCAAGATTCCGGGCGCTTCGCTGTTGAAAGCCGTCGATTTGAAGCAGATCCCCGGCAGTCAGAGTAAGCAGTTCGTAAAGATAACGGAAATTGAATTTTTCCATGATCTTCCGCAAGGTCGGTTCTCCGAGGCGCTCAATACCGAAACTGCGGACACTGGCAAGCAGATTGCAGAGCAGAGTTTCCGGACACTCCGGATTGGGACAGCAAAGTTCCGGTCCCCGTCGGACAAGCCCGGTATTGCAGGATGGGCATTCACTTATCCACGGCGAACGGCGGGAAACTCCGGGGACACTGGCGACGATATAAGGAATAACGTCACCGGCGCGTTCAACGGTGACGGTGTCACCGATCATGATCTGCATATCTTCAAGATTCTGGGCATTGTGCAGCGAAGCGCGCTTGATAGTGATCCCGGAAAGGTCGACCGGAGCAAGCAGAGCCACCGGAGTCAGACAGTTTTTCCCGAAACTCCACTCCACGCCGACCAGCGTGGTAATACTGCTGGCATTGGTGAATTTATAAGCGATCTCTCCCCGCGGATGGTGAGCAGTCGCCCCCAGCGAACGGCGGAAATCAGCGTCGGCGAATTTTACGACGATCCCGTCCATGGGATATGGCAGCAGGGCAAGTTCCGCCTTGAGACTTTCCCAGCGTTCCGGCAGTTCCGCAAGAGAGACCGGAATACTGATCAGATTGTAATCGACCAGAGTGAGTTTTGCTCCCTGCATAAGCATTTCGGTGATATCTTTCAGCCCCATGATACCGGCAACGGCGTTGCGCGGATTTTTGTAGGTTCCGCCGCCCTTTTTCTTTATGTGCGAATATATATTGACAAAGTCATCAGCCCGGATGACGATTTCACCGCGCGCCGGTCGATCGACCTTGCCGGTGAAACCGGGGGCCTCCAGTTCCAGAAGCGGAAGTTTCCCGGAGATGTTTTCTCCGGTCTCCCCGTCGCCGCGGGTGGACAGCACCGCGCCGTCGAAACTTGCGGAAATACCGTCATATTTGGGTTCAACGAGCAGTTTTTCCTCCGGAGAACGGGCATATTTTTCCGCCCAGGCGATGATCTCCTCCAGAGAATAGGCTTTATCCAGAGAAAGCATCGGCTCTTTGTGGCGGACCTTTCCGGAACTTTCCACGGCGACCGCATTGACCCGGTTGACCAGCGGATGATCTGGAGCAAGTTTCCGCAATGCTTCGACCAGTTTATCATACTCCTGATCGCTGATCTCCGGAGCGTTCAATTCCCAGTATTGTTGATCGTATTTGGCAATGAGTTCAGCCAGACGGGCGATCTCCCGGATGATAGTTTCGTTGTTGCTCATAATATCGCGATGGTTGATGTTTGAATAATTTACCATGAAATATAACTCTTGATATTGAAAAATTCAACCTCGGAGGTTATATTATGTGACGATTAGAAACGATATTATTGTTTCCGGGGTTTGTAATTTCAGGATAACTAAAGAAAGTGAACAACCAGTAATGTCCAAAAGTTACACAGTTGCTGTTGCCGGTGCCACTGGGGCAGTTGGCGTTGAGATGATCAAAACGCTGGAAAAGCGCAATTTTCCGGTGAAAGAACTTAAACTGCTTGCTTCTGCACGCTCCGCCGGGAAAACCATGGAATTCCGCGGCGAAAAGCTGGTCATCGAAGAGATGACGGAAAAATCATTCAAAGGCGTTGATATCGCGCTGTTTTCCGCAGGAAGCGACATCTCCCGGGCCTACCGCCAAATCGTGGTCGATTCCGGCGCGGTGATGATCGATAACTCCAGCGCTTTCCGCATGGAAGATGATGTTCCGCTGGTCGTACCCGAAGTCAACCCGGAAGATATCGCCCGTCACAAAGGCGTTATCGCCAACCCCAACTGCACCACGGCGATCATGCTGGTCGCGGTCGCTCCGCTGCACCGCGCCAAGAAACTCCGCCGTCTGGTCGCCTCCACCTATCAGGCCGCTTCCGGCGCCGGAGCCAAAGGCATGCAGGAACTCATCGAACAGACCCGGCAGATCCTCAACGGCGAAGCCATTGACCCCAAAGCCTTTGCTCACCGGATCGCATTCAACCTGATTCCCCACATCGACTCTTTCTGCGACAACGGTTACACCAAAGAAGAGTTGAAGATGGTCAACGAATCCCGCAAAATGCTTCACATTCCTGACCTGATGGTCAGCTGCACCAGTGTCCGCATCCCGGCGCTCCGGGCGCACTCTGAATCACTCAACATGGAGTTTGAAGAGGAGATCACCCCCGCCGAAGCCCGCGCCATCCTTGAAGTTGCCTCCGGCGTGACTGTCGTCGATGACCCGGAAGCCAAACGCTATCCGATGCCGGTCGATGCCACCGAAAAATACGATGTGCTCGCCGGCCGTATCCGTCAGGATATCTCCCGTAACGACAAGCGCGGCCTGGAAATGTTCGTTTCCGGCGACCAGCTGCTCAAAGGCGCAGCTCTCAACGCCGTCCAGATCGCTGAACACCTTTGATTCAGGTCTGCCTGATGAAAGGTACACGAACCGACTTTTACCGCAAAGCGGTATCGGCAGTGGCATTGATCTTCATCATGTCACTGTTTGCCGGGTGTGCCGTAAGCAGTCAGCAAAAAGAATTTGAAACCATCGCGTCCAATCTGGAACGCGGTGGTTCTTTTTATCATGTTTACAACGTAAACAGCAGTGTCAAAGAACTGTTCGATGAGTATGTAAAGAAAATCGACAAAGAGTTGACCGGAACCGGATTCACCGAAAAACAGCGCGCCAATGTCCGGCGGAAACTGTTCACCGCCCGATTGTTTTTGAACTTTCTGATTTTTGATGCCTATCGCGGGGTGGGCGCAAGTTCCCGCCGCCGTCCGGATGGGATATTCTCCAACCGGATATTCCTGGCAGCCAATCCCGGAGTGCGTTCGCTGGCGGATCGGGTACTGCTGGTCGACAACAGCGATGTCCGGGATATCGCCGCCACGCTTCCGCAGGAAACCTTTTGCGCGGCAGGAGTCAATTTCTCCATACCGGGATTACTGGAAACCATTCAGGAATACGGTCCGCTGAGCGAAATGCTGCTCGCCGAATTGCCGCAGGGTTTTCCGCTGGAAATTTTCCGGGACATCAAAGGATGGGGCATTATTGCCATGGCGAGAAAAGCGGGATTTCCGGCCAATGAAGATTGCATGATGCTCAAACTGCCGGACCCGGATGGAAAACTTTTTGATTTCATCGCCCGGATGCCGTTCTCTTCGGCTGATTCCAAACATAATCCAAACCGCCGGGAACTGGCGCTCAAAGATCCGGCGATCGGACTTTGGGCCCCGGTGATGGTCAAAGGCAAAGGCTCGCTCACCGTTTTCAATTCACCGGAAGCGGAAAAACTTTTCACCAATCCGGAAAAGAGTCTGCTGAAAAGCGAACACTTTATCCGCTATGCCGGAGAAAAGGCTCTCCCGGCAAGTATATTCGGCTACGAGCGCCAAATGGAAACCAATCCGGTCTTCCTCGATGATAACCACCTGGATAATATCCGGCTTGACCGCCTTCGCAGCTGTTTCGACACGATTCGCCGCACCGAAAACGGTTGGCTCTGTGTCGGAAACGGTGATTTGGATATCCCCGGGGAGATCGCAGAAACGTTCGCTGTCAGTAAACTGGTGAAGTTTCTCGATGAACGCCCGGACAAAAAGGTGGTGCAATCGGTCAAAAAAGCGGCAAAAAAGAGCAACACCCGATCATATTGCCGTAAAAAGTTCTCCAAAGTATATGCTGCATTGCTCAAATATGCTCAACAGCACAAAGGTATGTTTCCCGAAGTTTCCGGAAACGCCGGACTGCAGGCCATTCAGCCGGACGTCGGCAAGCGGGCGATTTCCCGGATGATCTATCTGGGCGGCAGTAAGCCCGGTACGGCAGATATTCCGCTGTTGCTGGATGCCCCCGGAGTACACCGGGACGGTTTCTGCGTCATGTATGCCGACGGCAAAGTAAAACAGTACAAACTCGAACGTCCCGGCAACTGCCGGAGAATGATAAGTTTTCTCTACACCGTTCACCGGTGGGAGATCAAAACCTTTCAAAACCTGATGAAACAGGCGCAGATAATCGATGACGCGTCTGAAAAAAAGGAGTAATATCATGTCAGATAACAAACGTGATCTCCGCAATTTGAACAATGACCTTTTCCGGGCGCTCGATGAGTGCGCTGAAGCACTGTCACTGGCAGAACTTTCCCGGATCAGCGGAGTAAAAATGGAACTGCTCCGGCGTTACCTCGACCGGAAAGTCCGGGTCGTCCGCGCCGGGACCTGGGACAAGGTCTACCCGGTACTCAAACCCTACCTCGAAGGCCCCGAACCCGTGCAGGAACCGCCGCCGCGTATCGGCAAACCCTACCGCCGCCATCCGGAACTGGTGGAAATGTTCAGCGCCCAGAAGGTACTGCTGGATGAATTCGCCATCTTCTCCGATTCCGACAAAAAAGCGATCATTGCAGAATTTACCGCCGTCGCCGGAAAATCGGAACCGACCAGTTACGAAAGTCTCTCCAATATCGAAAATCAGCTTATGGGCTGTTTCCTCGCCATGGACAGCGCCACTCAGGATGAGCAGTTATCCAAGCTGACCGTCCGCGCCACCGCCGAAGTCCGCAAACGGCGCAGTAATCTCTTTTGATGAACCTTTAACCAAAATTTTAATAACCGGAGGAAAATCATGTATATCGGAAGAATCGTCGCATTCGGAATGACCAAAGACGGACGCCCCTGCGCCATGTATCGTGTCTCATCCCGTTCGTTCCCCAACCGCCGCGCGGTTGAAAACAACGGCAACATCGCCATCATCCCCCGCGAAGGCGCCGAAGGCGACCTCGCCAAGAACCCCTATATCAGTTACAACTGCCTGCGTATCGCCGGCGAATGGGCGATTGCCACCAACGGTTCCCAGACCGACCCCATCACCGAAAAGATCGCCGCCGGCATGCCGGTCCGCGATGCGATCACCATGTGTCTGCTGGCGATGGATTATGAAAAGGATTCTCTGGATACTCCGCGGGTCGTCGCGGTCGCCGGACGCAAATCCAAACTCGGTTATCTCGGCATCGTCCGCAAAGATGCGGTGCTGGTTCGTGAATTCGCTATGGAACCGGGTGTTGCCCGTTACATCTCCACTTACGAATGCAACGCTCCCTGCGACACCAACGTTGACACCAACTTCGATGCCGCCTGTGAAAATTGCGCGGTGAAATATGTGGTCGACAGCGGTGTGTTCGCCGGTTTTGAAAACCCGGTGACCAGTGCGGCGGCGCTTGCCACCGAAGACGGTTTTGCGCTGTCCACCTTCATTTGCTGAAAAAATTTCAGGAATACGGCAGATGGAATGGTTAATCGCACTTGAAGCATCTTTATCCGGTGCTGATCTTTTTTACCGTTCCTCTGCCGGAGAAATTCTGCTCCGGCATCAGGAGTTCCAGCCGTGGCTGCTGGCGGAATCGGCAATATCCATCCCCGACGGAGTTGAAGCGATCCCGCTTGCCGGTCACGCGCCGCTGAACCGCCGGTGGGAGTTCCGGGAGCCGGAATGTTATGAACGGCTGCTGCCGGAACTGAAAAAAACTCCCGGTGTGATGACCATCCGGGAGTTGAGTTGTCAATTTTTGAGTATTTCCGGACTCCGGCTCTTTGCCGGGATGGATTTCGGCGATCTCAAGCGGATGCAGCTGTCCGTCATCCCTGATGCTGAAGAAAAAAGCATCGCGGCAATCGAACTCGGCGGAACTGATGGCTTTTCGCTCCGCTGTGATTTGGAAAACTGCACCGATGAAGCCGGGATCATCGCCGCTTTTGACCGGGCGGTAAAAGAATATGATCCGGATGTTATTGAAGGATTCAATATCTGCCGGATCGCCCTGCCGCTTCTGGAAAAGCGGGCAAAGAAATACCAATATGCTTTCAGCTGCGGCAGAAACGATACCGGATTCGTTTCCCGCAAAAGCCGCTTCTCTGTTGCGGAAAAACAGATAAGTTTCAACCGTTACTCCCTTTACGGCAGACATCTGATCGATCTTTCGCACCTTCTGCTCTTTTACGATGCCGTGCATCGGGATTTTGAAAGTTTTGAATTCCCTTATATCCGGGACTATTTCAATATTGCACCGGAAAATTCGGCCGTTGAAGCGATTCAGAGTATCTGCTCCTTACTGCTTCCGGCGTACTTTTACAAGTGCGGCACCTTGCCGCTGAGTTTGCAGGATGCTGTTCTGCGCGGCTCCGGAGCGGCGTTGGATTCACTATTCATTGCGGAGTATCAGCGTGCCGGACAATCCATCCCCTACCCGGAAAGTTCCCGGAATTTCACCGGAGCGCTCACCCGCGCCGGAGAGCCGGGAGTTTACCATACAGTACGCCATTGTGACGTGCGTTCGCTTTATCCGTCGATACTGCTCTGGCTGAATCAGAATCCGGTCAGAGATGAATTGGGAATATTCACCGGTCTTTTGCAGAAACTCCGCACCTTCCGGCTGGATGCCAAAGATAAAGCCAGAAAAGCAGCAGGCACAGAAAAACAGCGCTTTACTGCTCTGCAGAACAGTTTCAAAATATTGATAAATTCATTTTACGGATACCTCGGGTTTGCGCAAGGGTGTTTCAATGATTACACGCTGGCGGAAACAGTCACTGCCACCGGGCGGAAACTTTTATCCGAACTGGCGGATAAACTTGCAGAACTGGGCGGTAAAATCGTCGAAATGGACACCGACGGCATCTATTTCACCATGCCGGAAGATCCGGTCGCTGATTTTGATTTGCAATTAGCGTCAGTTCTGCCTGCCGGTATCGAATTGGAATTCGATGCGGAATACCCGGCGATGTACTGTTACAAGTCCAAAAATTATGCTCTTTTGAATCCGGATGATTCCATTTCGGTTTCCGGTGCCGCGCTGAAATCCCGCGCTCTGGAAAGTTTCCAGCGCCGTTTCATCCAGGCGGTGTTGAGAGCCAAACTGACCGATAATCCGGAATTGCTCGAAAGTTGTTACCTTGAGTTGAAAAGCGCGATCGAAAACCGCACGATCGCCTTGACCGAACTGGTCAAAAGCGAAGTTTTGAGCGATTCTCCGGAAAATTACAAGCGCAAACAGAGTTCTCCCGGCGCCCGCCGTTCCGCCCCCTACGAACTGGCGCTGGCTTCCGGCAAAAAATTCCGCGCCGGCGACAAGGTGGAATTCTACGTTACCGGCACCAAAGCCAAACTGCCGGTAGTCGGTAATTCCAAACTGCTGAGCGATGCCGATCCCGGTCTGCGCGATGAAAACAGCGCATACTACCTCGCCAAACTGGATGAATTATACAAACAATTTAGATAAAGGAGTGTGTTATGAACAATTTGCAGGATTTGTTGAAGCATGTGGAAGATCATGGCAGCGAATTGAATGAATTGAGTATTGAAGTCTGGAAAAATCCGGAACTTGCTTTCAAAGAGTTCATCGCATGCAAACTGCAGTGCGAGCTGTTGAAAAAATGGGGATTCAATGTCGAAGAAAACTACTGCGGTTTTGAAACCGCCTACCGCTGCGAATACGGCAGCGGAACTCCGGCATTCGCCATCACCTCCGAATACGATGCGCTGCCCGGTATCGGTCACGGCTGCGGTCACAACCTCATCTGCGCGGCGGCATTGGGTGCATTCATCGCGTTGACTGAATATATGAAAGCCAACAATATTCCCGGCAAAGTAATTTTGATCGGTACCCCCGCCGAAGAAAGCGGCAGTTCCAAGGTAAAAATCGTCAATTCCGGCGCGTTGGAAGGCGTTGATGCAGCGATGATGGTTCACCCCTCATGGCGCACCTGCCTTGACACCGGATGCTTGAGCATCAAACGTTTTGATGTGGTGTTCAAAGGTAAAGCTTCTCACGCCAGCGGTTCACCGCATCTCGGCATCAACGCGCTGGATGCGGTTCAACTGACCTTTGCCGGAGTCAATGCGTGGCGCCAGCAGCTGCCGGAAAGTTCCCGAATTCACGGAGTCGTAACCGAAGGCGGACTCAAACCCAATATCACCCCCGACCGTGCCGGATGCTGTTTCTTTGTCCGTTCCGCGACTCAGGAGTGGCAGGATAAGATGAATGAACGCTTCCTCGATATCATCAAAGGTGCGGCGCTTATGACCGGATGCGAATATGAGATATTGCCGTACAACGCCGGAACCAAGGCGCGCAAACCCAGCAGTTTGATGAATCAGGTGTGGATGGAAAACATCGGTTCCCTCGGCAGTCCGGTGGATTTGAGTTTCGGTCCCGGCCGCGGTTCTTCTGACTTCGGCAACGTTTCGCAGGCGGTTCCGGCGATCCACCCCTACATCGGCATTTCCGAAGACCATACCGAAATCGCCGGACACTCTGCCGCATTGTGCGAAGCGGCAGGCAAACCCTATGCCTTGAGCCAGATGCACAAAGCGGCGGCGGCGATGGCAGCAGTCGGCTTGAAAGTCCTGACCGATGCCGGTTACCGCGAACAATTGAAAGTTGAATTTAACAAATAAGCGCCCGCTATTCAGAAACAGCGAAAAAGCGGCTGCTGCTTACCTCCCCGGGGTTTTTGCAACAGCCGCTTTCAAGTTATGATACCCAAGTACTGCTTTCAATCACACCATACCCATGCACCACTCCACGGCAATCGCGACCACAACCACAAGTGCCGAAATTATGAAGCCGTGCAGCATGGGATTCACTCCAGCCTTTTTCATATCCCTGAAACTGGTACCAAGACCGATTGCCGCCAACGCCGAAACCATGAGGAATTTGCTGGTATTTTTGGCGATCCGGGAAATTTCTTCAGGTATGACACCGGTACTGTTGATCACCGCCAACGCCAGAAACCCCAGAATAAACCAGGGGAACAGCCCCCGGAAATTGATCTTCGCTCCGGTAGTTTCCAAATGCTTCTTTCCCGCCAACTTGACATTGATAAATGCAAATACCAGCACCGTCGGGATGATCGACAGAGTTCTCGTCAACTTTACCATGGTGGCAAAATCTCCGCCGTCTTCACTGAATGCGTAACCGGCAGCAACCACGCTCGACGTATCGTTGACCGCGGTTCCCGCCCAGAGGCCGTATGCTTCATCAGAAAGCCCCAGCGCGCGCCCCATTATCGGGAAAAGCACTATCATTGCCATATCAAAGAGGAATGTAGCAGACATGGCGTATGCAATATCTTTGTCTTCGGCATCGATAACCGGAGCGATCGCCGCAATCGCACTGCCGCCGCAGATTCCGGTGCCTGCTGAAATAAGATTGGAAAGTTTCCAATTCAATCCCAATGCCTTACCGATAAAATATCCGCCGCCGAAGCAGGTGAGGAGAGTAAAGAACATGACCACCAGTGACAGTTTTCCAACCGAAAGGATCACATTCACACTGAGTGATGCACCGAGAAGAATAATGGCGAACTTCAATATTTTTTTGGATGTGAACTTCAAACCGGGAACTGCCCACGCCGGACGCCAGAAACTGTTGATGATCATACCGGTAAACAACGCTATGACCGAAGCGCCGATTACATGAACCGGCAATAAAACCTCTATTCCCCTGGCAACGCAGGCAATACAAAGTGCCAGAACAACCCCCGGCAGCAAGTTGACAATATTCAAAATCCCGGTCTTCATCATATTTTCCCTGTCAGATATTTTGTTTGCGTATTAAAATAGCATATATTCTCCATTTTTCAATATCACTTACCCGATGCCGCTTTGAAAAAACCTCCGGAACCGGCTGTAAACTGATACTGAAACTCTTCCGCCGCCTGACAGTTCAGATCGAACGGTTGAAAAATCTATCTTAAAAAGCCCCCTTTTCCTGTGGAAAAGACTTGAATAAATCATCTTTTGGCTGTAACTTAAATCAGGTACACTTTTTTAACCACATAAGGAGAATTTATTATGTACAAAATCGGTTTGGCTCAGGAAATCATCACCCCTCCCGTCGGCGTCGGTCTGGCCGGTTACATGAACAAACGCCCCAACGTCGGTATGTATGATGATCTTCAGATCAAGACCATGATCATCGAATCCAACGGCACCAAGTGCGGTTTCATGACCTTCGATCTCTGCAGCATCACCGCTGAACTGTTTGAAGATCTGGAAAAACGCATCGTTGAAAAATTCGGCAAAGAAATTTATGACAACCTCATCATCTCTGCCACCCACACCCACACCGGTCCCTCTTTCTACGCCGGACGGGAAAAATTCGATGATGTCACCCGCTACGCCTATGAAAACCTGCTCGACAGCGCTGTCCGCTGTCTGGAACGCGCCATCATGAACTTGCTCCCCGGTGAGATCCAGGTCGGTTCCGTCTACAACAACCCCTACGGTTTCGTCCGCCGCTACTTCATGAAGAGCGGTGCCATCGTCACCAACCCCGGCTGGCGCAACCCCGATATCGACCGCCCCGAAAGCGATTTTGACCGCACCATCAGCATCATGAAGATCGTTCAGGACGGCCGCATCACCGCCATCATGTGCAACATCACCAACCACGGCGACACCGTCGGAGGTTCTGTGGTCTGCGCTGACTGGTACGGACGTTTTGCTCAGGCTGTCCAGTACGAACTCAAGACCGGTATTCCGGTGATCGTGGTCGATGATGCTTCCGGTGACATCAACCACTTCGACTTCCGTCAGGACATCAAGCAGACCAGCATCGACGAAGCCGTCCGCATCGGCCGCGGCTATGCCAAGATCGTTCTGGACAAACTCAACGATCTGGAAACCCTCGCTGAAAGCGATATCGTCGTCAAAAACAGCACCGTCACCATTCCCCACCGCAAAGTCACCGAAGAGGAACTGGCTGAAGCCAAACACACCCTCGCCACTGTCCCCGATATCAAGAAAGAGGGCGATTTTGAAAGTCAGGACCTTGCCAACAAGGTTCCCGCCGCTCTCCGCCACTTCGCCCAGCGCACCATCGACTGCTATGAGAAGAGCACTCCTTCTCACAGTTGCCGTCTGACCGCGATCGAATTCGGCAAAGATCTTGCTTTCATCTCCCTGCCCGGCGAACCGTTCAACGGCATCAGCCGCGCCATCCGCGAAGCTTCACCGTTCAAATACAACTTCATCATCTCGCTGTCCCAGTCCAAGTCCAGCTACGTCCCGATGCCGGAATGCTTTGAACGCGGCGGTTATGAAGTCCAGCCGGGTATCAACACTGCGGCTCCCAATGCGGCGACTGAGATCATCAATGCCGCCATTGCCAACCTCTGATCGGGATTTGTAAAATGGCAGATTATAAGAACCCTCGATTCCGTTGTACCGCCACGGGTGATTCGATGATCACCCGGCGGTTGCCTGCCGAAGGAGAATATGATGGATTCAGCGAAGTCCGCGACTTCATCATGCGGGGCGACTTCCGCTACGGCAATCTGGAGACCACCGTCCACAATTTTGAATCGTGCGGCGGTGCCCAGAGCGGCGGCAGCTGGCTCTGTTCTCCTCCGGGAGTCATCGACGATTTGCGTAAATTCGGAATGAATATTCTCTGCACCGCCAATAACCACGCGCTGGATTATTCTTACGGCGGTCTGGAGAAAACTCTGGAATATCTGGAAAAATCCGGTATTCCTTTCACCGGAACCGGACGCAATCTCGCTGATGCTTCCCGCCCGGTCTACATCGACACCGTCAGCGGCAGATATGCCCTGATCGGCTGCTGCATGACCTTCAATCCGGAAGCCATGGCAGGTGAGCAGACCGCTTCGCTGCCCGGCCGTCCCGGACTCAACGGCATCCGGGTCAACAAGACTTATCATCTGCCTGCCGGGGATCTGGCTCAACTCAAACGTATTGCCGATTCTCTCGGGATCAATACCAAAGATGAGATCATCCGCGCCGAAGGCTATCTGCCCCAGCTCAAAGCCGGTCAGCAGCCTTTCGGCAGATTGATGTTTGAAGCCGCTGACAAGGCTGAAATCATCTCCAAATGTCATCCGGACGACCTGAAACGGGTCACTGATGCCATTGCCGAAGCGCGCTTCATGGCGGATTACGTGGTCGTTTCAATGCACAACCACGAACTGTACGGAAGTACCAAAGAAACGGTCGACCCGGTTTCGATGGAATTCTCCAAAGCGTGTATCGATGCCGGCGCAGATGCCGTTATCGGCACCGGTCCCCACTTGCTGCGCGGCATGGAGATCTACAACGGCAAACCGATTTTCTACTGCCTGGGAGACTTCATCATCCAGCTGGAAACCATCCTCCGGGCTCCGGACGGCATGTTCGCCAAGCAGAAACTCAACGGCAATGACCGGTTGGATGTTCTGTTCAACAACCGTTCCGCCAACGGCAAGCGCGGTCTGTGCTACGACCCGATCATGTATAAATCGGTCATTCCCTACTGGGAAGTGGAAAACGGCGAACTGGTCAAACTGGAATTTCTGCCGATCGAAGAGATGTTCGGTGTCCACCGCGCCCGCGCCGGCTGGCCGCAGAAAAACAGCAACCTCAATATCATTGAACATTTTGCCGAAATGTCCAAGCCCTTCGGCGTGGATATCAAGGTCAAAAACGGCATCGGTGTCGTTGAACTGTAAAGGAATATATCATGGTGCTGACCGAAGCAATGGCGCAATATGCCGCACAGTGTCAGGATGAGTTGAAACAACTCATCCGCGACCTCTGCGCGATTCCCGCGCCCTCCCATCACGAGGAGAAACGCGCGGAATTCTGTAAAAAATGGTTTGAAGATAACGGATTCACCAATGTCACCATCGACGGAGCGCTGAATGTGATCGCTCCGTTGAATGTCACGGCAGATAATCCGTTGACGGTGATCATGGCTCACACTGACACCGTTTTTCCGGATACTGAACCGATGCCTTTTTCGGAAGATGATGAATATCTCTATTCTCCCGGCGTCGGCGATGACACCAGCAATCTGGCAGTATTGATGATCTGCAGCCGCTACTACAAAGACAATTTTCCCGGCGGCGATGCCGGTATGCTGATCGTTGCCAACTCCTGCGAAGAGGGGTTGGGCAACCTCAAAGGCAGCCGGAAAATCGTCGCAGATTACGGTAAACGGATCACCGACTTCATCTCGCTGGACGGTGCCACGCTCAACCGGGTGGTGACCCGGGCTGTGGGTTCGCACCGCTACAAAGTAACAGTCCGCACCGAGGGCGGTCACAGTTTCGGTAAATTCGGGAACCGCAATGCCATCCACGTGCTCTCCACCATGATCACTTCACTTTATGCGGTTAAGGTACCGCAGCATGAAGACAGTATCACCACCTACAATGTCGGACATATTTCCGGCGGAACCAGCGTCAACACCATCGCCCAGGATGCGGAGATGATGTACGAATACCGTTCAAACGACCGGGTCTGCCTTGCCAGGATGAAAGATATGTTTGAAAAGGTGATCGAATTCTACCGCGCCACCGGCGTTGAGGTCGAAGTCGAACTTATCGGCGACCGCCCCTGCGGCGGCGATGTCGATCCGGTTCGCCTCGAAGCCCTGCGCGACCGTTTCCGTGCTTCCGTGAAAGATCTGTTCGGATTGGAAACGATAAACGGTTCCAGTTCGACCGACTGCAACATCCCGCTTTCAGAAGGGATCCCTGCGATCTGCTTCGGTGTGTGCAGAGCGTTCGGCAGCCATACCAGAGAAGAAAAAGTGGAAAAAGCCAGTCTGGAACTGGGCTGCAAACTGCTGCTTGATTTCCTCTATCGTCAATAAATCGGGAGTAAACAATGAAAAAATCGTTCGTTTTGATCGCCGGCTTGCTGGCGTTGGCACTCCATGCCGCCAATATCGACTGGCTGGTGAAACTGGATAAGAGTTCCACCGTCAAGGATGCCCAAAAGGCATCCACCGACGGCACCATGCCCAAAGATTGCAGAAAAATCACCACTAAAGGCAGTGCACCTTTTGCCCTGAACCGCTTCTCCGGACGGAAGTATTACGGCGGCTCCGGATTCCGCGGGATCGCCTATACCAAATTGACCTTTGATCAGGATTGCACCCGGATGATCGGTTTCGGTGTCAACAACTACTGTACGCTCTTTGTCAACGGCAAACAGATCGCCACCACCGAACCGGGCGGCAATTTTCATCGTCCGATTCATGCGACCAACTATGTGCAAAAGGTCAATTTCAAAAAGGGCGACAACCATGTAGCGATGTTCATCCGCCCCGGAGCGGTCGATTGGGATATGGCGTTTGATCTGATCCCGGATTTTTCGGCGCTTCCGGCAGAAAAACGGGTGCGTGACCGATTGCTCGAACAGCTTTATCCGCCTGCCAAAGCCGGATTGATTGCCAGGGAGTGTCTCTACTACGCCTCCAGTGACAAGGTGAAATTCACCTTTGAAACCGGACTGCCGACCATGGCCGGCATCCGTTACAAAAGCGGAAAAAATAAGCCCGCCATCGTCTGGGACAGCAAGGATGCCATCCGCAACAACACCACGATCCACCGGGTGGATATCGACGGTCTGCAGCCTGCGACCAGATATGATTATGAAGTGGTGGTGCTTGATCCGCGTACAGCAAAGATCAACGTGATTTCCAAGGGAAGTTTCACCACTTTCCCGGCGAAAGATGCCAACAGCAAATTCATGGTCATCAGTGACACCCAGTGCGACAACATCATCCGCAGGACGATGGTCAAAAAGATGTTGGATATCTACGGCGGCAGAGATGCGGACTTCCTCATTTCGCTGGGCGATATGTCGGAGGGCTTCGCCAATTTCCGCAGAGAGTATTTTACTGCGTTCTACGATGAATTTCCGGCGAATAAATATTACAAACCGGTCTTTTTCATCCGCGGCAATCATGAATTCCGCGGTCTGGAATCCCGCAAGTACAGTGAATATTTCGGCAAGAGCTACTATGCCTTCCGTCACGGTGACACTTTCGTCATCGTTCTGGAATCCGGCGAAGATAAAAATACCATCTACCGGCCGGGACATTACACGCTCAATATCGATGCAAACTACTACTTTGCTGAACAGCGCGAATGGCTCCGTAAGCTGATCGAAACTCCGGAGTGCAAAACTGCCAGACACCGTATCGTGCTGACTCACGGAACGCCATTCTACAGTTTGAATGGTTTCTTTGCCAGAAATATTGAAAGCATGGCGGGTGAATTCTTCTACGGTAAGAATCCCAAGTGCCGGATCGATCTGTGGCTGTCCGCGCACACCCATTCACCGTATCATTATGATCCGGTTGCCGGAAAATTTTATCAGGCGAAATATGCTCTTTCCTACGACAAAAAGAGCAAAAAAATCAATCAGCTCCCGATCGTTCCCAAGAAGCCGTTTGTTTTCAAAGATCAGGATAAGAACAACCTCAATTTCCCGGTCATCGTCAATGACGGTCCTGCCGGTTCCGGAGTCCACCTCTCTGCATTGCTGATTGAAACGGCAAAAGACAGTATCCGGGTGAGAATGTTCCCGGTTTCGGAAACCTATTACACTTACAGCGACAAGGCGGTGAAAGCCCCCATGCTCGATGTAACTCTGGAACCCGGAAAGCCGGCGAAGATCAATTCCACCACCTTTGCTGCTGAATAATTCCCGGTAAAAACAGCATTCCTGAACTGCGGCAAATCTCCATGATCTGCCGCAGTTTTTTTGTAATTCAAAACGGCAGCGGCCGCGATAATTCACTGATTGTTCCGTTTTACCGGATCGCGGCGATACTCCAACGGGGTCATGCCGATTTCTGCCTTGAACACCCGGTGGAAGTGTGCCAGATTTCTGAAACCGCTTCTCCGGCAGACCATATCAATACCGACATTTGAATATTTAAGCAGAGTGCAGGCGTATTCCAAACGGTATTTCCGGAGCAGAACCGCGAAACTCTCCCCGCAGGTCTCTTTAACCAGATGGGCGCAGCGGCTGTAACTCAAATTCAGAATTTTTGCCAATTTACCCAAGGTCAGATCATGACGTGCTTCATGCTGGATAATATACACAAGTTTCTCTTTTGCCAGCATAAAATCCGGTTCGACTCCGCAAGAGATTACTTTCTGATACCATAAGGTCAGGCGGGCAGAAAGCTGTCTTATCAACTCAAAATGCAATTCAAACTGCTCTCTGCCGATCACATCCACTCCGGAAATATCCAATGCTTGGACGATTCCGCTGTTTCGTATCACCGGAAATTGTTCCAGCGCATCGGAGTCGACACGGAAAACTCCGGCATTCAGAACCGCCAGCAATTGATTTTCGTGAATTACCGGAATCGTCAATTCAAACAAACCGCAATGGCACATTTTCAAACAGCCATCCGGAAAATTTACAATATTTTTGTATACATAAACTCCATCGAATAAAGAGCAGACTTTTTTATACAGCCCTTTGGCTTTAACGCAGATCGGAAGCATGTGTTCTGTGTGGAGCAAAACCGATTTAAAAACCGGTGTATAAAGATAATAAGATAAATTAAGACCGGTTGTCTTTTCAAAACATTTTATTGCGGTCAACGGAATATTCTGCATCAGTTTTTCTCCTGTCTTTCATGTAATATAATGCCGGCAGCAAAAAATGCAACTTTTTCAACCAATAAACAGGTTGTTTTTTTGCCGATTGTCCAATATATTTACTTAAAACAGGAAAAAATGCAGGAGAACCGTATGAAACAATTATTTATTTTTATGTGTGTAGCAATTTGCGGGTGGTATAATGTTTATTCCGGAACCTCCGGCAACTGCGGAATTAAAAAGGAAAGTTGTATGAAAGTCAATCCATTTCTGCCATTTTCGTTCACCAAACGGAGTGTGACCGCAAAAGATCTGCGTACCATGCACCGGAAATACGGCATCAACCGATTCATCATAACCGGTCCTTCCAAATCATTGCGCATCGTCGGCTATCCCGGTATTGAAGAATACCGCAAAGTAGCAGAACGGCTGAACTGCTTCAAACAGCAGCTTGCCGATACCGATATCAAGTTCAGCTGGTGGGTATTCCTTACTCTGAAACAGGGGTTAAATGCAAATTATCAGCACATCGTCGGCATCGAAGGCAATGAAAGTCCGGTCGGACTTTGCCCGTTGGACAAAGATTTCATTGCCGATATGGGCAAAAAAATGGCTTTTATGGCGCAAACCGCCAAGCCGGAATTGATGCTGCTTGAAGATGATTTTTCCCTGCAGAACTATGGTAAAAAATATCATTTCGGCTGCTTCTGTCCGCTGCATTTGAAAGCATTCGCCAAAAAATGCGGCAGAGAGTACACCCGGGAAGAACTGTTGCGGATTTTCAAAGAAGATAAAACTGAAACTCTGGCTCTGCGTAAACTCTGGGCTGAAACGGCAAAAGATTCACTGGTCGATTTCTGTACTGCCATGCGCCGCGCAGTTGATGAAGTCTCACCCGAAACCCGAATCGGCTGGTGTGAAACCGGCGGAACCGATGCCGATGGAAATGTGTCCGTTGACATCCCGCAGGCACTTGCCGGAAAAAATACCCGTCCGCTGATCCGGATACGCAGTGCCTGGTATTCCAGCAGTGATTCCCCGCAGATATTTCTGCAGTTCCTCGCTCACTCAATGTACACAACGGAGCGGATGCCGGAACACTTTGAAGCGATTCAGGAAGCCGATGCCTATCCTCACACGACCTACTATATTTCTGCGGATATGCTGCGGATGAGCAATGATATTTCGCTGGCGATGGGCATGGATAACATCCTTTTCTACGGAGCACAATACGGTGAGGACCCCATGGAAGATCCATCCTATCTGGAAATGTACAAAAAAAATGTAAAACGTTTTGAAGCGTTGAGCCGCATCGGCGAACAGGGAAAATTGAATGGCGTAAGAATCGTTTATGATCCGATGGCACATTCCGCAAAAATGATGAGGAACGAAGGGAGAACCACTTACGGACATGTGTTTGCAATGCTTGCCCGCTGGGGAATACCTTTCTCCACCAGATACGGCAAAACCGCGATTCTGGCAGGTCCCATCGCTGACGTTTTGAGCGATGCCGAGATTCAGGAACTTTTCAAACACGGCTTGCTTCTGGATGCTGAAGCGGCCGCTATTCTGAATAGACGCGGCTACGGCGAACTCATGGGAGTTTCAGTAAGACCGGTCAAAAAAATATTTAACGGAGAACTCATCTGCGATCTGCCGATGTTCAAGGATATCAAAGCCCGGAACATCTCCAACTCCGTATTGAATCCTGCCGGAAACGAAGGAAGTGCCAGACATAAAAATCTCATTCCGCACAAAGGTGCGGAAATACTCACCTGGTATCCGGTTCCCAACAGTACCGAAATGGCACAGCCCGGGCTCGTCCGTTTCACCAACCGTCTCGGCGGCAGAGTTTGCGTTATTGCGGCGGTATTCACCAACAATTTCTCTGCCAATATCTTCTCTCTGCGTAAACAGAAAGTTATTGCCGCAGTGCTGGAATGGCTGAATGGAGCCCCGTTGCCGGCAGTGGTGAAAAACAGTCCGAATATGTGGCTGATGGTGAGAAAATCTCCGGAAGCAACTTATTTCATTCTGACCAATGTTTCGACCGGCAGCCGTTACAACGTACAGTTGAAAATGGATCCGGAATATCTGAACAGAACATTTGAAAAACTGCAGAATGACGGCACGTGGAAAGCGGTAAAAGTGAAATTTGATGCAAAGAGCAACACCTGTACCCTCCCGGGAGAACACCGGGCGGTATCCACAGAAGTCTACCGGGTAAAATAAGGAGGATTAACTATGATGAATGATCTCAGTCCCAAAAACAGGAAAAAACTCTTGCCTCGTGAAAAGAAGTCTGCCTTGTCCGCCACACACTTCACTCTTATCGAATTGCTCGTTGTGATCGCAATCATTGCCATACTGGCGGCGATACTGCTTCCGGCATTGCAAAGTGCGAGAGCCAGAGGCGTGGCAAGTAACTGCGCATCCAACATCAAAACTGCCATGCAGGCTGTACAACTTTACTCCAATGACAACAATGGACGCTGGCGTCATGACGGCGGCAAAGGCAATCCGTGGTATTACAGTTTGATGTTGGGAAAAAACAACTACCTTGGCAGCAACCGAACCGGAGTGGATGTCCGCCGCAATCCGGTAGTTTCCTGTCCGGTAAACTGGTCTGACGTCAAAGAAACCTGTTTCGGTGTGATGCTGCCGCGAACCGGACACTGGAGCAGCCTGGTTTTGGATTGGAACGGTATCAAGCAGAAAAATGCGGCAACTGCGGCTTGTTTCATCATCCCGAATATGCCGGTAAAGTCGATATTGTTTTCCGATTCCGGTCACAGTTCTGCTGCCGGGAAAAAGGTTTATCAGTTGGGCACATTGATCCCGGGTGATGGAACCATGAAAAATGTCGGACACTCCTGGGCAAAGCATAACCGCCGGGCCAATATGGTTTTCACCGATGGTCATGTCGAGGCATTGTCTCCGCAGGAGATCGCTGATGCGACCTTTACGCATATGCTGGTAAATAAAAAGGTTTCATCCGGTGGAAGTTATACTGTCTACTACTGGGATGGTCTACCGGGGACATTGAAAAATATAACTGTGTCAAAATAAGAAGGTATATATCATGAAAAAAAGTTTGCTGTTATTAAGTGCTGTTGCCGCACTTCAATTACCGGGCGCTGTCAACTGGCAGGGAAAGATCCCCGCCGGAGTGAAAGATAATGTTGCAAGCGTAATAAAAGCGGCAAGGCTGGATGATTTCCAAATTCTCGCAGGAACAATGGATTCTCCGGCAATCGCCGCTGAATTCAAAAAACATTTTGCTGGCAAAGAGTTGAAAATGGACGGATTTTTCCTCGTTATCGACGGCAAAAAAATCGTCGCCGGCAGTCATTTGGTGCGGGGGACGATCTACGCC
>SUVV01000024.1 GCA_015061805.1 Lentisphaerota bacterium | reverse complement strand
AGAAACTTTGAAAGACCAGCTGATGAAGTGTGAAAAAATCATCAGCGAAGCGCAGGCGGGAGCAGCCAATGCAAAAAGAGCATTGTACAAAATCCTGCAGGAAGAATTGTGGAAGGCAGAATTTGCTTCCGAAGCCCAATACCTTAAAGCACGCGGGTATACGAGAGGTACAATCAGCCACATACGCAGTTTTGTGGAGTTGGTGGATGCGCTGAACATTCCGGAAGATCTCTGTCCCAGTGAATTTGCAGTCCGTCCGCTTGCGAAGAAAGCGTTCGCCAACGATCGGGGAGAGATTTACAAGACGGCATGTGAATTTGCTAAAAAACGCTCGGAGGGCGCAACCACAATTCCCACGCTTCCGGATGTAAAAAAAGCAATCAAGGAATACTGCGACAACCAATCGCAGGAGATCATACTCCGGGCGATCGATGTCAAAGTTCCGGCTGATACCGATTTTATTAAGGGAGTCATCGGAGATTCTGCTATCGCAGAAAAGATAAAATCCTCCCAGCAGTTGTTGGCAGTGCTGAAGGATTTTTTCAGAAAGAAAACGGTTCCCGCAAATGTCCGGGAAGCCACTGAAAAATTTTTGGACACGCTTCGCTCCAGAGAAAATCTGGAATTGGATAAATTTTTTCAAAAAAAATCTAATCATGAAGATGGAGATACTGATAATGAAGAGTGAAATGCCATTGGAACAGTCCGGCAGCAATTGCCGGACTGTTCACGACCTTATGACACCGGAAAAATGCCGGGCAACTGACAAACTGTGTTCCTTACTGATTCATCTAGGCGACTATTCTGCCCCAGCGATTGAAACCCGACGCCGGATTCATATCCTCGTAAAAAATCTCATACTCGATCCCGCCGGCAAAGAAATGGACTTCAGTGCGGAGACGCTGGCAAGATTGACGGCATGGTTTGATGCAATGCCTAAAAGTCTTGAATATTTATACTTGCCGACACTTGAGCGTGAAGCCCAATTATTGATTCCGAAGCCGATACGTTACCCACTGGATGCAGCCGAATTTTTAAACAGCGTTGTCAATTATTTTTTTAACATGCAAAACTTGAACTGCCCACAACTGCTTATCGGATTGTGTATAATGCTTTTTTTTACGCTCCGAAATTTTCAGATGTTGGGGTGTGGGTGGGAAGAATATGTTGACAGAATAACTACACCGCCTGGACTTGGATATGGAGGTTGTTATGTTTCGTGATTTTGAATTTGAGCGGGATATCATGTATGCATCAAAATGTGAATTTTTTCTCAATAACGCCGACATCAAAACTTTGCAAAAAGCCTTGCCGGTAGTGAATGGTGAGAATAATTCTATAATTTTCAAGGGGAAAATTAAAATAGAGCGAGATATCCCGGCTCGTCCGGATTTGCTTCCGATGTATGGTTTCGTTAATCAGATTCAGGGTTCTCAACCTCTGATAAAATATTGCATAGATACAGATTTTGGACGTTGTACAGAGGCATTGCTCCCGTATGCCTGCAAGTTTCCTATGCTGAATGTTGTCGGCGATGGGGATTGAAGGGATTTAATTCGACATCTCTCACTCCGAGCGGCACCGCGGCGTACCTTGACAACAACAGAAAACATAAGATCATGCTGCATGTTTACGGTAGAAATGGCGTTTACATCGGTGATCACAGCTGGATCGGATCTGACGAAGAGGTGCTTTTTGACAGAAAAATCAAATTCAGGGCTTTAAAATCCGGAGAAACGGGCTATATTAAACCAGTGACCGATGCTAACGGAATAATTCACATCGCAATAACGGAGGTTTGATATGCCGCAAGGAGAACTCTGGGAAGCCACACCGAGGGATAAGTTAAGAGCTGAGGCCGCCAGAAGCACTCCCAGTGGGCAAATACTGGCGAGGGAAATTCATGATCTCTGTATGCAGTCTCTTGATATTCGCATAGCAAAGGGAACATATACACCTACTGCCGAGGATTTGAAAAACCTTGAAGAGTGGCGCAAAGAAAAAGCGCAGCAAGAAGATTCCTCCGCTGAATAATCCAACTTAAAATTTAATACTGTACACAAAAATACGCCGGTTCCCCTGCGTATTTTTTTGTGTGCTTTTTTTGGGTAAAAAAACATGAATATTCGTTTGGCAGTCAACCTAAGCGAACTGATTTCTGAAAAAGAAAAAATGGAGATCAACGGCCGTTTGCCGGAGTTTGTCGCTAAGACTTTAAGCGTTGCCTTGCGCGATCTGGCAGAAGCCAACGCCCGGAAAAGGATCGGCAACGGCGGCTTCGAGCAGGAACTTGCCGAAGGTATCAGATAAACTGGGAAAAGGTTTCATTATTTCAGGGTTGTATTCTTTCAAAAAAACAACTATATTAAAAGACAAAAATATTATTGACATGAATATTCCACAATGGTTGTTAAATTCAATGTGTGCCGTTTGGAACAGCGGAATACAAGTTATTTATGCGAAAGATAAAATTGGGGCTGAAAATTACCCGAATGCATATTGGCATGGAATAAAGTCCAGTGGTTTGTCAGATTATCTTTCTAAATTAGTAAATGAAAATGAATAAAAAAAAGATATGGTTTGGGATTTTATGGTGCGGTGCTGCTGTCGCAGCATTGCCGTTGCTGCTTTTGGGAATTTATACAGCATGGTATGAATACACCTTTTATGAAGAGTATAAAACCGTTGAAAAAGTGAAACTTCTTCATATTTACAATCGGGAATATAATCGTTTTGAAATCGATTTGCCGGTAAAATTTGTGTCCAACGAACACGATGCAGATATGTTACAATTGTTATTGGTTCGAGCTGAAAATAAAAAAACATTTATAATTTCCAGATTCGCAGACGGTCATATTCAGCTTTCACCACTCTATTTGACAAAATTCCTTAATTGGAAGTACCTCCATACTGCCCATTATAATATCACCGATCCGGCAGCCGAAGAAAAAGTCCGGAAACTGTTGGATATTTACTGCAAAGATGAAGATTGAATATCTTTACCGGCAGTTGCTTGACATTATGCGATTTTTTGACTCCCGGCTCGAAGATCAGCTGTTCGCTTGTCCTCCATAACACCGCGTGCGCAGGAGGATCGAAGCCCCGTTTGAGCATAAAAAACCACCGGCGTAATACCGGTGGTTCAGGATGTTCAGAATAGTTTATCTGCTTCTCAGCAGCAATGCGGGATTTTCCGCAATGATGCCATTCAGCGGCTTGGTGAAAATTATGGAGAAGTCATCACTGGATTTTGCGATTTTTATCTGCCAGATTTCACTTTTTTTACTGTTGCGACTGCGGGCAGCGAAAAATTCCGGTTTATCAAAACGCTGTTTTTTGATAACAACTTTACCGGAAGGATCGATCAAACTTGCCGAAACAGTTTCACCGGGATCGCCCCAGATGATAAACTGGAAATCCTTTACTCCGGCAGGAACTTCAAAATAGATCGATCCCTTACTGCGGAACAACTGGAAACGTTTATCCATCAGAAAACCATGTCCGCGATGATCTGTCTTGACCGTAAGTTTGGAACGGCTCCGGGTGGTAAATTTATACCATCCGTCATATTTCGGCGTGAAGGTGATCTTCTGATTTTTCGCATTCGTAAGATCCTGCTTCTTAATAACCTTGCCTCTGGGATCGGTGATGGTATAGGAACAGGCTCCCTGACGGCGGGCAACACCTTTGGTATCGAGTACGACCGTGATCTCCTCTCCTTTGCGGCCGTCGAGCAGCAGAGTGCGGAAATTGCGGAAACCAATGGACTGTTTCGGAGTTTTAACGCTGGCAACCGACTCCGGAGATTTCAGCGAATTGATATCGCAAGTTGCAGCATCAAGCGCATAGTTGTTGTGGACTTTGCGAAGGCGTTCCAACTCTTCGCAGGATTTGACCGCTCTGCCGTTGATGGAAACATTTTTCAATGAAAGTTCGGCTTTAACCGGCGCCGGATAGAGAAAAACATCGAAATCCGGAGAATCTTCGGGCGCAGTCACCCGAATATTCCTGAACTCAGCATAACCGGAGATCGTTTTATAGATTTTCGGCATCGAAATCGAAAACACCGGCGCTTTTGAGGTGTGTTCGATCTTGATGTTATTGAATATCACCGGGAAATCTTTGGCAAAATCAAACGTTATACTGTTTTTCTTTGCGCCGGAAACGGTGCAGTTCTCAAAGGAGATTTTGCCTTTAGGGGGATTCACGCTGCGGCTGATTCCGATATTGCCGGAACGTGAACCGGAAAACGTACAGTTTTTGTAAGAGATCGAAACCGGTTTGCTGGTGTTGTTCAAATGACCGAGGAAGTGAACGGCGGCATAACCGTCATTAGCATCAAAAATACAGTTTTCAATAACGCAATCAACGAGTTCGTTGTGCGGGTGATTGGGTTCAAAGTCAACTCCGGAAAGCGGAGAAACACCGCAGGTTTTTTCAAAGGTGCAGTTTCTGACATAAAGTCCATTGACCGAAATCAGGGAAAGTCCCTGACGGCCATGTCTGGTGACAAAAAGATTTTCCAGAGTGATATTTCGACTGGCGATTTTTTTATGATCACGAACGTAAATACCGTCTCCGCCTGACCCCTGAAGTCTCAGATTTTTAATAGTAATATTTTTACATCCGGCGATCCGGAAAGTGTGACGGTGTTCGGACTGGCTGTAAACTTTGTTGTTAAAGTAGTCATTTTCATTGATGATGACCACATTTTTGCCGCCGATGATGTTGACATTGCTGATACCGGTGGCAAAGAAAACCGAATCCGTAACTTTGTGAAAACCATCTTTTCTCGCCCGGATAACCACATTGTCTTCAATCCTTACCGTCTGATTGCTCCGCAGGGTCAGCGGGTCAACGATCCAGTCGCTTCCGGTGTAGTCGATGATGATCTCGTTGTTTCCGGAATCCAATGCCGCCTGAATATATTTGGTGGCATTGGTCTTGTCAAAACCGAAACTTTTTGACACTTTCACCGGCGCGGCACTCAAAATGAATCCCGTCGCCAATAATATTGCTGCAATAATTTGTTTCATTTGATACATACCTTTCTATTAACGTTTATTTACCCAGGCTTTTTGTTGCTGATCGGATTTTCCGGGATCAAGAGCGGCAACACCTTGAAGTTCGCATGATATCGAAAATTTCCGGAACATATATATAATATAACATCCGTCATTTGTCAATACAACGGCACTGCTTTCGAAAAGGTTATGATTTTTTATCAAATGCGTTTTATATTTTATCAACAAAAAAGTGATTGCAGAAACACGGATTGGTTATCTGTTTTATTTTTTTAATCATAACAACATGACGATCAAAGATCATCAGAGAATTTTTCCCTTTAGATACCCCATGAATTGAGATACACTTATGGTATACTTACGACATATGAATATGATCCGGGCAAGCTTCTGCTTCGTGAATCTCTACCTTTTTTAATTCGCACAACTGTCTCAAAATCTTTCCGATCTCAGATTTCAATGTTCCATAGATAGTTTTTCTGCAATATTTGGGTGCAAATACAATATAGTACTTGCATTTTCAACAAGTGTGTGATAAATTGTCATTCATTACTGTAAACTCCTTGCGATTTATGTTGGTTGGCGAACCAAACATAACATAGCATGGGGTTTACTTTTTGTAAACTTGAAGCTGAAGCTATTCGGCAACATACCGGCGCAGCCGGTAGTTTTTTTACGCTGAAGCGATATAAAACGCAACTCCTGACTTCGGCAAATTTTATTTGCCCGTCAGGAGTTTGCCGTGCAGTCCCCATTTCTATTCAGGGATGCCGCATGGAGGAACGGTGAATTTTCTACCGGTCACTGCTTATTGCCGTAACGGTGCAAATAGAGCATATTGCTCAACAACTGCACCGCCTGAGTCCGGCTGTTTCCGAAAATCGCCAGACCTCCGGAAAATCCGAAGTTGCCGCTGCAGACAACAACCATTCCCTTGCCGACTTTCGCGGTCATCAGATAACTGTAGAGTTTGCCGTCAGCCATTTTCAGTTTGGCAAGTTCATCCCAGACGCCGGGAACCGCCGGACGGTATCCGGTGGAGGGAGCAATACCGCGTTTGAGTTTTGAACTCATATTGTGAGGCGCAGTCTGCCATGAACCGGGTTTGATATAAACAGTACGGCGCGGTTTGGCGCCTTTCCATCCGGCCCAGATGACCTTGAGATCGGGATTTTTGAAATATTTGTCCAGCGCAAGATTGCCGCCCCAGCCGACGAACATCGCGACTGCCCCTTTTTGAACTTCCGGCAGGATCTTCTGCTGGAAAAATTCCGCCTTGTAGCGGGTCGCACCGGTATGACGGAAAACGTATGCCGCTTTTCCCGGTTCAAACTGGTAGATATCTTCAAATTTACTGCGGGCATCGATGGCAAAACCGGCTTGTTCCAACGCGGTCTTGACCTCATTGATCGCACTGTCTTTTTCTTTGGGAACCGCCAGGGCGACCGGAATGATCTCTTTTGAGCCGGTGAACTGCATAAGACCGAAAGCATTCTGATCGTGGTAACTGGAATCCGGGAATCCGGAATTACTCTGATCTTTGCGGTTACCGTTGGAACGCTTTATACTGAACTGCCAGGCGCTTCCGGCTTCAGGCATGGCGCTGTCCAGCGAAGCAAAGGGGATGGCGATCTGCAGTTTCCAACCGTCTTTGCGCCTGGTGGATTTGACCGTCCATTCCGGATTCCAGCGGTTGTTGAAAGTAAATCCGCCCAGCGCCACCGAATCATATTTCACGCCGTTGGCATTGGCGATCAAATGGCGGTAGATGCCCTGCGTATCATCGGGAACGGCGATAAATATTTCGATGCAGTCATCGTTGTAAAGTTTGCCGTCATGTTCAGAATAGTTGACCTGAAGTTTGGACATATCAGCTTCTTTGCAGTCAACATCAAAATAGATCGCCTTGCGGTCATAGTTCATCCTGACCTGCCACGGCTGGAATTTATTCCTGCTTTTGAATTTACTCAAAACGACCGCATTGGAGAAATCCATCGGCGCAGCGGCATAAGGCAGCAGTACTTTCATATCGCTCTTGGAAGCGGTGAAGGTCTGATAGAGATTTTTCCAGCGGTTGAAAACGGCGCGCTCTTCATTGAGATTGCGCTGCAACCGCGAATCAGCGGAAACTTTTTTGAGTTCGCTGTCGGCTTTGCGGAAAATGGAGTCGATCTTGTTGATTCTTTCAGCATTGAGCAGATTTTCAGCACCGGAAGCCGGAGAGTTGCTGAAGTAGGAGTAGTGAATTTTCATACCGCTCCAGTAACTGTCCATGAGTTTGGCGTATTCGATCATGGTTTTGCCGGCTGAACCGTAAACGGCACTGGAATATTCCGCGATGATATCATCCAGTTTGCGATCAGGATTCCACAACAGAGCGGCATAGACATAGAGCGAAAGTTTATTCTGATTGCCCTTGGGCAGGAGATTTTTATACGCCGCCTTTTTGGAATAATAATTAAGCGGAGAAGCTTCAGTGATAACACCGGCGATATTGACCGATTTGAATTTCTTCATCTGGTCGGCGACCATCGTGTAGAAGGGCATCTGGGCACTGGGAGAGAAGATATCAAATTCGTAACCGTAGACCACGATCGGAACATCCTTTTTCTGCCATTTGGCGATCTCCGCCATCGGAGCATCATTCATCTTGCATTCGCCGAAGCGGTGGACGTAACAGCGGTTATACATGCAGTATTCGATGAAAGCTGAATCTTTCATGGAAGTTTCCGGAACCCGGCGGTAACTCTGGTAAGCCAGAGTTGCAAACTTCAGATGGGGGATCTGTTCACGGACTCCGGAGATTATCCGGTTGTAAAATTTGAACCACAATTCATGCACCGGCAATTTGCTGCATTTTTCACAGCGGCAGTAGTTCATATTGTCGGCAGGGCAGATGTTGAGGATTTCCACCGCCGGATAATCTTTGCAGTAACTGACAAAACGGTCAATCATTATTTTATCAACGTCCGGATTGCTCCAGCAGAGTTGATCGCTGAGCCGTTTACCGTTGATTTCGGCAAAAAGTTGAGGCTTTTCAGCGAAGACTTTTTTATCGTAGATCGCCACATTGTGGGTGGCGAACATCATGTGATAACCCTGCGCGATACGATGATCGTTCCAGGCGCGGCGCCACTTGTGCTTACCGATCGGGTCACTGCGCATGATATTGATCTTGTTGCGAACCATCCAGAGTTCCATCTCCTTGTCGTAGTGACTGCCGCAGAGATGGAATCCCCGGTATTTGAACTGCGCGGTTTCCTGAATATCGAGCGCCGGAAGGGTGAAAGATGCTTTGGATGGACAATATTCACCGTCTTTTCCGGCGAAACTCCAGCGGACACCCATAACATCTTTCAAAAAGGTGTAAACGGCGTAAAGGGCGCCCCGGGAAACGTTGCCGGTGAGATAGAGATTGCCGTTGACACTCCTGACCCGAAGGGAGTCATTGCCGTTATCACCGGCAGTAAATTTGCCGGAAGCGGCGATCGCAGCAGGGAAACTTTGCGGAGTTCCGATGACGATGGCATTTGAAGCGGGGATTTTTCCGGAACGGTCGATTTTCAATGCGGCTCCGCCGGAAATTTTCTGAATATACTGCTGCAATTCAGTTGCGGCAAACTCAAGCGTGGAATCCGCTTCCGGCGGCAGGACGATTTGCCATTCCGACTTTTTATCAGCAAACAGCGGCGCGGCGGATGCCATGAATCCGAAAACGGCACACAGCACAACAAGCAAATTTTTTTTCATTTTATTCCCCTTGAAATTTCAGGTCATGAACTTAAAATACCATTAACCTGAACAAAATTCAAGAAACGAAACCGTTTTCAGAATAATAAAGATGCATCGCAGCGTGAGATTGCCCGCGAGCCACCGCCCCACCAAAAAAACAAAACCGCCCGGTTCAGGCGCGTTATCGCACAGACGGGCGGGTTTTGTCAAGGCGGCGGCGAGGGGCTCCGTCTTCGCCAAGGCTTCGCAGTGACAAGGTGGACTCACGTCCTCAACCGCTTGTCACGGCGTAATGCAATGAAGCCGGAAGCCGACGTCCGAAGACAAGGCGCGCTCCGGCAAAGCGAGAACGCGCCGTGTACAATTAGAGATTTTGGAGCATGTTGAGCAGGACGCCCGCAGCAACGGCAGAACCGATAACACCGGCGACGTTGGGACCCATAGCATGCATCAGCAGGAAGTTGCGCGGATCGGCTTCAAGACCGACCTTGTTGGCAACACGGGCAGCCATCGGCACCGCAGAAACACCGGCGGAACCGATAAGCGGGTTGATTTTGGTCTTGCTGAAGCAATTCATCAACTTGGCGAAGAGAATTCCAGCCGCAGTACCGAGGCAGAACGCCACAGAACCGAGGAAGAGGATACCGACAGTCTGCGGACTCAAGAACTGATCGGCGGAAAGTTTACTGCCGACCGCGATTCCGAGGAAGATGGTCACAATGTTGATGAGGGCATTCTGGGCGGTCTGGCTCAAACGTTCAGTAACACCACTTTCCTTGAGAAGGTTACCGAACATCAGCATACCGATCAAGGGAGCGGCATCCGGCAGCAGGAAAGCACAGAGCAAGGTGATGAGAACGGGGAAGCAGATCTTTTCCAGTTTGCTCACCGGACGGAGAGTGGACATTTTGATCTTGCGTTCGGCTTCAGTGGTCAACAACTTCATGATGGGCGGCTGGATGATGGGCACCAGAGCCATGTAACTGTAAGCGGCAACCGCGATCGCACCGAGAAGTTTCGGAGAAAGACGGCTGGCAAGGAAGATCGCAGTCGGGCCGTCTGCACCACCGATGATACCGATAGCAGCAGCATCCTTGAGGTCGAAGTCGATTCCGATACCGCTGAGGCACAACGCGCCGAGCAGAGCGGAGAAGATACCGAACTGGGCGGCACCGCCCAGGAGAGCGGTTTTCGGGTTGGCGATAAGGGGACCGAAGTCAGTCATCGCACCGACACCCATGAAGATCAGAAGCGGGAAGACACCGCTGTTGATACCGACGTTGAAGACCATACCCTGCAAACCATCCGGACCGGAGATACCGGCAAGCGGAATGTTGGCAAGAAGCGCACCGAAACCGATCGGAAGCAGCAGAAGCGGCTCAAATTCTTTGGCAATAGCGAGATAGAGCAGAAGCAGCGCAACGCAGATCATGATCACACGGCCCAAGCCCAGAGTCCAGGTCTTGGAGAAGTCGCTGGTAGTCTGGCGGTAGAGATCGTAGATACCGGTACTCTGCCACAGGGATTTAAAGGTTGCACCCCAACCGTCCATCTTGCCGATGGCACCGCTTCCGGCGACCGCGCTCTGGCTGGCGCCGATTTCTTTGAAGGAGGCGAGGACAGTTCCCGGGGTGATGACAGCGGCATCGACCAACTCTTCTGCCATATTGATGCACTGCAAGGTGGCATTGGAGTAAAGCAGACCTTTGCTGAAACCTTCCGGATGATACATCATCATCTGACGGCCGGGAACACAGACACCATCGTAGGGGATGGTGACGGTGTAGACGGTCATGGGAACATATTTGGTTTCCTTGCCATCCTGAAGTTTGCCGCGGTAAACCAGGTAACGGGTACCTTTGTACTGCTGCCAGGAGAAAATCGCATCGCTGTCCTGTTTGAGTTCTTTAGCACCTTTGGGGAGCTTGATCTCTTTGACGCGCTCGAATTTGGCGTCGGCGGTAAAGACCGCCGCAACCGCCAAAAGCAGAGCGAGAGTGAATTTTTTGAAGTTAATCATTTTCAAGTTTACTCCTCAACTCAACCGATCATGACCAGGGTATCGCCTTCGCCGACAACATCGCCGACGGCAACTTCGATGGAGGCGATGACACCGTCACGGTCAGCGGTGACCGGGGTTTCCATCTTCATAGCTTCGAGGATCATGATGGTATCGCCGTTTTTGACCGCCTGACCGGCCTTGACTTCGATCTTCATGACCGTTCCGGGGAGCGGAGTGGTGAGCGGCTGGGCAGCACCACCGGCAGCGGGAGCGGCGGCAGGAGCAGCAGCGGCGGCGGCATCGATACCTTCAGCAAGTTTAACGGTGTAACTCTTGCCGTTGACCTTGGCGGTGTAGGTGCCGTTGGCAGCGTTGACTTCAACGGCAACTTTGGCGCCGTCGATGTCAGCGGTGTAAGCACCACCCTTGGCGGCGGGTTTGGCTTCTTCTTTGTAACGGATGCCCATGGGCTTGTCACCCTTGAGGAAGTTGATACCCTTTTCACCGCAGGCGGCGGCGATGAAGATGTTTTCTTCGGTGACTTCCAGACCGTTGTCTTTCAGCAGCTGGGTGTTGTAAGCGATACCGAGTTTGGGGTTGGCATCGTTGATTTCAACGACCGCCTTGGTGGTGGGTTCGAGGTTGAGCTGCTCGCTCGCCCATTTGACCAGCTGCGGATCGGGTTCGACCGGGGTCTTGCCGAAGTAGCCGAGAACCATTTTGCCGTAGCCGTTGGGATCCATCTTCCAGGAACCGTCGGCGTTTTTGCCCTGCATGGCGTTACGGAAAGCCTGCTGGAAGTAGAACTGGCTGACCGGGGTAACCGAGGTTCCGAAACCGCCTTTGGCAACCACTTCGCGCATTTCTTCGATGCACTTGTCGTACTTGTCGAGGCACTTGTTGTCGCGCATCATCTGGGTGTTGGCAGTCAGGGCACCGCCGGGCATGGGGCTGAAGATGATCTTCGGAGAAACCTGCATGGATTCGGGAGGCATGAAGTATTTGTCCATGCACTTTTCAAAGACCTTTTCGGCTTCGAGGATCTTTTCAGGATCGATATCGAGGGTGTAGTCGGTTCCGCGCAGACGCTGATACATAACGAGGATATCGGCTTCGCAGGTACCGCCGGAGAGCGGGCTCATGGCGAGGTCGATCACATCAGCACCGGCTTCGATAGCCGCCATGTTGCAGGCGACAGCCATACCGGCGGTGTCGTGGGTGTGGAACTGGATCTCTTTAGCACCGGCACCGTAGGTGCTGTCGAGGATGGCGCGGGCTTGCTTGATGGTCTCGAAGACGGTGGCAGGGGTGCTGGTACCGGAAGCATCTTTGAAAGCGAGGCTGTCAAAGGGGATACCGGAAGCAATGATGTTGTTCAGGGTGTCGACATAGAACTGCGGGGTGTGAGCGTAGGATTCCTGCAATCCGGGAGCCAGCCCCATCAGAGTAACGGTGACCTGATGTTTCAGACCATATTTGGCGATGGCGCGACCGGAAACTTCAAGGTTGCGGACGTCGTTGAGCGCATCGAAGTTACGGATGGTGGTAATACCGTGTTTCTTGAAAAGTTTGGCATGGAGATCAATGATGTCGCTGGACTGGCTGGAAAGACCGACCACGTTGACACCGCGGGAAAGGGTCTGCAGATTCACACCGGGAGTGATGGAATCGACGCAGGCACGCCATTTATCCATTTCTTCAAAGGCATTTTCCTGGGTGTAGAAGAAGAGGCTCTGGAAACGGGCACCGCCGCCGATTTCGAGATGGTTGATACCGGCTTTGACCGCGGCTTCGAGAGCGGGCAGGAAGTCTTCAGTTTTGACACGGGCACCGAGGCAGGACTGGAATCCGTCACGGAACGAGCAATCCATGAATTTGATTTTTTTCATTTGGACACCTTTTATGTTATAATTTTGTTGTTCGTTTCAGTTTCAATTACCGGCGGGCGGCGGCGACAGAAGCGACCGCAGCGGCGACCAGAGCCAGATCATCTCCGGAAGCGGGAGCGGCGGCGGACTTTTTAGCAGCTTCGGCAGCCTTGGCGGCGGCTTCAGCGGCCTGCTGGCGCTTGACGATCGGAGCGAGAGCGAGATTGAGAAGTTTCATGCAGAAGATCATGACGATCAGAAAGACATAGACCATGCCCATTCCGAACACCATCAACTGCACACCGTTGAGCAGCATTTCTTTGTTCATTGACATCTCCTTTTTTTATTTGTCATTGACAAGTTTCTGTTAAAATGCAATCATATTAATATAGCACCTGAATTGCAATTTTTCAAATCAGAAAGATTACCAAAAAGTTATCTTTTTACATCTTTTTTTAATTTCATATCCGTTACAGTAATTTGCATTTTCCGGGCGGCATGGTATATTATATGTGGACATATTGACAAACCATACATAATAAAAAAGGAAGTTCATATGAAAAAATTATCAATTCTGCTGTCGGCTGTGATCTGGCTGTCGGCATCCGGCGCAGTCCGTCCCCTGGCCATCGGCGGCTATCACCACGAAGCCAAACGGGTAGCTTCTGAAGTCGCGGTCAAAAACTGCTGGCTCTACAAGTTGACCACCCCGACTCCCGCTGAATATAAAAATTACAGCGTGGTCTATCTGGGAGAATTGCTGAAAAATGCCAAAAATGATATTTTGTGGAACACCCCGGAAAACCGCAAGCATGTCATGGAATACCTCAATAACGGCGGCGTGATCGTCACCAGCAAAAATATGCCGCGCGCGCTCTTCGGCAAAACAATAAAAAAGGAAGCCGGAAAAATCTTCGGTTTCAACAGCGTTTTCGCCATCAAACCCAATGCTGTTACCGGAGTCAGGATCAAAGGAATAAAAGATAACGTCATCTGGAACAAAGTTGCGGCGGTCGGCATCGGCGGTGTTGCACCTGATGTCGAAGTACTGGCAACTTATGTTTCTCCGGAGGGCAAAGAGACTCCGGCAGTTACCCGGCGCAAAGTCGGCAAAGGTGAGATCTGGTGGATCGCTGTCCCGCTCAACCGTCTGACTGAAGCCTTCCGCAAGGTCAGCCTCGGCGAACCGGACGAAGCCGGACGATTCATCCCGACCAAAGCCGGCGAAGCACTCGAAGCCTTGAACAACATCTATCGTCAGGCATTCCTCAGCGGCAAAGATATCGCCTGCAACGAAGCAGCGCGCTCCTGGGGTGAAAAACCGCTCGGCACGCCCGGAAAACTCAAACTCAATGATAAATTCAAAAACCGTGCCGAACTCCGCTCCGGCTTTCCTGCCCGCAAACCCGGTCTGGTCATTTGCGACGATAAGGTTCAGGCGGTGATCTATCCTGCCTCCTCCGGCACCATCCGGCTGGCGCGTGAATTGAAATTCCATCTGGACAAAATCAGCGGACGCAATTTCCAAATCGTCAGACAATATCCGGATGATGTTACCCCCGCAATCATTATCGGCGATGCGGAAACGGCAGCAAAATTCGATCTCAAACCGCAATTTACCGATCGGGACACCATCCTCATCCGGCGCAAAGGAAAACATCTGCTCATCGGCGGCCTCGGCACCGGTATTTCGCAGGCGCTTACCGTATTTCTGGAATCTCTCGGCTGCCGTTATCTGTGGCCGGGCGCCACCGGCAAAGTCATTCCCAAAATGAAAAATATCATCGCTCCGGAACTGGATGTCAATTATCCTGCCAAACTTTATATGGTACGCTCCGTCCGCGAAAACGGTTTCCGTTACCACCGCTGGGCGAATTCAATCAAAATGTTCGGCTTTGAAGTGGATGAAATGGAGAAATTCTGGGAAAAGATGTCGCATGACGCTCCTGCCAACCGTGGATTTTTCCAGTGGCACGGCATCAATGAAGACCCCCGCCGGTTCGGATGGGAAAAACAAAAAGGCAATATCTATGAATGGGGTCACGCCTTCAACCATTTCTACCGGGTCCACGGCAAAAAGTATCCGCAGGTATTCTCCCTGCAGCCCGACGATTCCCGCAAACAGGGTGAACGCCCGCGCCTGTGCCACTCCAACGGACAGTTGATAAAACTCATTGCTGCGGAAAAAATCGCGGTATTCAAAAACAATCCGCACAAGATCGCACTTTCGCTCTGCCTGAATGACGGCGGTCACAGCAGCATGTGCCTGTGCGAAAACTGCCGTAAACTCGACCCGGTAAATGCGTTCCCTCAATCCTTGCTGATCTTCAAACCGACCCGACGCACACTGCAATACGTTTCGCTGGCAGACCGGGTGCTTCACTTCAGCAATGCGATCGCCGAAGAGGTTCTCAAGGAAGTACCCGGCAAGAAATTCACCTTCTATGCCTACGCCGAATATGAACGCCCCCCGGTCAAGGTCAAACCGCATCCGTCTTTCGTGATTTTCAGCGTGGCAGGCGGTTATGCCAGCGAAGCCAAACGTCAGCAGGCACTGAAAACTGTCGCCAGCTGGGCAAATTTCGGCAATCCGATACTGTGGCGCCCCAATGCACTGTACGGATTCCGCGATGCGATAATGCCGCAGCACTACGGCAGAAAGATCTTCAACGATCTGGAACTTTTCAAAGCCAACAATATTATCGGTGACGATGTCGACGGATTTGAAATGCAATGGGCGTGCAAAGGCTTGGGTTATTACTTCTTCTCCAAAGCCCAATGGAATCATGAAGGAATCGATTACGACACCTGGTTCAATGACTATTGTGAAAAGGGCTTCAATGCCGCCGCCCCGGTCATAAAAGAATACTTTATGCTGCTGGAAAAATTGAGCAACAAAGCCGCCGCCGAAAAACTCAACTATCTCGAACTGGTCGATGAAAAAAATCTTGCAGCAATGGATAATTATATTGCCAAAGCGCGCGAGGCTGCCCGGGGCGATGCCGAAGTGCTGGCACGAATCGATTTCCTTGAACGCGGTTTGACCGTTGGCAAACTCTGCCGTAAACTGCATTACGCCAAAAAAACCGGTTCTGCCGATTTGCCGGCAGTAAAAAAGGAATTCATCAAAACAGTCAGGGAAATCACTCTGGTCGATCCGGTGGCGGTAAATCCGGAAAAAATCGGCTTTTACAGCCCCTACCTCAAGTAATCATCCCCCTGCCCCGAACTCCTTCCGGCAACAACAGCCGGGGGAGTTTTTTGTTTCGCGCTGTTCCCGATATCCTTTTTCAAAAAAAGCGAGACACGGCACGATGATCGTTGAGCAGGGCGCGTTTTGTCAAGGCAGATGAGAGGGAGTGAACCTGTGTCCTCGACTGCGCCGACGTCCGCCGACTTGCCAAGAGATTAACAACGAGCCGTCGCCAGGCGGAACAAACAATACCTCACGCCTGCCGGGCGCCAGGGCGGCGATTGGCGCCGCTCCAAGCAACGTCATAGGGCGGATGGATCGTGCGGCAAGGTCGCCGGGAAGTCAAGGCGGCGGCAAAGGAGTGGACTTGTGTCCTCGACTGCGCCGACGTCCGCCGACTTGCCAAGAGATTAACAGCAAACCGCCGTCAGGCGGAACAAACAATACCTCTCGCCTGCCGGGTGCCAGCCCGGCGATTGGCGCCAACAAGCCGCCGCCAGGCGGAACAAACAATACCTCTCGCCTGCCGGGCGCCAGCCCGGCGATTGGCGCCGCTCCAAGCAACGTCATAGGGCGGATGGATCGTGCGGCAAGGTCGCCGGTAAGTCAAGGCGGCGGCAAAGGAGTGGACTTGTGTCCTCGACTGCGCCGACGTCCGCTGACTTGCCAAGAGATTGCCCACGAGCCGCCGCCCATAAAAATTGTGTCCTCGACTGCGCCGACGTCCGCTGACTTGCCAAGAGATTGCCCACGAGCCGCCGCCCCATAAAAAAACCCCGCCGAAGCGGGGTTTTACAAGTGGAATTACATCATTCCGCCCATACCGCCCATTCCGGGCTGGGGCATGGCAGCGGCATCTTTTTCTTCCTTGATGTCGGTGATCAGACATTCGGTGGTCAGCAGGAGACCGGCGATGCTGGAAGCGTTCTGCAGAGCGGAACGGGTCACTTTAGCCGGATCGAGGATACCGCAGGCAATCATATCGACATATTCACCGGTGGCGACGTTGAAACCTTCATTGCCTTTACCGGCTTTGACACGTTCAACGACGACACTGCCTTCGTAACCGCCGTTAGCGGCGAGTTGACGGAGGGGTTCTTCGACGGCGCGGGCGACGATGGCGGCACCGATGGCTTCATCTCCGGAAAGATTCAGATCGGCGATCACGCTGGAAGCGCGGACGAGAGCGACACCGCCTCCGGGGACAATACCTTCTTCGACAGCGGCACGGGTGGCGTGGAGAGCATCATCGACGCGGTCTTTCTTTTCTTTCATCTCGACTTCGGTAGCGGCACCGACATTGATGACGGCGACACCGCCGGCGAGCTTGGCGAGACGTTCCTGAAGTTTTTCACGATCGTAGTCGCTGGAAGTTTCTTCGATTTCACGACGGATCTGGGCGACGCGGCCCATGATGGCATCCTGGCTTCCATAGCCTTCGACGATGGTGGTGTTTTCTTTGGTGACGGTGATGCGTTTGGCACGGCCGAGCTGAGCGGTGGTGACATTTTCCAGTTTCAGACCGATGTCTTCGGAAATGCAGGTACCGCCGGTGAGGATGGCGATGTCCTGAAGCATCGCTTTACGGCGATCGCCGAAGCCCGGAGCCTTGACGGCACAGACTTTGAGGATTCCGCGCATACTGTTGATAACGAGGGTGGCAAGGGCTTCGCCTTCGACATCTTCAGCGATGATGAGCAGCGGCTTGCCTTCTTTGGCGACAGCCTGGAGCAGCGGGAGCATGTCGTTGAGGTTGCTGATCTTTTTCTCATTGATGAGGATGTAGGCATCCTCGAGAGAAGCTTCCATTGATTCAGCGTTGGTGGCGAAGTAGGGGGAGAGATAACCCTTGTCGAACTGCATACCTTCGACGACATCGAGAGTGGTTTCGAGGGTCTTGGCTTCTTCGACGGTGATGGTGCCTTCCTGACCGACCTTGGCCATGGCTTCGGCGATGATGTTACCGATGGTAGTATCGCCGTTGGCGGAGATGGTGGCGACCTGAGCGACTTTATCGCTGACACCGACGCTCAGTTCGGCGAGGCGGGCGACGACAGCGGCGACCGCTTTTTCGATACCGCGTTTGAGTTCCATGGGGTTGGAACCGGCGGTGACGTTCTTGAGACCTTCGCGGTAGATCGCTTCGGCGAGAACGGTCGCGGTGGTGGTACCGTCACCGGCGACATCATTGGTCTTGCTGGCGACTTCTTTGACCATCTGGGCGCCCATGTTGGCATACGGATCTTTGAGTTCGATTTCCTTGGCGACGGAAACACCGTCTTTGGTGATGGCGGGAGCGCCGAATTTCTTGTCGATAACGACGTTGCGGCCTTTGGGACCGAGGGTGGCTTTGACGGCTTTGGCAAGCAGGGTCACGCCTTCGAGGATGCCGCGACGGGCTTCATCAGAAAAAACAAGTTGTTTAGCCATGATAAAAAATTTCCTTATAAGTTTTATTTAGGGGATGTTCAGCCGACGATGGCGAGGATATCATCCTGATTGACGACTTTGTATTCTTTGCCGTCGACTTTGACTTCGGTACCGCCGTAACGGCTGGTAAGAACGATATCACCGACCTTGACGTCGAAGGGGATCTTTTCGCCTTTTTCGTCATTTTTGCCGGTACCCAGAGCGACGACGCGGTATTCCTGGGGTTTTTCCTTGGCGGTATCGGGGATAAGGATTCCGCCCTTCATTTCTTCGTTGTTTTCGCAGATTTCGACCAACACGCGGTCGCCCAGCGGTTTGATGTTGACATCAGCCATTTTTTTAACTCCTTTTTGGGTTTGTTGAAATTTCTGAAAATTATTTGTGCGCGGCAGAAATTTTAATCGGTTTCTGCCGCGCCATTGAACAAATTTGCTTATTCGACGACTTCAGCATCGATGATATCATCGTTGCCTTTGGCGCTGCCGTTGTCAGTCGGCGGCGGGGGAGCGCCGGCACCGGGCTGTCCCTGAGCGCCCTGCGCCTGCTGCTGGGCGTAGACGGCTTCACCAAGTTTCATCGCGAGTTCTTCGACTTCCTTCATACCGGTCTTGAGAGCTTCGGTATCATCGGCTTCCAGGCTCTTTTTGAGGGAAGCGATCTTGGTTTCGAGAGCGCTTCTGGTATCAGCGGGGACTTTGTCGCCATGTTCTTTGAGCTGTTTTTCGAGCTGGTAGATCATGGAATCGGCGCGGTTGTGAACTTCGACCTTTTCTTTGGCGGCTTTGTCGTCTTCGGCGTGAGCCTTGGCTTCATTGACCATGCGTTCGATCTCTTCGTCGGTCAGACCGCTGGAAGCGGTGATGGTGATCTTCTGTTCCTTGCCGGTACCGAGGTCTTTGGCGGTAACATGGAGAATACCGTTGGCATCGATATCGAAAGTAACTTCGATCTGGGGCACGCCGCGGGGAGCCGGAGCAATACCATCGAGTTTGAAAAGTCCGAGAGATTTGTTGTCGCGGGCGAATTCGCGTTCACCCTGCAGGACGCGGACATCGACCGCCGGCTGATTGTCAGCGGCAGTACTGAAGATCTCGCTCTTTTTGGTCGGGATGGTGGTGTTGCGTTCGATAAGTTTGGTCATCACGCCGCCCATGGTTTCGATACCGAGTGAAAGCGGGGTGACATCGAGCAGCAGCACATCGTTGACCTGTCCGCCGAGAACACCGCCCTGAATGGCAGCACCGGCAGCGACGACTTCATCGGGATTGACGCCTTTGTGGGGCTCTTTGCCGAAGATCGCCTTGGCAGTTTCCTGAACCTTGGGCATACGGGTCATACCGCCGACGAGGATGACCTCAGCGATCTGGCTGGAAGTCACTTCGGCATCACGCATGCAGTTCTGGCAGGGGATGCGGGTACGTTCCAGGAGCGGATCGCAGAGGCGTTCCAACTGGGCGCGGGTCAGGGTGTAATTCATATGGATCGGACCGGCGGCACCCATGGAGATAAAGGGCAGATTGATATCGCTGGACTGGCTGGTGGAGAGTTCGCATTTTGCCTTTTCAGCGGCCTCTTTCAAACGCTGTAGGGCCTGAGCATCCTTGCGGAGATCGACGCCATTTTCTTTCTGGAATTCATCGGCGAGATAAGAGATGATGGTCTGGTCGAAGTCGTCACCGCCGAGGTGGGTGTCACCGTTGGTGGCTTTCACTTCAAAAACGCCGTCGCCGATTTCCAGAGTGGAGATATCGAAGGTACCGCCGCCGAGGTCGTAGACCGCAACGGTTTCGTCACTCTTTTTATCCATACCGTAAGCCAGAGCAGCGGCAGTCGGTTCGTTGATGATGCGGAGGACTTCCAGACCGGCGATCTTACCGGCATCTTTGGTAGCCTGACGCTGACTGTCGTTGAAGTAAGCCGGAACCGTGATAACTGCCTGAGTGACCGGTTCGCCGAGATAGGCTTCGGCATCAGCTTTGAGTTTCTGCAGGATCATCGCGGAGATTTCCGGGGGGGAGTAGACATTGTCACCGGCTTTGACATGGGCATCGCCGTTGGCGGCTTCGACGATTTCGTAGGGGACGAGTTCGCGTTCGCTGCCGATTTCAGAATACTTGCGACCCATCAGACGTTTGATGGAGAAGATCGTGTTTTTGGGGTTGGTCACCGCCTGACGTTTGGCAGTCTGACCGACCAGACGTTCACCGTTTTTGGTGAAAGCCACGATACTGGGGGTGGTACGGTTACCTTCTGCGTTGGGGATAATTTTGTATTCGCCGTTGTCCATAACAGCCATGCAGCTGTTGGTGGTGCCGAGGTCGATACCGATAATTTTGCTCATAATCAATTCCTCCTGATTGTTGTTCCGTTATTGCGGAACTGTTTTTGTTATTTGTACTGCACCATCATCTGTAGCAAACGGCGTGCCAAACTTGAATTTCAGCGTAACATCCGGAATAATTCCGTCAAAGTGTGCCACAATGACACACCACATGTGCCGTAAAGTGTGCCAAGTGTTCAAGTGTGTCTTGAAATATCATCTGTGGCACACTATAATAAATAATGGAACAGGTCTCACAAAAAAAAGGAGAATATTATGCCGATACTTATCATTTACATCATCGTTTTTCTGGCAGTATTTTTGATCACCCGGGAGTTCTGGTGCTGGTATTACAAAAGCACCGAGATCAAAGACAAACTGGAAGATATCTCCCGCCGCCTTGCAGAAATCGAAAACCGCTTGAATAACCGTTGAAGCGGGGGGCAAACAGCGCAACTTGCTGAGTGGGCGCGTTGATAGTCGGACGAGTCGGACTGGTCAGACAAGTCAGACAGGAGAGTTATTTTGCAGTATCCCCTCCGCGAGCAGTTGGAGCAACGCGACTTGATGGGGTACAAACAGCGCAACTTGCTGACTGGCGCCCCGGCATGGGAGGGGGTGGGAGTTTTGGGAGATTGTGAGAAGATTTGGGAGAGCGTTAAATTACAGGCAACGCGCCCTTTGCGGGCAGTTGGAGCAATGCAGATTGAGGATTGCAAACGAAGCACCTTGCTGACTGGCGCCCCGGTATGGGAGAGGGTGGGAGTTTTGGGAGATTGTGAGAGGATTTGGGAGAACGTTAAATTACAGGCAACGCGCCCTTTGCGGGCAGTTGGAGCAACGCTGTTTGAGGTCTGCAGTTGTCCGTCAAATACCGCTCCAATCAGAGCGCTGCAAGTGCGCCAGCCATAATCCGCCGTCAGGCGGAAAAAACACTACCTCACGCCTGCCGGGCGAACAGCCCGGCGACTGGCGCAAAACAAGCCGCCCGGAATCAGGAGCGATATCGCACAGCCGGGCGCGTTTTGCCGAGGAGTCCGCGAGGGGAGTGGACTTGGGTCCTCGACCCGAGCGGCGACGACTGCAAGGCGCGCTCCGGCAAAGCGAGATCGCTCCGTGTACTTGTGTCCTCGACCGAATCCGACGTCCGATGACTTGCCAAGAGATTGCCCGCGAGCCGCCGCCCCGACAAGACGCGCTTCCGGCAAAGCAAGATCGCTCCGTGTACAAAAAAAATACCCCGCCGGGGTGGCGGGGTGTCTGGGATTCAGGTAGGATCAAGCCTTGGCTTCATCCTTTTCCTCTTTTTTTCCGGCATCGAGGGCTTCGAGTTCAGCCTTGTCAGCCAGCGACATATTGCCTTCGACCTGACCGTTGTCCAGGAAGTTGATCTTTCTGGTCTTGAGGTCGATGAAGAGCTGGCGCATATCGATCACCGAACCGATACCGAACCAGAAGGTCACGACCACCGTAACAAATCCCGGAACCAGCATACTGGTCACGAGGAAGTATCCGCTCCACCAGCTCTGCGGCCAGCGCTGGAAGAGGTTCCAGATCAGGATGATGAGGAAAGATCCGATAAAGCGGTAGATGATCGAGTAGACGAAAATCGAACGGGCAATGACCCGATCCCAGAAGGTGTATTCCGGGGTGATACCGATCAATTTGCTGAAGACGGTTCTCCAGGTCCAGGCACTCTTGGCCTGATTGAGTTTATCCAGATTGTACTTACCGCGATGGAGCATGCGGTCAAGGTTGAACGGCTCTTTGCAGGTGAGTTTGGAAACCACGATGTAGACGATCAGCGAAGTCAAAACTGCCATCAGGTTGAATTCGTAGGCGTTGACAAAGCACTTGTAGGGATTCACCCGCCAGACGATGATCGGTTCAAACGGCTTGGAGATGCCCTGAACAACTGCAGTAAATTCATCCAGCCAGCCAACTCTTTCGAGGAAAGCATAAAAACTCGTCCAGTACTGCTTCATACCGATATAACTCAACGCCATACCGCAGCCGGTCAACAGACTTGACCACGCACCGGCAGTCGTACCGAAACGGGTGTAAAGTCCGAGCATCACCATGGAACCGGCACCGGCCCACAGCGTGGTCATGGAACTGATGAAGAGGTTGATGTAGTCCAGCTGGCTCATCATGGTCGAACCGATATAGAAGCAGATACCGACACCGATCGCCACCGCACGGATGACCCAGAGGTGCTGGGTCGGAGTGAGCGGCTTCCTGATGAAGGGCATCACCACGTCCTGCGTAATGGTCAACGCGGAGGAGAAAATACGGGTATCGTCAGTAGAGATCATCGCCATGATCATCAGCAAACAGAAGAGTCCGCTCAATCCCGGCGGCAGCATGTGACGGACACCGACCGCAGTCATCATCTGGTGATAGAGGGTGCGGAACTGCTGATACATACCGGCATTGACTTCCGGAGTATCAATGGTATTGTTGTCGATGGCGGATTTGACTTCCGCAAGATAAATGGTATCAAGGTTGGCTTCCTCGGAAAGCGGCATATCTTTGCCGATTTCGTGGACGAGCGGCGCCTTTTTGTGCATAGTTTCGACGACCTGCTTGCGAAGCGCCTGATGCTTTTCGGCGTGGAAAAGACCTTCGGCGACCCGTTCACTGATGGTGTCGCGAACCTGTTTCGCCTGAACCGCAAAGTCTTTGTGGTTGAAGTAGGCGATCAGACCGACCGCGATCAGAATATAGAGAATACTGGTCAAACTGCCGCGATAGGTTCCCAGCAGAGAAGCCATTTTCTGTTCGTGCGGACTCTTGGCGCTGGTGGAGTTACCGGCACCGGTCCAGGCGCCGCGGTTGATCACAGTGGTAATCAGGGTGACACCGACAAAGAACAGATTGAAGTCGCGCAATTCAGAAATATCATAGGGATCAAGGAAGCTCTGGTTGACCACGCGGTCGGTCAGCACCGGAATGATCTGATCATTCCAGGAGAATTTGTAGAGCATGAACGCCACAAACGCCGCCATGATGGGATAGCAGAACATACCCTGAATACTGTCGGTAATGACCAGCGCCAGAGTACCGCCCATGCAGATGATTCCGATCGCCATGCACAAGCAGAAGAAAATCAGCACGTTGAAAGTCGGGACTTCCAGACCGAAAACAGTAAAGTGCTGCGGCAGACCGAAGAAGTAGATGAAGAAACGACCGGCAATCGCGGGCATGATCATATTGGCAAGCACTTCCGAGGTGGAACGCAACGCACTTGCAAACACGCGCAGTTTGCGGCTGTAACGCATTTCGATATACTGACCGAAACTCATCGCTTTGGTTTCACGGAAACGGTAGGTGACGAATCCGGTCAAACTCAGCACCACACCAAGCGGCATGGTCAGACTCTGCCAGAAAGTCAACGCAAATCCGGTACGGTAGTGTACTTCAACGTACGCCACCAACCCCATGATCGACAGACCGTTGGCGATATCCGCGATACTGATCAGATACCGTCCGCACAGACGTCCCGCCGACAAAAAGTCGGAAACCTGTACCACATAGCGGCGGGCATACCACCCCATGAACAGCACAAATGAAACCGGCAGAATGATGATCAACCAGTCCAGCGGACTGACGAAAAACCAGTCATCCTGTACAAACCATTGGAAAAAAGCACTCACTTTTCCATACCTCCTGTTGTTTTTATTAAGTTAAAATAAATATAAACATTTCCGGAAATATAACGCCATTATTTTGGTATGTCAAGAGAGTTTTCTAATTTTTTGGCAATATTTTATCTCTGCATCAAAGCCGTCTGAATCAAAAAAAACGGCCCCTGAATTTCAGGAGCCGTTTGCACTGAAGAGTTTACGGAAGAATCACATCTCTTCTTCTTCCGCAATAGCCGGAGCATCGAGTGCTTCGAGCTCGGCTTTGTCAGCAAGTGACATGTTGCCTTCGACCTGACCATTGTCAAGATAGTTTATCTTGCGGTTCTTGAGGTCGCGGAAAAGTTGGATCATATCCCGAACCGAACCTATTCCAAACCAGAAGGTTACGATTACCGTAACAAGTCCGGGAACCAGCAGACTGGTCACAAGGAAGTAACCGCTCCACCACTCCAGCGGCCAACGCTGGAAGAGATTCCAGACCACGATCAGGACGAAAGTTCCGAGGAAGCGGTAGACAATGGAATATCCGAAGATCGAATAGGCAACCACCCGATCCCAGAAGGTGTATTCCGGGGTGATACCGATGAGTTTGCCGAAAACAGTCTTGAAATTCCAGACACTCTTGGCCTGATTGATGTTGTCCAGATTGTATTTACCGCGATGGAGCATGCGGTCAAGGTTGAACGGCTCTTTGCAGGTGAGTTTGGAAACCACGATATAGATGAGCAGTGAAAGCACCGTCACCAGCAAATTGAATTCGTAGGCATTCATAAAGCACTTGTAGGGATTTACGCGCCAGACCACGATCGGTTCAAAGGGATAGGATATTCCTTCGATCACCGAGGTAAAGGCATCCAGCCAGCCCATATCACGCAGGAATCCGTAGAAACTGGTCCAGTACTGCTTCATGCCGATGTAGCCCAAAGCCATACCGCAACCGGTCAACAGACTCGCCCACGCACCGGCAGTCGTACCGAAACGGGTGTAAAGTCCGAGCATCACCATGGAACCGGCACCCGCCCACATGGTGGTCATGGTACTCATAAAGAGGTTGATGTAATCCAACTGACTCATCATGGTCGAACCGACGTAGAAGAATACACCGACACCGATCGCCACCGCGCGGATGACCCACATGTGCTGGGTCGGAGTGAGCGGCTTCCTGATGAAGGGCATCACCACGTCCTGCGTGATAGTGAGCGCCGCCGAGAAAATACGGGTATCATCGGTGGAGATCATCGCCATGATCATCAGCAGACAGAAGAGTCCGCTCAAGCCCGGCGGCATCATGTGCCGCATTCCTACTGCAGTCATCATCTGATGATAGAGGGTGCGGAACTGCTGATACATACCGGCGTTGACCTCCGCGCTGTCGACGGTGTTGTTATCGATAGCCTGTTTGACTTCAGCAAGATAGATAGTATCGAGGTTGGCGTTTTCATCCAGCGGTTTATCCACACCGATATTGTGAATGATGGGTGCTTTATTGTGCATGGAATCAATGACTTTATTGCGGAGATCCTGATGCTTTTCAGCGTGGAACAGTCCTTCGGCAACGCGTTCACTGATGGTGTCACGAACCTGTTTCGCCTGAACTGCAAAGTCTTTGTGGTTGAAGTAAGCGATCAGGGCGACCGCGATCAGAATGTAGAAAATACTGTTCAAACTGCCACGGTACGCGCCGAGCAGAGTTGCCATTTTCTGTTCATGCGGACTCTTGGCGCTGGTGGAGTTGCCCGCGCCGGTCCAGGCACCGCGGTTGACCACGGTGGTGATGAGTCCGACACCGACAAAGAACAAGTTGAAGTCGCGCAATTCAGAAATGTCATAGGGATCGAGGAAGCTCTGGTTAGTTACGCGGTCGGTCAGAACCGGGATGATCTGATCGTTCCACGAGAATTTGTAAAGCACAAATCCGACGAAAATCGCCATGATCGGATAGCAGAACATACCCTGAATACTGTCAGTGATGACCAGCGCCAGAGTACCGCCCATGCAGATGATTCCGATCGCCATGGTCAAGCAGAGGATGATCAACACATTAAAGGTGGGGAATTCGATCCCGAACACCTTGAAATACTGCGGCAGACCGAAGTAATAAATAAAGAAACGTCCGGCAATTGCGGGCATGATCATATTGGCAAGCACTTCAGAAGTCGAACGCAGCGCACTTGCAAAAATACGAAGTTTGCGGCTGTAACGCATTTCAATATACTGACCGAAACTCATCGCCTTT
>SUVV01000023.1 GCA_015061805.1 Lentisphaerota bacterium | reverse complement strand
GACCGAAACTCATCGCCTTTGTTTCACGGAAACGATAGGTGACAAATCCGGTAAGACTCAACACGATGCCCAGCGGCATGGTGAGATTCTGCCAGAAGGTCAACGCGAATCCGGTACGGTAATGCACTTCAACGTACGCCACCAGACCGATGATCGACAGACCATTGGCGATATCAGCGATACTGATCAGATAGCGCCCGCACAGACGTCCCGCCGACAAAAAGTCGGAAACCTGTACCACATAACGTCGTGCGTACCATCCCATGAAAAGCACAAACGACACCGGAAGGATGATGATCAACCAGTCCAACGGACTGACAAAGAACCAGTCATCCTGTACCAACCATTGAAAAAATCCCATTTTTTCAATCTCCCTGTTGTTTTGTTATATGTTAAAAAAAACAATAATAACTATAAGATATCACCGGTAAAACATTTTTTCAAGTACCAGGCCTTTTATTTCTGAATAAAACAGCCGCCGCTCCCCCTCCTGCAATAAAAATATCCGGTAAAAAACCCTCTTTTTTTTGAAAAAAAACTTGCAAGTAGAGAAATCGGTTTTATATTATTAAACAATCAACTAAACAAAAATTTTTTCACATAATAAACAAGGTAATCTCTTATGGAACAACGTTTGAAAAATGTCCGGCAGGTGTTTCTGGACATGGACGGAACCATCTATCACGGTTCCCGTCTTTATCCGACGACGATCCCCTTTCTCAACTTTTTGAAGAGCCGGGGCATCGGATACAAATTCCTCTCCAACAACTCCTCATTCAGCACAGCGGAATATGTGGCTAAACTCGGACGGCTCGGCATCGAAGCTGCTGCCGACGAATTCTACATCTCCACCGACTACTGCATCGACTACATCAAAGCCAATCATCCGGAAGTCAAAAAACTTTTCATTATGGGCATGGAGAGCATCTTCCCGGCGTTTGAAGCCGCAGGATTCCAGGTGACTGACAGCGCCCCCGATGCGGTGATCGTCGCCTTTGACCGCACCCTCACCTACGAAAAACTGTGCAAAACCGCCTATTTCATCAAACAGGGCATCCCGGCATTTGCCACTCATCCGGATGTTTTCTGCCCGACCGATCAGCCGACGTTTCTGGTCGACTGCGGAGCATTCACCGCCTGTCTGGAAGCTGCGACCCGCTGCAAGATCACCGTCCTCGGCAAACCCGACCCCGGATTTCTCCGCGCCGCCGCCGCCCGTTGCGGCGTAATGCCGGAGAATACGCTGATGGCGGGAGACCGCCTGAGTACCGATATCCGGCTGGGCATCAATGCCGGAAGTGTCACCTGCCGCCTGACCGGTCCCGGAGCCGACCTTACGCCGTGTGAAGGCGTGACCCCGGATTTCACCGTCAACGATCTCGGTGAACTGCAAGCAATTTGGGAGAAACTTTGAAAATGATCTATGATGTTGCCATTATCGGCGCCGGAGCCTCCGGCGGTTCGGTTGCTTATCAGTTATCACATTACGATGTAAAAGCGATCCTGCTGGAAAAGTGCTGTGATGCCTCATTCGGTGTATCCAAAGCCAACAGCGGTATCGTGCATGGCGGGTTCCACCATCCGACCACCTCACTCAAAGCCAAACTCGAAGTGGAATCCATTCCGAAATTCGACGCGCTCCAAGCCGAACTCCACTTCCCGTTTGAACGCTGCGGTATCATCGTCTGCGCCTACTCCGGAGAAGAACTCGAAGTCTGCCGGAAACTCTACAATCAGGGTATTGCCAACGGCATCAGCAACCTCAAGTGGTGTTCCCGTGAAGAGATGCTGGCGCTCGAACCCAAACTCAACGCCCGGATCACCGGAGGATTTCTCGCTCCGGACGGCGGTGTGATCGAACCATATTCCTACGTCCAGAAACTGGTGGAATCCGCTTCCCGCAACGGCATCGACTGCGGATTTGATTTCAAGGTGGTCAAGGGAAGTTTCGCCGACGGAGTGTGGACGCTCACCGATGACACCGGTAAAGAGGTCAAGGCGCGCTATGTGGTCAATGCCGCCGGACTCTACGCCGATGAAGTTTCCCGCAACTGCGGCGCCGAAGAGTTTACCATCAGCCCCCGCAAAGGCGAAGAGTACCTGCTCGACCGGAACAGCCCTGCCAAACCGGAACACGTCGTCTTCCCGGTGCCGACCAAGCATTCCAAAGGTGTACTGGTCATCCCGACCGTCGGAGGGACCACGATGATCGGCCCCACCGCCGATGTCGTCGAAGACAAAACTGATGACTTCACCACCGCCGACAACTTCTCACGGATATTGAAACTGGTCGATCCGATGATTTCCGGCATCAGCGCGCGGGATGTGATCAACAGTTTCTCCGGACTGCGCCCGGTCATTCTGGAACAGGAAGACTTCTACATCGCGCCGTCGGAAAAGGTTGCCAACTTCATTCAGGCTGCGGGAATCCAGTCCCCCGGACTTACCGCTTCTCCGGCCGTCGGCGAATATATCACCTCCCTGCTGGAAAAATCCGGACTCGCCCTCACCCGGAAAACCGCTCCGCGGATCACACTGGAAAAACCAATCGAAAGCCGGAAACTTTCCGCCGAAGAACTGGCAGAAATCCACGACAGCAATCCCGGCGCCACCGATTGGGTCTGCCGCTGTGAAAAAATTTCAGAAGCCGAAATCGTCGAAGCCGTCCGCCACGGACACACCACTTTGGACGGTGTGAAATTCTACACCCGTTCCGGCATGGGACGGTGCCAGGGCGGCTTCTGCTCCGCCCGCATCCTCCGCATCATCTCCCGCGAAAGCGGCATCCCGATGGCGGAACTCACCAAACGGGGCGGCAACAGTTACCTCCTCGCCGGCAAACTCGGTGATCTTGAAGTGAAAGGAAATTAAAATGATCCAGCGTATACAACGTGATGTCGCCGTGATCGGCGCCGGTGCTGCCGGACTTTTCGCGGCAAAAGAGACCATGCAGGGCGGTTGTTCCACCATCGTCATCGACCGGGAACGCCGTGCCGGCGGTATTCTCAATCAGTGCATCCACAACGGTTTCGGGCTGCACTGCTTCAAAAAAGAGTTGACCGGCCCGGAATTCGCCGCCGAAGCCGAAGCGCTGGCAGTCGCCGCCAATGCTGAATTCCGCTACGGCACAACGGTTCGCTCGATCGACCGCAATGAAGATGGAACTTTCACCCTTGAACTGCTTTCCCGCAAAGAAGGCGTCACCATTCTCACCGTCAAAGCTGTCATCATGGCAGTCGGATGCCGGGAACGCAGCCGCGGCAACCTCGCCATCCCCGGACGGCGCCCCGCCGGTGTGTGGACCGCCGGTACCGCCCAGAAACTGCTCAATGTCGAAGGGGTCATCCCCGGCAAGAGCGCCGTCATCGTCGGTTCCGGAGATATCGGACTCATTATGGCGCGCCGCATGAGCTGGTGCGGAGTCAAAGTTCAGGCGGTCATCGAGATCCTGCCCCGCCCCTCCGGTCTTATCCGCAACATCGCCCAATGTCTGGAAGACTTCAACATCCCGCTGCTACTCTCCCATCAGGTGGTGAATATCCACGGCACTGAACATGTGGCCGGTCTGGATGCCGCACCGCTGGTCGACGGCAAACCGGATATGGAACAACTCAAGCATTTTGATTGCGATACTATTCTGTTTTCGGTGGGGCTGGTACCCTCCAACGAATTGATCCTGCCGCTGGGGGTCGAACTTGACCCGGCGACCGGAGGAGCCAAGGTCGACTCCAACGGAGAAACCAATATCCCCGGAATCTTTGTGGCAGGCAACGCGCTCCACGTCCACGATCTGGTGGACTTTGTGGCAGAGGAAGCCGAAGAAACCGGAAGATCGGTCGTCCGCAAACTCAAAGGCGAAGCCCCGGTTCCGGAATTCGCGGCAATGGTAAAAGACAATCTGCGCTACGTTGCACCGCTGAAATTCGCCGCCGGTGAGAAGATCCACTTCCGCTTCCGCCCGACGATCACCTGTGAAAAAGCGATCCTCACCGCCTGCGATGCCGCCGGAAATGAATTGAAACGGTGGACCAGAATGTTCGTCTGTCCGGCCGAAATGATCCAGATCGAACTCGATGCCGCCGCCAGCGATATTACCTTCAACCTTGAAGAGGTGAAAAAATGAAAAAATCCCTCATCTGTATCAATTGCCCCCGCGGCTGCCATCTGGAAGTGGCTGTAAACAATGGTGAAGTGCAGGTTTCCGGCAATCAGTGCCCCCGCGGCATAACCTATGCCGCTCAGGAAGCAACCGACCCGCGCCGCATGGTCACCGCCGCAGTTCCGGCTCAACCGGGAATGCCTTGTGCCGCCGTCAGAACTTCGGCGCCGCTCCCGGTGGCGATGATCCCGGAACTGCTCAACGCGCTTTACCGGATGCAGTTGTCCGCCCCGGCAAAACGCGGCGATGTGCTGCTTGCCAATTGGAAAGATTCCGGGATCGACGTGATCTTCAGTGCGGATTTCCCGCAGGAATACTGACCCAAAATACACTGTCCCCATGACAGGAATAAAAAACGGCTGCTGCAAAAAATTTTGCAGCAGCCGTTATGTTTTACGGGTTACGCCTTACTTCTTGGCAAGTTCATACCATCCGGCAACAAGTGCTTCGGAGGTACATTTGGAATAACCGGAGGAACGGGGAGTATCTTCATAACCGCCGCGTCCGTAGTTCCAGGGGTTGGGGATGTAACCGCCGTAGTAACTTTCACCGCCGTTGCAGTTGCCGTGAGAGGTGATCATGCAGAATTTACCGGCATTGACACCTTTACGCACCACCAGACCGATTTCAACAAAGGGTTCGCTGGGCAGAGAACCGAGAATGGTGGAATCACCGAACTTGAAGCAATGGAGCAGGAAACTCGGTTTGATGGTCTTATTCACCACGGCGAGCAGTGCATTGGCGAAATATTTGAGAGCAAAGGGAGTGCCTTTGGCGAGGTCTTCGCTGGTAAGATCCTTGACCGATTCCGGGCTGTTGACATCGATATCGGGATATTTGGCGATAACGGCTTCGGCGGCGGCAATCTCTTCAGGGTCGACTTCGCGGACACCGGTGGTGACCTTCTGGGAGTTGACTTTGAAACCTTCTCCGGAGATGGGAGCAAGTTTGTCCAGCGCAGCGAGAACAGTTTCAGCATAGCCTTTACCGATACGTTCCGGTTCGGCGTAGCAGGTTTGATCCATGTCGGTGGAAACGTCGAAGTGGTTGATGTTTCCGCTGGTACCGACCATCGTCACCATCATCGCTCCGGGAGCGAGTTGCGGTTCGACCGTCCGGCGCAGGAAGCCCGGCCAGTCAGCAGAAACGCCGCAGCCGCCAATGGTATCAGTGTGGTTGACCATGGAGGTAAAGAGCAGTTTGATACCGGCAGCGGTACGGAAAGCGATCATCGGGATTTCCGGGTCGATATCACCTTCGGGGCGCACGATATCCGGATTGAGTTTACCCGGATTGGTAACGACCCGTCCGTCTTTCATCCAGTAGCGGCGGTTGAAAATAAACCGGCTGTCGCTGGTCATAGCGGTCAGGATTTCGCCTTCCTCCATATTGGCGAGCGCTTCTTTGAGTGCTTCAGCAGCCTTTTTGCCGGCGAATTCATTGTAAACATCGCTGTTGGGATCGCCTCCGGTAAGCGGAGCAGTATGGGTATGGGTGGCGCAGATCAGCAGATTGTTTTCATCAAAACCGGTGATACCGGCAGCGGTGATGGCATCACGGATGGCACCGTAGAGTTTCCAGTTGATCGAAAGGATGTCCATATTGATAATGGCACCGGTGTTGTCACCGTCCTTGAAAACGACCGCGCGGACCTCGATATCATCAAGGATCTGAGTCCACATGCGTTTGTTGAAATAACCTGCAAGTGAGATCGGAACTTCCGGATTTATGCACTTGCGACCGATACCGAATTGGATTTTCATAATAATTTTCCTTACTTTTTTGCACTGCAACGGAACCGGACAACATTGCCCGGTTCCGCTGCAAATAATTTTTGACACTTATATAATCTACATCAACAGAGCAGATTTTTCAATCTTTATCCGCCTCCGGTTGATATTTTGCAATAATATCGTTGGCAACATTTCCCGGAACCTGTTCATAACGGTCAAAACTCATCTGGAAAAATCCTCTTCCCTGAGTCATGCTCCGCAGTTCGGTGGCGTATTTGAACATCTCTGCCATCGGCGCTTCGGCATGAACGACCTGCAGACCTTCATCGACCGACATGCCGAGCACCCGTCCGCGCTTGTGGTTCAAGTCTCCGGTGATGTCGCCCATGTAGGAGTCGGGGATGTGGATCTCGATTTTCATGATCGGTTCCAGCAGAACCGGTTTTGCCTGACTGATCGCTTCGCGGAATGCCATTCTGCCTGCGATCTTGAATGCCATTTCGTTGGAGTCCACCGGATGGTATTTTCCGTCATAGACCGAAACTTTGATGCGTTCCATCATACAGCCGACCAGCGGTCCGGAAGCCATGACCTCCTGAACCCCCTTTTCGATCGCCGGAATAAAGTTTTTGGGAACCGCACCGCCGACGACATCATTGGTAAATTCATATCCTGCATCGTTGTAAGCAATACGCAGAGCAACTTCAGCGAACTGACCGGAACCGCCGGTCTGTTTTTTGTGGCGGTAGTGGCCTTCTCCGGACGCGGTGATAGTTTCGCGGTAGGGAACTTTGGGCGTAGTCAGGATCGCTTCGACCTTGAACTGCTCTTTCAGACGCTTGGCAACGATACCGAGGTGCTGGTCACCCATACCGGAGAGCAGGAATTCGTGAGTTTCCTCCTGACGGGAAAGGCGCACGGTGGGGTCACATTCGGCGATCTTCGCCAGACCGGCGGCGATCTTTTCATCTTCGCCGTTTTTGGCGGCAGTCACCGCGTAGGACATGACCGCGCCGGGGAATTCGATACCGGGCAGCGATTTGCAGTTGGCATTGGCGGCGACAGTATCTCCGATATTGGTGTTTTTGAGTTTTGCCACAGCGAAAATGGTTCCGGGACCGGCTTCATCAGTCTGGGTCTGGGTCTTGCCGTTCATCGCCAGCAGATGTCCGAAGCGTTCTTTCTGTCCGGTGGTGATATTATAGACTTCGGTATCAGCCTTGAAGGTTCCGGTCACGGTGCGGATAAAGGCAAGCTGTCCGCTGAATTGATCGTTGACACTGCGGAAGACCACCCCGTAGGCTTCGCCGTCGGCGCTGATTGTCTCCGGTCCGCCCGGAAGCGGGACATACTCCAGCGGAGTCGGGAAAATATCGATGATGGCATCCATCAATTCAGTGATACCGATGCCTTTGCTGGAACTTCCGGCAAAGACCGGGATCGTGCTTCCGGCCCGGACACTCGCCCGCAGTCCCTGAAGCAGTTCATCATTGGTGAGTTCTTCTCCGGCGAGATAGCGTTCCATCAGCGCTTCATCAGTTTCGGCGATGGCATCGAGCCACAACGCGCGGCACTCGGCGACATCATCTGCAATATCAGCAGGAATATCGGTGTCAAAAAGCACATTGACCACCTTGCTGAAATCGGCAGATTTACCGACCGGCCAGTAAAGGGGAATGATCACATTTTTGCCGTGATTTTTACGCATCACCTCCAAGGTCGCCTTGAAATCGGCACGGTCTTTGTCCAGACGGTTCACGAAACCGAAGCGGGGGATATTGCGCGCTTTGGAAACTTTCCAGGCCCGGGCAGTTCCGACCTGGGGACCGTCGATGGCATCGATCACGACCACGGCGGCATCGGCGGCGCGGATGGCACCGACGACCTGTCCGACAAATTCACCGTATCCCGGAGTGTCGACAAAGAAAAAGCGATGACCTTTCCAAGAACAGTTCATCGCTGATGCATAAATACTGGATTGTTTCTCCAACTCCTCCGCCATAAAATCACTTACGGTGTTGCGGTTTTCAACGCTACCGGCTCTCGGTATGGCGCCGGAAGAAAAGAGAAGTTGTTCACAGAGAGTGGTTTTTCCACTCCCGGAGTGACCTGCTACGACGAAGTTACGGCATTTTGCGGCATCGAACATTTTACAGCTCCTTTCCGGAATTTTCAATTCCGTTGTTATGTTTGGAAACCTTCCACGTTTTTACAATGACACTACATCGCCAAAATTTCAAGTGTCATTTTCAAAAAAAATGAGAGTTTTTTCAAACTGCTCCAATCCTGGCTGCCAAAAAAACGGGAAAAACACAAAATTTTTACAAAAAAGGTTGCTTTTTTACCGGCAAGCGGTTATATTCTGTATATAAAAGCGTATACCGACATAAAAACAATATTTATCAAGGAGAAAATTATAATGTTGAAACGTTTTGCAGTCGTCGCGGTCTTCAGTCTTTGCTTCGGACTTTTCGCCGCTCCGTTGTTCACCATCAATTCCCGCCGCCGCCCCGTGACCATGCTGATCACCGGCAACTTCCTCTCTCCCTACATCCTCGCGGAAACCTATCTCGGTCTGACCAATCAGCCCTACATCCGCGTCATGCAGGACGGCAAGATCTATCTGAATATGCCCAAGCAGATCCGCGGCATCGCCCCGCGCGAACTCGCCGGAGTCATCAACAGTTTCGGTCTGAAGCGGATCGTCATCATCGGTGATGAACGTTATGTTTCTGCTGAATTTGAAAAGGATCTCCGCAAAATCAACACCAAAGCCACCCCGATCGTCCGCATCTACGGCGACAACTGGCTGCGCATTGCCGAAGAACTCGATGACCTGCTCAATGTCGGTCACCTTGCCAGCAACTTCCGGGAAAACTATCAGGATGCCATCATCCGCACCCAGCCGACCCGGCTGCAGAGCCGTCCGCGTCCGGCAACTCCGGAAAAACAGCCCGAAGTTATGACCGAAGTCCAGCCCGCTGAAGCCGAAAAAGCGGCTGAACCCGCCGCCGATGTCAAAGCGACGCCGGTCGATCCGGTTCCTGCAAAGTAATTTCCGGGGCGGAATATAATGTCACACCTCTACCGAATTGCCGCCAACACCTTCCGGGAATCCATCCGCGAACCGGTGTATTTTCTCATGCTGCTGGCGGCACTTCTGCTCATCGGGCATTACCCGTGGATAACCATTTTCGTATTTTTTGAACAGTTGAAACTGGTGGTGGACAGTTCCATGGCGACCACCATGCTGTTCGGACTTGCGGTGTCAGTGCTATGCGCCAGTTACACTGTTTCCCGGGAAATGCGTAACGGGACGGTTCTGCTGCTGTTGAGCAAACCGGTGCCGCGCTGGAGTTTTGTGCTGGGTAAAATCGCCGGGATCACGATGGCGGCGCTGCTTTTCAGCGTGATCTGCTGTCTTGCATCAGTGATTGCCGTCTACGTCGCAGTTGACCAGTTCCGCATGGAACTTCACTTGTACGGGGCATTCATTGCCATTATCGGCATCGGTTGTGCAATCGGTATGCTGATAAACTTCCTCAAAGGCAGTTCTTTTTCGGAATTTGCCACCTACGCGACCGGAGTTCTGGTACTGGGGATGTTCGCCTACTGTTTGAAATTCCGTCCGACGCCGGAACTGTCGATGATCGATCTCGGCAAAGCGCTTTTCATGCTCAACATCGGAGTTGTGATCATGGCGACCATTGCAGTGACTGCCGCGACCAGATTGGATGTGGTTCCGACGATGTGCCTGTGTTCCATACTGTTTTTTCTGGGATTGATGTCCAGCCACCTTTTCCTGCGCAGCAGCGACAGCGAACTGGTGAATTTCATCTGCAGTACCTGTTACGCGATTATCCCCAACTGGCAGTTTTTCTGGTTGGCAGATGCGATCGCTGTCGGCAGAAATATTCCGCTTTCCTACGTTGTGAACGGCTGTATCTACGGAGCGATCTACTTTGTTCTGGCATGTGTCTGGGCGGTAGTACTGTTCCAGGATCGGGAAGCTGCCGCCGGTGCCCGTGACTGACCGATGTCTGCCGAACTCATTATCTGTGACCGGATAGATTCCACTAATTCCGCCGCCCGTGAGCGATTTTCGACGCTCCCGGACGGCTCGCTTTTTTGTGCTATGGAGCAGACCTGCGGCAGAGGCCGATTGAACCGCCGGTGGATAACTCCACCCGGCAGTGCGATCTGCGCCAGCGGCATTCTGAAAAATGTGGCAGAACCGTTTCACGCCGGAGCGATCATTGCTCTTGCTGCATTGGAGATGATCTCCGGGAAACTCGGCAATACCTGCGCTTACTTCAAGTGGCCCAACGACATCTATATCGGCAAAAAGAAATTGGCCGGCATCCTGTCGGAGGGGGTTTTCGCTCACGGCAAACTATCCGGCATCATCTCCGGGATCGGAATAAATATCAATCAGAGTGCTGAAAATCTGGCAGAGCTCGACAATGCGGCAACCTCACTTTTCTGTGAATGCGGCAAAACCTTTGATCTCCGCGAACTCTATTGCGAATTGTTCAACAACTTCATCCGGATGTACCAACTCTATCAAAACGATCCGGCACAACTCCTTGCCCGATGGAAACAGGCAAACCGGCTTCTGGGGAAAACACTTGAAGCGATCCGCCCGGACGGAACCAGGCTGCGGGGAATATTCTCGGAAATCCTCCCCGACGGCTCCATGATGATCGATTGCGAAGGCTCACGTCAACGCTTCGATTGCGGCGACATCAAAATCGATCCGGAAACTTTTGTATGACCTTTTTTTCACGGGAAGCGCTTACAATTCAGGCAAATCGGAATAGATGACCAATGCCCGGGCGCGCGAACAGGATTCCGGAAGCACCACCCGGTGCGGCACATTGGCACACATGTAAACGGTATCTCCGGGAGAGAGATGTTTCCGGTTTTCATCATCATAGATGCAGTAATCAAGTTCCCCCTCCAGCAAAAGGAAAAACTCTTCGGTATCGTGGAGCAGGAATTCCCGTTCCGGTCCCGGAGTGTATTCAATGATGAACGGATCCATTTTACGTCCGATCTGACGGTGAGCCAGAGCGAGATAATGGATACCGTAAGCGCTTCCGGCATCGCGGTCAAAGGGTTCACCGTCAGAGATATTTCCGAAACTGTAAGGTTTGACCGGCGCGCGGTTGCCGCTGAACAACTCCTCAAGCGAAACTCCCAGCGCGGCGGATATCCGCATCAGCGCTTTGAGTGACGGAGTTATCCGGAAGTTTTCGATTTGGGAGATGAATCCTTTGCTGAAACCGCTCTGTTTGGCAAGGGTTTCAACCGTCATTCCCTGTTTTTTCCGCAATTCCCGGACAGTTTTGGACAATTCAAGCAAATTCATAATTCGGTATCCTCGTTGATTCGTTTGCCGTCGACTTCCTGATAAAGTTCATAAGAATCGACTGAAATCCGGCGGTAAACCACAGAAGTTGACGGCGGATTATGACAATATGGCCCATTCCACGTCAGACATCCGGCAGGGCGTTCGGTCAAATCAGCGATCTTCTCCGGAACGCTGCCGTTATCAAGTTTAAAATCGGCAATGCTCCGCGCGAGCAGAATTATCCCGTTTCGTGCCAGATGATATCGGCGATACTGCCGGAACCGGGGAGAATTTTTCAACTCTTCTGTTTGTTTCTGCAGTTCACGATCGGTGATCTCCAACACCACACCGCGCGGTCCGAGATAAAATCCTCTCCGGAGAATCACGATTGTTCCGGGCAATTCTGATCGCATCGTGTTATCATCCACCCGGGAAAATTTGATATTGAAGCGCTTTCCCAGAATCCCGGCGCTGCTCTCCAGCGGATCATGAGTTCCGGCAGCTTCAGCATTTTCCAGAACCATCCGGAACACCCGGTGGTCAAAGGGGACGACCTCGGCAAGCATCCGGTCAAATCCGCCGGGGAGATTTCCTGAAACCTCCAGCAGTTCCCCCTCCCCGTTGCGGGGAAAAATCACTTCTCCCATCGCAGTTTTACCGATACGGCTGATGCGTTCCGGAGGTGTTTCAGGAGAACACCCGGTGATCAGAAGCAATGCCGCGATAAAAGCGGCAGCGGTATTCAAAAACTTTTTCATCCGTGATATCTGTTTATTGTTGTCAAATTCAGTAATCCTGATAAGATACACCATATATGACGAAAATTCAACCTTGCTCAAAGCAGAACCAGTGCCATCAACAGCATCCCGCAGATCAAACCGGCGATCGAAAGGTGATGTTCGCCATATTCCCGCGCAAGCGGCAGCAATTCGTCAAAGGTGAGAAAAACCATGATCCCGGCAACTCCGGCGTAGATGAGCATCAGCAGAGTTTCAGTAAGAAACGGCAGAAAGAGGAAATATGCCGCCAATGCCCCCAGCGGTTCCGAAAGTCCCGAAGCAAACGACCACAGAAATGCCTTTTTCCGGCTGCCGGTGGCATGATAGATCGGCACCGACACCGTGATCCCCTCCGGAATATTGTGGATCGCCACGGCGAGTGCAGTAAAAATACCGGTCTTGCCGGAGATCATTCCCGACATAAATACCGCCATACCTTCCGGGAAGTTGTGGATTGCGATGGCAAGTGCAAAGAGTATTCCGCTCCGGAACGCCCGTTTTTTGTAATCCGGGTGCGACATCTCTTCCACCTTGCGGACTTCGTGCGGGTTGCGGGATTCCGGTATCAGCCGGTCGATGAGCAGCGAGAGCGCGATACCGCCGAAAAAAGCACCGATGGCGCTCAATGCTCCGGCGGTTCCGGAACGTTCCGAAAGAAAACTCTTCGCTCCGGCAAAAAGTTCCACAAAGGAGATGTAGAGCATCACCCCTCCGGAAAAACCCAGCGACAGCGATAGAAATTTGCGGTTGGAATGATTGAAAAAGAAGGCAATACAACTGCCGATACCGGTGGCAACACCGGCAACACCGGTCAGAATAAAAGCAAGCAGTAAATTATCAGACATTTTTATAACTCCTTTGATTCATCAGATAATCTAACACACTATCCGGAATTTTTCAACAGCACACCGCAGGATTCTTTGAGGAAAAATTCCATCAGTTGCCGATTCCGGTAAAAAGTTAAGTCCCGGCGGTGCAACTCTGCAGTTTTCAAAAAATTTATGGGATATCCTCCGTTTTCTTCTTGAATTATCACCGTTAAAGATGTAAATTGACTGGACAACAACTGTAAATCATGAAAACTTTGAAAATATGCGTATCCAATTTGACTGCTGTGAATGTATAATCAAACAGGCCCTGCGCCTCGCCCGGGATGTCAGCGATTCTCCGGAAAAGCAGTGGAGTTATTTCCGGGAAACCCTTGATTTGTTCCAGAAACACTCCGCCGCCGCGACACCTCCGGAAATGGCGGCATACTACTTTGGTTTATTCGCCCGGCAAAGCGGCATCGAAGACGGTTTTGAAGAGGTCAAAATGCGTTCAACGCAACTTGGAGTTGCGCTCTATGATGAACTGGACAAACTCTGCCGCAACTCAGGAGAAAATGAGTTCGTCAACCGGGTCAAACTTGCCATTTCCGGCAATATTATCGATTACGGAGTCAATCCGGATTTCGATCTTTCCCAAGCGGAAGGCGCCATCCGGGAAGTTTCTGCCCTGCCCTGCGATCCCAACGCCCTCAAGGACCTCGAGCAGCGCATCAGAAACGCCGGCAATATCATCTACATTCTGGACAACTGCGGCGAAGCTGTCCTCGACCGTTTGCTGCTGGAAACCATGAAAAATAAAGTCACCATCGCTGTCCGCGGAGGGGCGATCCTCAACGATATCACCAGAAAAGAGATCGAAGCATCAAATCTTTCGGATTTCAGAGTGATCGACACCGGCTGCAGCGCCCCCGGCGTTCCGTTGAAACTGGTCTCTGCGGAGTTTCTTTCCGCACTTGACACCGCTGATCTGGTCATTGCGAAGGGACAGGGCAACTTTGAATCGATGGAAGAAGATTTCCGCTCCACTCCGATCTACTTTTTACTGCGCGCCAAATGCCCGGTGATCCAGAACTATCTGGGAGTCGATTTCGGCTCTCTGCAAATAATCGGCAGAAACCTCGATAAATAAGGAATTTTTTATTATGAAACGATACATCTTGCTGCTCGTTGCAGTTATTGCTTTTATTCTCGATGCCAAACCGGTTCCGAAGTACAGTGAAAGCGATTTCCGCCGGATATCCGCCATGATTGCCCGGGTACTTGACCGCAATCACTACTCTCAAGTTCCGATGTCAGAAGAACTTTCCGGCAGAATTTTTGACAATTTCATCGATGATATCGACCCCGACCGGATATTTTTCACCGAAGAAGATCTGCAGAAATATCTTCCGGAACGCCCTCTGCTCGGATATAAACTCCAGCAGGGACAATATGACCTCGCTTTTGATATCTATCAGGATTTCTCCAGAAAATTCAGCGAATACCGGAATTTTTCCCAAAAATTACTTTCCGGGAAAATCGACTTCTCCGCCGATGAATCCTACACCCTCAACCGCCGCAAACTCCCCAGAGTCAAAAATAAAGCTGAACAATTGCTCCTGTGGCAGAAATTCCTCAAGCATCAGTATCTCATTTACAAACTGACCTCACTCAATGATGAGAAATCCCGGGACAGCAAAAATCCTCCCCCGGCTCCGGCAGAACGCATACTGCAGCGTCAGCGCGATCTGGGTAACGCCATCACCAAACGGGAAAAAATCGATATCCTCGGAATTCTGCTCAATGCCATGGCGGCCACCTACGGAGCGCATTCCAATTACAACCCGCCCAAAGCAAGTGAAGATTTCGATATCCACATGTCGCTTTCACTCACCGGAATCGGCGCCACACTCACCAGCGAAAACGGCTACATAAAGATCGTTGAACTCATGCCCGGAAGTCCGGCTGCCCGCAGCGGCAAACTCAAGGTCAACGACCGCCTGATCCGGGTCACGCAGGAAAACGGCGAAAGCACTGACCTGATCGATATGCCGGTTTCCCAGGCAGTCACCTTTATCCGGGGCGAAAAGGGCTCCAAGGTCACTCTGGATGTGCTTTCCGGCAACACCGGAACCTCGACCCGGGTCACTCTGATCCGCGAAAAGATCAATCTTGAAGAAAGCGCCGCCAAAGGAACCGTCCACGAAGTCGATTCTCCGGCAAAAGGCAGAAAAATCAAGGTCGGCGTGATCGAATTGCCGGGATTCTACATGAATTTCGATGAAGCAGCCAGCGGCAACGCCAACGCCCGCCGTGCCAGTACCGATGTCCGCAAAATCGTGGAAAAATTCAAAAAAGAGAAGGTCGATTCCATCCTCTTTGACCTGCGGCGCAACGGCGGCGGCAGTCTGCCCGATGCGATCCTCATGGCAGGGTTGTTCATGAAAGGCGGCCCGGTGGTGCAGGTGCGGACCAAGCAGAATTCCAACGTCTACGGTGACGAAGATAAAGCTATTCTCTACTCCGGCCCGCTGGTGGTGCTGACCAGTAAAATGTCGGCATCCGCCGCAGAGATCTTTTCGGCGGCGCTCCGGGATTCCGGCCGGGCGGTCATGGTCGGTGACAGCCGGACATTCGGCAAAAGTACCGTCTTGTCGGTGGAAAACCTCTCCCCCTACAACCATCTTTTCAACAAGATCGATGCCGGAACATTGATCTTTGAATCGGCAATGTTCTACCGCATTACCGGCAGTTCGGTCCAGCAGCTGGGGGTTCAGCCGGATATTCTCCTGCCGTCGCTCACGGAAGAAATGGAGATCGGAGAAATGTATTTTGACAACCACCTGCCGTGGGATTCCACCAAGGCGGCAAAATACACGTTGTTCGATAAAAAGATCATGGACAAGGTCGCCGTTTTGAAAAGCAATTCGGAAAAACGGATCAAAAACAGTTCCGAATACGCAAAATTGTTCAAGCAGATCGACCTCTACCGGAAAATCCGCAACCGCAAAACGGTTTCACTCAATGAAGCACAGCGCCGCCGGGAATACACCGCCGAAAAGCAGATCATTGAAGAAACGGAAAAGCTGACCAGCCAGAATTCAACTAAAAACGCTTCAGGCAATTCCGCCGCCTTCGACCCGGTACTTGCCGAAGCAGTCAATATCGCCGCCGACTTGAGTCAACTCTGATTCAAGGCAGCCAGAATGTCCTGGTTTCCAATCCCAGCGGAAACAGCCGGACATTGCGGTATTTGCTGTCAAGCGCCGCCAGCACATCCGGATAGAACATAAAAGTATACGGCTGATCGTCGTAAAGGTGCTTTTCAATGGCGCGGCAAATGGATATCCGTTTGTTGAGATCGAATTCTCCGCGTAATTCAGTTATCAGCCGGTCGACCTCTTCGTTGCGGTAGCCGACAAAGTTATCACCAGAAGCGATCTGACTGGAGTGGAATATCTGATACGGATCAGGATCAATGCTTCCGGTCCATCCCAAGTTGCAGGCATCAAAACGGCGCTGATTGAGCCGGTCGATGTAAACACTCCACTCCACCGTCTGCAAACGCATATCGATACCGGCGGCGGCAAAGAACTCTTTTATCATCGGCAATATCCGCGCCTGAGTGGCACTGCCGGAAATCTGCAGCATCGTGAAACGGAACGGTTTGCCGTCGCGTTCCAGAATTCCATCGCCGTCGCTGTCCTGCCAGCCGGCTTCACGGAGCAGTTGTTTCGCCATTGATACGTTGCGGGAATAAGGTTTCAACGCAGGATCGGCATAAACGCTTCCCGGAGCGAAGGGGCCATTGGCGATGGTTCCGCAATCATGCATGACCTCTTTCAATATGCGTTCCCGGTCGATCAGCATAGTCAGCGCCCGCCGGGTCCTGGCATCCTTGAAACAATCTTTCCGGATATTGTAACCGATGTAACTGTACCCTCTGCCGCTGTAACGGATGCGGGAAAGCGAACCATCCTTGAAACGTTTTTCTCCGGCACGACGCACCCATTGTTCCGCGCTGAGGTTCATCATATCGATCTTGCTGCCCAACAGCGCCTGAAGCTGGGTATTGGGATGCTTGATGATTTCAAACTCCCGGACTTTCAACGCCGGAGCGATTCCCAAAGCCACGCCGAAATATCCCGGATTGCGTTCAAGGCGGATCATCCGGTCTTTATCCCATCCGGCAAAAAGATAGGGACCGCAACTGATGATCGTCCGGTTGCGTTTATGATCCTGATTGAAGCGCTTACCGTCGAATTTGCCGTCCGGACAATAGTATTCGCGGGGCAAGGGAAAGAGCGACAAGGTGGAATCCAGCGAACCGTAATATGCCCGCTTCCATTTGACATGCAGTTCATACTTCCCGACGGCGCGGATCGACTCCAAATCCTGATAATAACTGCGTCTGGAAGCGCAATCCACCTCCGGATCATTCATCGCTTCGACCATGAAAACAAAATCATCAGCCGTGATCTCCCGAGCCGGAACCATTTTACCGCTGTCGGGACAACGGTAGGGTTGCCACATCGCGTTGCGCCGCAATTTTATTTTGTAAGAGAGATGATCTTCGGAAATTTCCCAGGATTCAGCAAGCAACGGTTTGAACGCTTCAGGTTTCTGCAAATCTCTTTCTGCCAGCGTAGCCGAACAGAGCGAAAAAATGACGCTGGCAGTCGCTTCATTTACCGTCAGCGGATTGAATCCCGGAGCATCTGCCGAAAGCGCCGAACTCAACTTGCCGCCGATCCGGGCTTGCGGGTCAAAATATTCCGCATTGGCAGCCGGGATGGAAGTTTCAGGTTTCGGCAGCTTGAGTGCAACGGGAGTTGCCCCGGCAGAAGATTTTTCCAATGCCGCCAGCAATCTCATATTGCTCCGGTGCAAGCGGTCTGCCGCCTGGATCATGATAAAAAGCAGATAGATCACCGCCAGAAGCAATACGATCAGCACCGATTTGAAAACAGCTTGCCTGCCCGCCATCCGACTACCTCTGGGAAATGCGCCACGTCATCACCGCCCCCAATATCTGAAATATGATATTGGGCAGCCAAAGCAGATATTGAGGATACAACTGCGGAAATTTATTCAAATTCTGACACATGATGACCGACATGAAAAACACTCCTGCCAAAACTACGCTGACAAACAGACCGATACTGGTTTCCCGGCGTCCGGTGCGGATGGCAAGCGGCATACCGAGCAGCAGAAAAGCGATGGGCGAAAGCGCAAAGGCAATGCGTTTGTTCAACTCTATCTCCATTTCCAAAGTCGGGATATTATTCTGCTTGAACCGTCGGATTTCACCGAGCAGATCGGTGAATTTCATATACTTGGCACGAACACTCACCTTTCCGGCGTTAGCCTCTTTGCCATAGTCAAATTTGAAGATCAATTCATTGGAAAAAATCTGTTCCACAACTTCACTGCCGCTTTCGCCGCTGCTGCGGTTGCTGGTCATACAGTCTTTCAAAACGATATGGAGCATCTGAGTTTTGGTGTCAGCCGTGATCGTACCTTTTTCAGCGGTAATCGTCTGTTCGATAAAATCATCGCTGGCACGGGCTTTACAAAGGAAGATGCCCTGCAATTCGTTATCGCCGGTCTTGCTGTCGATATTGATGACGATGGAACTGTCACCGCTATTCAATGTCAGCGGACTGCCCGGCTCAAACATCGCCAGCGGCCGTTCCAACCCCGCCTGCTTCAGCATACTGCGCGATTTACCCAGAAGCGGCGGCCCGATCTCGACCTGCAGATAGATACAGAGTCCGGTAAGCATGACTGCGATCAGCAGCAATGGACTTACGATCTGCAAAATGGAAATACCGCATGCCCGCATGGCAGTAAGTTCACTGTCCGCCGACATCCTGCCGAAAACCAGCATCACAGCAACCATCACCGCCCACGGGATAGTGAAAGTGAGAATACGCGGAAGCATGTAGAGAATGTAAGTGCCGAAAACCGACATCGGTATCCCGCGTGAAATGAAGTCCAGCACCCGGATCAGATTCGCTCCGGTCATGGCAAAGGTCAAAATCAATATCGCCATGCCGAATGCGACCAGAAAACTTTTGATCACATATCGGTTCAATATCCTCATTTACCGAACCCCATACGGTTTTGGAAACTGGTATAATCTTTCATATCCACCACTTCTCCGGGACGGATGAAGGGGAAATCATCAGCATTGAGCATCCGGGATGCTTCAAATGCCCGGAACGCTGCCGCTTCGATGCCGGTGACGACCCGGCGCAGTGCGCCGGTCTCATCAAAGGTGACGGTACTGATCAACTCTTCCGGGAAAGGCACCACCGGCGCTGAATCAAAGACCGCATTGGCTACCTGAACCGGAACTCCGGCCATTGCCGGAGTACAGATGAAACGGTCATTGCCGTTGAGCCGGTCGACCAGAGCATCCCAGACACTGTTGCGGACGGGGTTATTGAAGGGGATATCTTCAATCAAATCACCGTTATTGTCGTAAACTTTGGCGAAACGGTCACAGCGGTTGAAGCGGATCTCACCCTTTTCACAACTGATGACATGCAAGGGATTGGCCTTGCAGTTGGCAGCATGGGAAACTGTGAAGAGCAATTCCTGACCGCAACTGGTAGTTATGCGGATCGAAGCGGTATCGCAGGATTCGATATCATTCGCCCGGAACATTGCCGCCTGAACGGTGGCGAGTTCCGCCATCGAACCGAAAGTTTCACCGGCGAAGAACAACTGCAGATTGAGGTCATGCGCCAGCGCATTGGTAAAAGGACTGTCCAGAATTGCTTCGCCATTGTCACCGATGACTCTGCCCGCCCAGCGGTTGCGGGCATAATAGACAAAAGAGCGCGGCCACAAGCCGTAACATTTGAGTTTCAACGCCTTACCGATAACACCGGACATCAGTATCTCTTTGACACGGTGAGTAAAGGATTGATACATATCCTGATATCCGACCGCGATGAACTTGCCGGATTTTTCAGCGGCCGCACTCATTTCACGGACTTCGTCAACGGTTGCGGCGACCGGTTTTTCGACATAGACGTTGAATCCGGCGCGAACTGCCGCCACGCTCATCGTCTTGTGCAGAGCGATACCGGTGGGAATACAGCAGATATCGATTAATCCTGCGTATTTGGAGATCAGAGAATCAAAATCGGGGAGGATATCGCATCCGATCCCGCGGAGAGCAGCAACTTTTTCCGCCGCTTCATCCGGATTGATCACCACTGCGGCGACCGGCTTTACCCGACCGGCGTCATATTCCCGCATCAGATCGTTGTAATGAGTTTGACCATAGCCGGTAATTCCGACGACTGCAGCACGTATCATAATAAAAATTCCTTGACTTTGAAAATATTATACAGACTTGTTTATACCATACCACACAACCGGCTTTTTTTCAAGTCGCAAGCGGAAATATTCTGCAACAGTTCCATAAAAAAGGGCAAAAGCTGCCGATTTCCCCGTAATCGCGCAGAGATTTGGTTTTACCGCTTGAATATTCGTTTTCTTGCGGTATACTATATGGTTGACACAAACTTTTTATGGAGAATTCTGTTATGATAAATATTGCTGTTGTCGGAGCCGCCGGACGTATGGGGCGGCGAATCATTGCCAATGCTGTTGAAAGCGGCAATTTCAAGATCGTCGGCGCCGTCGACTGGGAAGGCTGCCCGCTGTTGGGTGCCGATGCCGGAAGCGTTGCCGGGATCGATGCTCTGGATGTGAAAATCACCGCGTCCATCTCCGAAGTCTTTGAAAACGCCCAAGTCGATGCCGTCATCGATTTCGCCACCGGCGGAGCCGTCGAATGTGCTAAAATCGCCGTTGCCAACAATGCCGCCTTTGTCTGCGGAGTGACCGCCATGAGTGCCGGAGAACGCGCTGAACTCAAAGAACTCGGCAAATCCGGCAGACTGGTGGTTTCCGGCAACATGAGTGTCGGTGTCAATTTGCTCTTCAAACTGGTCAAAGAAGCCGCCGCCGTCCTCGGAGAAAGATTCGATGTCGAAATCGTCGAAATGCACCACAATCAGAAGATCGATGCCCCCAGCGGTACCGCCGTCCGCCTCGGCGAAGTGGTCTGCGAAGTTCGCAACTGGGACTATGATGAAGCCATCCGCAACGGCCGCGCCGGAAAAGTCGGCAAACGCACCTCCGGTGAAATCGGCATGCACGCCCTGCGCGGCGGTGATGTCGTCGGCGACCACACAGTGATCTTTGCCGCCGGCGGCGAACGGGTTGAACTTACTCACAAAGCATCCAGCCGCGACACCTTTGCCAAAGGCGCTCTGCGGGCGGCAGAATTTCTGCAGAGTGCCCCCAACGGTCTGTATGACATGCAGGATGTGCTGAATCTCAAATAATGCGTTTTGAGGAATACCATCCTTCTGAAATCCCCGCAAAACCGGGGGTATATATGTTCCGCGACCGCTTCGGCAAGGTCATCTATGTCGGGAAAGCGCGGGATCTCCGGCGGCGGCTGGGCAACTATTTTCAGCCGTCCCGCCGCCGTACCGGTGATGCCAAGCTGCGTTCGCTCATCAACTCCATCTGGGAGTGGTCGTATCAGGTCGTAAAAAGTGAAGACGAAGCGCTTATTCTGGAATCAAGTCTGATCAAGACTTATGCTCCGCACTACAATATTCTGATGCGGGACGACAAGCGTTATCTGCTGTTGAAAGTCGATGAATCGGAGAAATTCCCGACCCTGACCGCCGTCCGGCTCCGCAAGCCGGATAATGCCCGCTATTTCGGTCCCTTTCCCCATGGAACGGCTCTGCACATGACACGGGATTTTCTGCTTGCCCACTTCGGATTGCGGGGCTGCAAGAGTTCCGAACCCGACGAAGAGACCCGCAAACACTGTTTGAAACGGCTGGTCAAAGATTGCTGCGCCCCCTGCACCGGTCAGGTGAGCGTGGAAGAATACCGGGAAAAACTCAACAATGCTCTGGCTGTTCTCGAAGGGGATATCGCTCCGGTCAGGGAGGCGGTCAAAGCGCAGATGCTCGCCGCCGCCGCCGGACAGAAATTTGAAAAAGCCGCCAAACTGCGGGATGTTTACGACAATATCGCCGCCGTTTTCGGCAGAAAAAACCGTACCTTTGAAAATCCGGTACTTCCCGATCAGCGGCTTAATTCCGGCATTGCCGCCATCAACTCCATCGCCCGCCATCTGGGCTTATCCGCGCCGCCGGAAACGGTGATCTGCTTTGATATATCCAATATCCTCGGCACGCTGGCGGTCGCCAGTATGGTAACGTTCACCAACGGCAAACCCGACCGGCAGGCGTACCGGCGTTTCCGGATAAAGACAGTTATGCAAAGCGATGACTTTGCGATGATGAATGAAGCGATAACCCGCCATTTCTCCCGATTACTCGCAGAAAAACGTCCCCTGCCCGGTCTGCTGGTGGTCGACGGCGGCAAAGGGCAGCTCTCCTCGGCGATCGAAGCACTTATTGCGATAAACTGTCCGCCGCTTCCGGTGATCGGACTTGCCAAACGCAATGAAGAGATATTTGTCCCCGGGCGCTCCGAACCGGTCATTCTCGACCGGCATGATGCCGCGTTAAAAATGATTCAGGCGCTCCGGGATGAAGCCCACCGATTCGCGATAACCTATCACCGATCCCTGCGGGAAAAACGGATAAATTCCTCTTTACTCGATGAAATTCCCGGCGTGGGCGAAGTCCGCAAGCGCCAGTTGCTTAAAGCCTTCGGGGCAGTAAAAACCCTCGCCAAAGCCGATGCCGGAACCATCTGTGTCCGGGTCCCCGGCATTGGAAAAGAAACGGCCCGGAAAATCGTCGAAACGCTTTCCCGGGCCAAATCCTGATTCCGGTCAACTCTTATTCGTGCTGGAAGATCAGTTCTCCAAAGGAACTTACGGAGTGGACCTGACTGCCGACCCATGAGGAGTGGACATTATGCTTGCCGTTACCGGTACGGCAGCGGTAGAAGGTCGCTTTCACGCGGTTATCCTGTTCAATGCCCAATTTGACTGACTTGAACGGGATCGCAACCACCGCCCGCCACTCATTCTTACCGACCTTGGTCTTGACATCCCATTTGGTATTCCAGTCGGGATTGGTTCCGATGGCATCGTATTTCTTGCCGTGGAAGTTGAACGCCAGATGATAGTAACCGTCATCCTTGTTGGCGATAAAAATTTCAGCATGGTCGCCGGAGGGGAAACTTTCCGGAGTCAACTGACTCTTGCCGACCAGTTTGCTGTTCTTCGGCATCACACAGCGGAAACCGACATAGAGAGTTTCGCCGTTGTGGATGAGTTTGACATCGGTGGGTTCGCTCGCCGGCAGGTCAGACTTGCCCATACGGGTGAACTTGGACAGCTGCGCAGCCTTGGTCCAGACACCGGAGTTGAAATCAAAACCGGGGAAACCTTTCACTTCAGCTTTGGGGACCTTCTGTTCCGCAGAAATACTGCTGTCGGAACACTGCACCCATTTTTCAAAAATGCCGGTGAGTTTTTCGATCCACGCTTTGGAGCGGGGATCTTTGACCGTAGCGGCAGCTTCTTTCAGCGCGGCACGGCAGGGCTCGACCAGTTTTTTACGCACGACATAGTAGCCCATATCACGTTTGTAGGTATCATTGAACGATGCCGGAGTGGGATCGAGGAACCAGCTGTCACGGAGGATCTTGAAGAACTTTTGAATTCCGGGCGCACCTTCGCGGCAAACGCGCTTGATGTATTCGTTACGCAACTCATCCGGATCCTGCGCGGGATCCCAATAAAGCTGGTTTATAGTCCAGAATTCAGGTCCTGCCATGTTGTAGAAGTCATTGTCGGAAAACTCGTTATTGCCCCTGCGCGGATGATCGATCCAGGAGAGTTCCGGGAAGACCATGATGATACCGAGCTTGCTGATAAAGCGCAAATCCTGAGCAATGACGTTGGCCTGAGCGCGCGGGAACTTCGCGAAGCAGTAATAGTATTCGCGCCAGATGACATTTTTGCTCATCTCGGCATACCGTTTGGTACGTTCGAGCCACTTGGTATTGCTCTTACCGTGAAGTGTTTCTTTGTCATTGCGGACATAGGGGCAGAAGCTGACGACGATATTCTTGAAAATTTTGACCTTGGGCGGAACGGCGGTAAAGAAGTAACCGTAAACTTTGATTTCAAGTTCAGGATACTTTTCATAAACTTTTTCAGCCACATAGTTCATAAAGATGTAGAACTGGGTGGAACGGAAACCTTCATCAGTGGGCTGGAGCACTGTGCCGTCTTCAAGTTTGATCGGCTTGCGGCATTCGTCACAGTCACAAACTGACGGAGTGTCTTCGATCAGCATATTGACGCGGGGATAATGCTTCGGAAGTTTGGAAATGACATCAAGCGACTCTTTGACGAAAACGTCCCACATTTTCCGGTTGGTATAGCAAAGCTGAACCCGGCCGGAGGTACGGCGTTCACCGTTGTTGAGCATGTAAAATTCCGGATTGGTTTTGCCGTATTTCTTGAGCGGCAGCCAGATTCTGGTAAGGTTGTGTCCCTGACCGTATTCCAACAAGAATCCCTGATCCAACTGCTCGTCCAGCCGTTTTTTGTCTGGGCGGCGGGCGTGGTTGTTGCAAAGACGGGAAATATAGAGTTCAAACTCTCTGCTCCAGGAGTTTGCGCTCCAGGAACGGATACGGAAAACCGGATTGTCCAGATAACTGCTGACCTGCAGTGCCAGATCCTTGTTCTCGGAATAAATCGCCTGTTCACCGAGCGGACGAACCCAGATGAAATCGGTGTGCTTCAGCATGAAGCGGTGAACACCATTGAGTACGCCGCGCGGAGTTTTCGCATAGATGACGACGGTGTTGCCTTTGGCAAAAACCGCGTAGCCGTCATACTTGAGTTTGGCAGCATTTTTATCTTTGCCGATGATTTTTTTAACCAGCGGAGAATCGACCGTACCCAAAACAAAGGAGGCACTTTTACCATCAGCAGGCATAAGTTCTGTAATGGGGACCTGTCCGGTGGTAATCAAACGGAAATAGTTCTGCAGCTCTTTAGCGGCATGTTTTACAGTACGGTGAGCATTCTTCCCGATAACGATAGCGGAAACAGCTTTGCCGCCATCTGCGACTTTGACGGATGCAGCGCTCAAAACCAGCGCGCAACCGAACATTATTACGCACAATAAATGTTTCATTTTTTCTCCTGATATTTATGTTAAAAAATTTATTTAAGTTCCCGTACCTGATAATCCTGAATCACGCCCCTCGCCATAGTTACCCGGAGCCAGCGTGCTTTTGCCGGGACGAGGAAAGTGTAATCAAGTTTCTGCTGACGCCCGCTGATGCGGATCTGGGCACGACTGGAACGCACGCTGGCGCTCTTGCCGCCCCGGTCATGGGTGTAAAATTCAAGCCCGATGATCACCGAGCGCTGAACTGCGTAGCCGATAACGGTCAAATGGTAACGCTTGCCCCCGGCAATCGGAATAAGATCACCGTAAATCTTGCCCTGCCAGACATCAAAGATCGCTTTTCCCGGTTCACCCGGAGTGATGAAATAGTCGCGGATCTGTCCGGAAACACGGTAATCCAGAGGGATCGCCAGATTTTCCTGCGGCGGCACCGGAACGATGCGGAAGTTGCGGAATTCGGCATTTTTTGCGATCGGCTTCACATGCTTGACCCCTTCTCCGGTGTAGAACTCGATCGCGCCCGGAACAAATTCCCGGCTGTGAACATTGAAAAAGTTACCGCGCGCCATCCGGGTAAGTTTCCGGCCTTTGCCATCGACGAACTGAAGAAGTAAACCGGGATAATCCAATTTGACTCCCTGACAGCGGAAATCTTCAGGGTAAACATTTTTGGTCGCCCGGATTTCAAATTCAGCACGGTAACGCTTCCGGGGAGTCAGATTCCCGGCAGAAAAAACAGCAAATGTGCTGAATAGAGTCAAGATAAGCATAAATGATCTCATAAACGTATACCTTATTTCACAGTAACCGTGGCGATTTTCAACAATCGGCAAAATCGATGAACTTACCAGGCAAGTTCTTTAAGTTCCTTGTCCTTGCGCCAACTGACCGGTAGGTAACGACCGGAAGTACTGCTGTCCACACCATAGAGACTTCTCTGCAAATTGGCGTGACCATCGGCGAAGGCAATATTCATATTCTGACCATGCGCCCCTTTGGCTCCGACGCAAAGCCCCATCGACGGACCTATCCACGAAAACGCCTGCGCCGCCCCCTTACTGCTGTCACCATCGGTACTGAACTGACCGCGGGCAGTCTGGGCTGCACCGGGATTCACCCAGTCATCACAGAGCAGCAGCGCCTTGGAAGCGTTGGTGATCTGACTCATACGCGCCAAAGAGGTACTGGGAGTTGCCAGCGTTCCCGTTTTGGTGCGGGGATTATAGAAGAAATTGTAGGCGTAACTGTTGCTGATTGCAAAGGAGTTCCACCGGTTTCCCACGCCTTTAGCCTTTGCAGTCGGACACTCCAGGATCGGGGTCCGGAACCCAGAGCTTGTTCCATTATAAAGTTTCGGAACCGACTTAGTGCTGCCGCCCCAATATTTATCTTTACAGGCATTTTCCGCCCAGTTTATACAGTTGGATGCTCCGGGGTAGCCTTTACCATTCAAAGTACTTGGATACAGCATACCATCATAGTCTCCGCTGTACTGCGCCCATTTACCGGCGAACTGCTTGAGGTTGTTGAGACAATTGCTGGCCTGACCGCGTGCCCGGGCTTTGCCCAGCGCCGGAAGCAGCATTGCTGCCAGAATAGCGATAATGGCGATGACTACAAGAAGTTCGATAAGAGTGAAGTTGTACAACTTCACTCTGCCATGGCAGAGACTTTTTTCCATAAATTACACTCCTTTGAATTATTCAGCGGTTGTATTTTGAGTTACAGTATATATATCGGATGCAGACGGAGCCGCCC
>SUVV01000007.1 GCA_015061805.1 Lentisphaerota bacterium | reverse complement strand
AGCAAATTCTGCCTTCCACAATTCTTCCTGCAGGATTTTGTACAATGCTCTTTTTGCATTGGCTGCTCCCGCCTGCGCTTCGCTGATGATTTTTTCACACTTCATCAGCTGGTCTTTCAAAGTTTCTTCTTTTTTCGGCATAACGCCTCCTTTCGTTTATTCGGCTTCCGCGTCTTCAGCTTGGGCCATGTATTTTACAATGTCAGGCAAATAGTACCTGACGCTTTTACCTCCGACACTCCTCCGAGTGAAGTCAAATTTTTTTTCGCGCTCAAGCTGGCGAAACTGACTCACGCTTATGCATAGCAGCTCAGCAGCTTCTTTTTGGTCAATCAGTTTATGGGGAACAGCCGGGGCAAGTTCACCGGTTTTAGCCAGAGCATCCAAATTGCGTTTTATAACAGCATATTCATCGGCATGCACCAATCCGGAATCAAGCAACGGAGCCAGCAGGCGGCACGTTAAACGTGCCGTCTGCGGTCGCAATTGACATTTTTTTATTGATGACATGCTTGATTCCTTCGTATTTTTTGTCTCGTTACAGTGACATAAAATACACCAGGAATTTTTTATTGCGTTACTTCGAAATTTTATAAAAAAAAGGGAGGATTGAAAGTTGGAAAAAGTGACAATTTTTTATACATATTTTTGTCACTTACTTGAAATATATTCCCTGTCGGGATAATTTATGCATACGACAGTAAATTTTCCAAAGGAGACAGCCAAAAATGGAACATAAGAGATGGATCGCACAACTGCAATCAACTTCCTTGAGACAACTGTGTCAATATAAGGTCGCAGACTTTATCCAAATTTGCAAGGCAAGTTTTTTGAAACCGGAAGTTATAAATATATTGAATGCTCTTGCAAAAAATCCGGACATTGACAAACCGTTTTTATGGGACTTGTATATCCTTGCGTTTGTACACCGGAATACATCACGATTTGAAGCAATTGTAACAGATTGTCGACTTTTGCAGGTGCATGAACGAAAAAAGGAAAATGAATCTGTTGAAAACAATTCCAACCCATTTATAAAGGCTGCCATGAATTTGCCAGCACTTCGAGAATATAAAATTCTTAATCTTCGTAATGAGGCAGCATACTTGGAAAACAGAATATTACAACTCGCAGAAAAGTTAACGAACTCATTCGTTGGTCCAAAGTGCAAGCGGCATGGAATTTATAAAAGCGTATATGATAAATCGCTTTCTGCAAAGTGCAATGTTACCGAATTGCTCAAAAAAATATCTGTTGAGCAAAATCTGACATATGAAAGTTTGCGTCGTGGATATTTCAGGTGGAAAAATGATTATGCATCCAGTTTTATCATGGAAGGAGTATGGCCAACTGCAGAATTCAATTACTTTTGTGCATTGCTTTCAGTTGTTTTTTTACCGGATAATCCACAGGCATCTTCCCCATTGTTTTATTTTAATGAAAGTATTATATTTGAAGTCACTTGGTTGAGGAAGGCATTACGGGAAAGTTCTCAAGATATTTTTATAAATGAGCGGCTCAAGCAGCAATATGATAAGTTAAATGAAGATACAAAAAATACTCCCCAAAAACAAAAAAAGATGATTGAACTTGCTGGAAAAAATTATCTTCCAGCAGTTCAATATTGCATAAGTAATTCATCGCCAAGAAATGGCAGGAAATATTGGCTGCAGGCTGCCATATTGGGAAACACTAAGGCTCAGAAGCATTGCCAATGGAAAGCGACCGGACTGCTGGACATAAAGTTGGAGGTTGCTGCCAAAACTAAATTAAAACTAGCTCAGACAATGGATTCCCCTACTTTATCTCCTATCAAAAAAGGAAGTGTTATTCATTCAATACGCTTTGATGTCAACATCAATGCAAATAAAATGTATGAACTCATAAGTTTATTGAAAAAGGTGAAAATTTCAGAGCCGGAATATTTAGCATTTGGCAATAATGATACAACCGTGAATTGGCAGATGGTTTCTGTTGATGCAACTGTTTACAATTTTGATATACTCATGAGACATGCAGATATTCTGCCATCAACAGTACGTCTGTGTTTCTCCAGTCGCCACCTCAAAAGAGAATTTTCAAATAATCCAATTCTTCATGCACAAATAGCAAAACTCGGCAGGTGATGTTATTTGCCAGTCAGGATTTCTCTAATCTTTTGCAATATGTTTTGTGTTGGTTCTGAGGCAGAATCAATCAAAGCAATCGCCTGTTGGACTCTTTTTTCCAGATTTTTTTGTTGACTCTCTCCAGAAATGGCTTCAACTGCCTGTCTTTGGGCGGAATCTCCTACATGGGTGTAATATTTGTCGGCGATCTCAGAATCAGTGCCGAGGATGGAAAGCAGCACGGCTTTCGGCACGTTGGATTCTGCGCAAAATGATGCGAAACTGTGCCGCAATGAGTGAAAACCATAAACGGTCATTTTCTTGTCACGACCAGGCACTTTGATGGACGGCTCAAGCCCGATCCAGCGAATCACTCGTAATACATCTATATTTACAAGGTTATTTCCGACATTCTTTCCATCCCGATTGAGTTTGCTGTAACGGGCCGCAGATTTCGGGCAGACATACTGGTTGCTCTGCCACGTTTGAGCTTCCTGCAAAACTTCAAACAAATCATCTGCCATCGGAATAGAGACCTCTTTTTCTGTTTTGAATTGCTTTACCCAGATACGCTTATGATCCATATCCACATTCTGCCATTGCAGTAATACGCAGTCTTTCATCCGTTGTCCAGTGAACATCCCCAGATAGTAGATCACCCGAATTTCAGGCTTATTCATCACCTTGTAGTGAGGATCGACAAGCACATCGCGTAACTGCTGTTCCTGCTCTCTGGTGAATGCCTGTCGTCTGACTACTGTATCCTGCTCCTCGCGTTCTTTTCGGAAAAGCAGTTTGTTTTGAAAAGGATTATCGCCGTCATAATACTCCTTGAGGCAGTCGAATATTTTACGAAGCCGTTTCAGTTTGCGGTTGTGGGTTGCAACGGCAAGATTCCGTTCGCGTAAATGAGCTGCATATTTCTCGCAAAAGGCAATATCAATATCTGAAGCCGCCACCTTTTCAACGGCGGCAAAGGCTGCGAATTCCTCATAAGTTGATTTGTACGCTAACTGTTCGGCAACGGTATGCGGAGTTGCTCGGTCCGGATGTGATGAGTATTTCTCCCAGCCCTCGGCAAAGGTTAACTTCATTGCTCGTTTGGAAAAACCTTTGATCGCATTGATCTGGGCAAAAGCTACCTCTTGATTTGGAGCTTCGTAAACTGCATCCAGATCAGCGGCTTTCTGAATGGCTTCTTCCTCATTTGCTGTTTTAAGAGCAAATTCTTTACGAATGCCATTGGTGATTGTCAGGCGATAATAATAGTTGCCGCCTTTAGTTTTTTTGCGAAGTTTGCCGCGAAGTTCTTTCATCCGTTTGGAAATCCGTTTCTGTGTCTGTTCTTTTTTCATCTCATAACCTGTTTTGACAGATTATGGCACAATATAGCACTGGAATATCCCGAAAGCAACGAAAACGGGGAAAAAATGGGGAAAAATCAGAAATTTGAGCGAAAAAATGGCATCTCCAATGGGATTCGAACCCATGTTGCCGGGATGAGAACCCGGTGTCCTAGGCCTCTAGACGATGGAGACACGGTATGAGATAAATATATCCCGTAAACTGTGATTTGTCAAGTCGGTTTTGTTAAAAGTTGAGAAAATGTCTTTACCGGCCGGTTGTAAAATATGTGAAATATTTTTGGAAGGATTTGCATTTAACACGTTCAGAGACTATATTATTACAATTGTATTATGTAAATGTGATGTCTTAAATGTTTCAAGAAAGGAATTTGACATTATGAAAAAAATAGCCGAGAGTGTGCTGGCGTTGCTCAGCAAAGATGAATGTGCCATCAAAAACGCGATGATCAAATGCGATAACGGCACTTCCATCTATCCTGATTCTGTTCATAAACTGGGGAATGCCGCAGTTATGATGGGACGCGATGACGAAAAACGCTTCATCATTGTCGTCGCTGATTGCGCCAAAGATATGCCGGCGTATTTCGAAGGTGAAACCGTTGCTCTCGCTGACGGCGGAGTCGCTCTCAATGGTGATCTGACCGCTGTCAACGCCGATGCTCTGCGTAAACATTTCCCCTGGTGCGCCCCCCGCAGTCTGCGTAATGAACGTACCACCATCGGTTGCGGCGACCGTCTCGGTCTTGCCAGTTTCGGACACATCAAATCTGCCCGTAAAGTTCAGGCTTATCCGGTTCTTGCCCAGCAGTCCATGCGCGAACTGACCATGACCAAACGTACTTTCCGTCAGGTCGTGGATGATGCCTGCTTCATGGTTTTCGCCGCTGACTACCGTGACGGTTACGGTGCTGACGGCGACCACCTCAAGACCATTCCCGATATCGACGTTGCGCTTGCCGCCGGTATGGCGATGATCACCCTCGACCTCTCTGAAGTGATGAATGCCGCTGCCGGTGACTGGAGCGATGCTCAGATCGCTGCGGCGTTTGATGAATTCCCTGCTGACTTCCGGCAGCGTATTCTGGCTGACTATGCCGGCAAGAAGTTTGTTCTCGGTGATATCGCCGTTGAAGTCGATGAAAATACTGCCAAGCGCTGTGCTGTGATGTACACCGCCGCGCTGGATTTCGCGCTCAAGGTCTACGAACACCTCCGCGCCGCCCGCGGCAACGAATTCGACCTGGAGATCTCCATCGACGAAACCACCAGCCCGACCCTGCCGTCCCACCACCTCTTCATCGTCCGCGAACTCCGCTTCCGCAATGTGGAATTCAGTTCTCTGGCTCCCCGCTTCATCGGTGAGTTCCAGAAGGCGATCGACTACATCGGCGACCTTGCCGAATTTGACCGTCAGTTCAAAGTTCACGCTCTCATCGCCCAGAACTACGGCAACTACAAAGTTTCCGTCCACAGCGGCAGTGACAAATTCGCCGTCTATCCCACCGTCGGCAGAGAAACCCGCCACTATCTGCACCTCAAGACCGCCGGTACCAGCTGGCTCGTCGCGGTCACCGTTATCGCTGAAAACGATCCGGCGCTCTATCGCGATATGCACAAGTGCGCTCTTGCCAACTTCAACGACATGCTCAAACTTTACCACATCACTGCCGACATCAACAAAATCCCGGCAGTCGATACTCTGAGCGATGCTGAACTGCCCGCGCTGATGGATATGCCGGAAGCCCGCCAGCTGCTTCACATCACCTACGGTCCGATCCTCTGCGGCGAACTGCGTGAACGCTTCTTCAAGGCGATGCACAAGTTTGAAGCCGAGTACGAAGCCGCGCTGGAAAAACATTTCGACAAGCACCTGACCCTGCTCGGTGTCCCTGCCAAGTAATCGTTGATCGAAACACGAATAAAGGATTGAAACAAAATGAATTTCAAAGTCTTGCTCGCTGTTGCCGCACTCGCCTGCGGTGTTGTTCTCCACGGCGCCCCGGAAGCCAAAGCCTCTGCCGCTCCGGCTTCCGCTCCTGCCATCACCAAGGCTCTGCCCGGTGCTGCCAATTCCCAGAGTGCGCCTGCGGCTGAATCCAAAGAAACCGCCCAGCCCGCGAAAAAGAGCGGCGGCATTATGGATTTCCTGCCGATCATCCTGATCATTGTTGCGTTCTACTTCTTTATTTTCCGCGGAAACAAGAAGCAGCAGCAGAAACGTCAGGCGGCTCTCGATCGTACCGTCAAAGGAACCCGCGTCATGCTCAACAGCGGTGTTTACGGCAAAGTCGTTGAAGTCCGCGAAAAAGAGTTCCTCGTGGAGATCGCTGACAATGTTCAGGTGCTGGTCATCAAGAACGGTGTCAACCCGGTCGAAGAAGAAACTCCTGCCGCAGATAAAAAAGCCGGAGATGCCAAGTAATCATGAATAAAAAACCTGTTTTACTGCGGACGATGCTGGCGATCGTCACCATGGTGATCTTCGCCGCCGCAATGTATCCGCTGACGCCCAAAAATTTCTACGAAACCTTCAAAGGTTTGCTCAAAGATAAAAACGATCCGGTCGCCGCTGAATTGATCGCTGATGCTCAGGCCCGGCAGGCGAAAGACCGCGATATCTTTGAATCCCAGGCATTGCTCGCCGCCGCCGATGAAAAAGGTGTGAATCTCGCCAATATGCTCAAAGGCGAAGGATTGGAAAACAACCGCGATGCAATGAGCCTTATCCGTAAAAAAGCTTCCAGTTCCATCCGTCTCGGCCTTGACCTCAACGGCGGTGTGGAATTCTATCTGGAACTTCTGCCCGATGAGGACAAAAAGGAAGAGATCGAAAACGACTTCAAACACTACCGCGATGTCGCTATCGAACAGCTTCGCAAACGCCTTGAGCAGATGAAGATCTTTGAAGCGGAACTCGCACCCTCCGGCGAACGTCACATCGTTCTGCGCGCCCCGATCGTCACCAACGACGAAAAGGCGAAACTGCGCGATATGATCCAGATGAGTGCCAAGCTGCACTTCCGTCTGGTGGAAAATGTTTCCGGCGAAGAACTCGCCCGTTACAAGGCTGATCCCAACTCCGTGCCCCCGGGTACTGAATACATGGAGTATACTGCCATCGAAAACGGCAAGCCGCAGGTTCGCGGTTACCTCGTCGCTGTCCGTCCGGAAATGGACGGCAAGAATATCGATAAGGCCCGCGCCATGCGCGACCAGATGGGACAGCGCTCCATCTCTCTCACTTTCAATACTCAGGGTGCGGAAGATTTCAAACGCGTGACCGAAAACAATGTCGGCCGCCAGTTGGCGATCGTCCTCGACGGCAAACTCTACTGCGCTCCCAATATCAATGAACCGATCGCCGGCGGCAGTGCTTCCATTTCCGGTAACTTCACCGATGAAGAGGCCCAGACCGTTGCCAATGCGCTTCAGGCCGGTAACTTCCCCTTCGCCATCAAGGTCGGTGCGGTCTTTGATACCGACCCGAAACTGGGTCTTGCCAGTGTCAAAAACGGTGTGTTGGTCGGTGTGATCTCTCTGATCGTGGTTGCGATCTTCATGGTGATCTACTACCGCCTGAGCGGTTTGCTCGCTGTGGTCGCACTCGGTCTGAATATGCTGCTCATCCTCGGCGCCATGGCGGCTTTCGACAGTACGCTTACACTGCCGGGTATCGCCGGTATCGTGCTGACGATCGGTATGGCGGTGGATGCCAATGTGCTGGTCTTTGAACGTATCCGCGAAGAGTTGAAACTCGGCAAAAAGGCGCGTGCCGCGGTCGATGCCGGTTACGATCGTGCATTGAGTTCGGTGCTGGATGCCAATATCACCACGTTGATCACCGCGTTTATCCTGATGTATGTCGGTACCGGTGCGATCAAAGGCTTTGCCATTACGCTTGCCATCGGTATTTTGAGCAGTTTGTTCACCGCGCTCTTTGTTACCCGGTTGGTCTATGATTACTTCTTCCGCTTTGGCAATGTGGAAAATCTCTCCATGCTCCAGATGCTGAAAAAGACCGACTTCAACTTTATCAAAAATTGGAAGTATGCTCTTGCTTTCTCCGGTGCGTTGATCCTGCTCTGCGTGATCATGCTGGGCATTCGCGGCAAAGGCGTGCTGGGAATCGACTTCACCGGTGGTACTTCCATTACCTACAGTTATGCCAAAAAAGGCAACACCGCGGCAATGGCGAAGGCTCTCAAAGAAGCCGGATTCAAAGAGCCCTCTGTTACCTATAAATCCAATGTTACTGCCACCGATGATGCAGACCGGGAAAAACTCGAAGTCATGCTCCGCGATGACAGTAATGAAACGGTTCAGCAGAAGATCGGCAAGATTCTTGCTGACAAATTCCCTGAATGCGGAATCAACGTTGCTTCCGCTCACGCCCAGCATCTGGACGGTCTGATCGGTAAGGAATTCACCAAGGCGGCGTTGATTGCCATCGTGCTGGCACTGATCGGTATCGGTGCTTATATCGTGCTGCGTTATGAATTCATCTATGCGCTCGCCAGCGTTATGGCGCTTTTCCATGACGTGCTGGTGGTGCTGGCGATCTACCTGGTTTCCGGTTACACTGTCGGACTTACCACGGTCGCGGCGTTCCTCACGGTCATCGGTTACTCCATCAACGATACCGTGGTCATCTTTGACCGTATCCGCGAAAACAATCAGAGTGAAAAGTTCAGCAATTTTGCTGACAATGTCAATCTGTCGATCAACCAGACCTTGAGCCGTACTCTGATCACCACGCTGACGACCTTTATCGTGGTCTTCATCCTGTGGATCGCCGGTGGTCCGGAACTCAAGGAATTCACTCTGGTCATGATGCTCGGTGTGCTGCTTGGTACTTACAGTTCCATCTGCCTCGCCGGTCCCATGGTGAACTTCCTCGAAAGCCGCAAATCCAAAAAAGGAAACAAGTAAGATGGCTGGCTTCGGAGATGTTCTCAAATTGATGTCGCATGCCAAAGAACTTCAGGCGGCGGCGGCTGAATTCAAAGAAGAACTGCCCCGCATGGAGTTTTCCGCGACGGCTGCCAACGGCGGTGTTACCGTTACTGTCGGCGGCGATATGACGGTACGCAACATCGTCATCGCTCCGGAATTGCAGGCAGATACCGCATTTCTGGCACAGGAGCTGCAGAGCGCTCTCAACAGCGCTCTGGCATCTGCCCGTTCCACGATGCAGGACAAAATGCGCGCCATCGGCGGCAATCTGGGAATTGATATTCCCTCCTTTTGAAGCGTATCGCTTTGACGGGGGAACGGAGTTGTTCCGTCCCCCTTTTTAATTCCAAGTTTACAGCAGGGATGAGGGATGGCAGAAGTATTTTATGCACATCTGCCCGGTTATTTACCGGAGGAAATCGATTCCGCATTATGCCGGGTACTGCAGCCGTGTCTGGATGCCCGTGGCGGAGTCAAAAACAAACGGGTGATGATAAAGCCGAACTTTCTGGAATGGAAAGGTGCGGATAAACCGGTTTGTGTCGCTCCTGAATTGTTGACTGCGCTCTGCCGTTATCTGATTGCTTCCGGAGCTTCGCAGGTGGCGGTAATCGAAAATCCTGCGGTGCGGACAGCGCCGGTGATCGTGGAAAATATGGGGATCGCAGGTCTCCTTGCTGAAATGGGCGTGAAAGTCGCCAATTGCGAAAATTATCAATTTATCGATATGCCGCAGAATTGTGCTTTCCGCCGTCTTGAACTGGCTCTGGAATACCGGGATTATGATCTTGTTATCGATTTCGCCAAAGCCAAGACCCATGCGATGATGACCTTGACTCTGGCGGTGAAAAACCTCTTCGGATTGATCCGGGGAAGTGAACGGCTGGGGTGGCATCTGGCGGTCGGTAGAGATTATAAACGCTTCGCGGATATGCTGTTGGATATTGAAACGGTCGTGTCTCCGCATATATCTTTAGTGGATGCGGTCGTAGCGATGGAGGGAAATGGTCCCGGCAGTGGAACTCCGGTCGATTTGAATTTTATCGCCTGTTCGACCAGTGCGCTGGCGTTGGATGCTTCCGTCGCTGAAAAGATGGGTGTCGATGATCTGCTGCTGATCTCCCGCGCAGCTGAACGGGGAATCGATACCGGATTTGAAGATCGGGGAGAAGTTCCGGAAATCCGCAGGATAACTCTGCCGGATCCGCCGCAGATGGGGTTGGAGTGGGGTGTATATTTCCCTCCTAAACTCCGGGAATTTCTGCGCCGCCGCATGGTGGCTCGTCCGGAGGTCGATCAACAACGCTGTATCGGCTGTGGCATGTGTGTAAAAATGTGTCCGCCTGCATCATTGAAACTGGTTGATGGCAAGCCGGTGTTCAAACTCAATGAGTGTATCCGTTGTTTCTGTTGTCAGGAACATTGTCCTGCCGGAGCGATCATTTCACGCAAGACCGCTTTTATGAAATTTGCTGATAAGTTTGAAAAATTCATCCGTAAGATCGTTCGCTGATGCAAAATATTATGAGAAATTCTGGAAAAAAATACGGCAGAGTATGCTTTAGTTTCGATGACCGGAACTTCCGGAGTTGGAACGACTCATTGCCGCTTTTTCAAAAATATGATGCTCATGCGACCTTTTTTGTCTCCGGCGAGATGGATGGAATTGCTCTCGATTGTATGAAAACTCTGCAGGATTCCGGCCACTCGATCGGATTGCATGCTCTGCATCATACCAGATATTTTTCTGCTCCGGAAAATTATATTGAAACAGAGATCATTCCTCAAAAGGAGTGCTGTGACCGGGCAGGGATCGATATCTGCGCCTTTGCTTACCCTTTCAGTCAGCGCGATGAGGCAAGTGATTGCAAACTTTTTGAAATATTTGATTTTCTCCGCGGCGGGGCATGGCAGGTCGCTTGCGAAGCGGCTTCCCCGGCAGACAATGAGCGTTTGTTTGTGGCAAGTGTTGCACCGAAACAACTGTTTTTCGGTATTGCAGCCAGCGGAAATTTTGATTTTCATGAGATCAGCCGTTGTCTTTTCCGGGCGGCGGAACAGGATGAAACGGTAGTTTTCTACGCTCATGATATTACCGGTAAAGTGGCGCCCAGGAATCATATTTCTTACGGTCAGTTGGAGGTCTTGCTCAAACTGGCGCGGGCGCTTGATATGAATATTTGCGGAATCAATGAATTATAAAGTACATTGCGGAGGTGTGCCTGATAAACTTAACCGATATCATATATAAAAAATTATTGCAGAAAGGAAAATGAAAATGAAAAAATTATTGTTACTGCTGATGGTTTTCAGCGCATTATTGCTCCACGGAGCAAAAGAGTATTCGTTCAAAATCGCCAACAAAGGCGAGGCTGTCGGATATATCGCGGTCGAAGAGAATGCCGACCGCGTGATTTGGAAAGCTGCGCGTGAGCTGCAGAATTACATTAAACTGATCACCAGTGCCAAGCCGTCCATTTGCAACAACTACGGCAGCAATACCAAATCGGTCATTGTTCTCTGTACTGCTGACTCCGCTTTGCTCAAACCGGTTCTCAAAGGTAAGGCTCTCACCATGGTCAAGCAGATCAAGGATGACGGTTATGCTGCTTTTATCCGCAACGGTCGCCTTTATATCGTCGGAAAAGTTCCCCGCGGTGTGCTCAACGGTGTCCACCGTTTTATTTACAAGCATACCGATTTTATCTGGGTGCGTCCTTATAAAGAGCTGGCGAATTTCACCTTTGATGAAAATTTGACGCTGAAAATCAAAGATTATGTCGATAATCCCGTTTTCCGCTTGCGCGCCTGGCTTGCCAACGCCAAGATCGCCCAGCTCGACGAGGCGTTTTTCGATTACTGCGTCCGCAACGGCATCAACTATCTCCCCGGTTCTGATGAACCGCAGATCCGCAGCCGCTACGCTGACAACGGTATGTTCGTTGAATTCGGCGGCGGTCACAACATGAGTTCCCGCTGGCTGCCCAAAAAGGTGTTCGCTGAAAAACATCCGGAATACTATATGGAGATCGAAGGCAAACGTGTCACCACCGGCCGTGTCCAGCTTTGCTATGCCAATGAAGAAATGCATAAGGCATTTATCGATAACACTCTGAAAATCGTTCGCGGTCTGCCTGATTTCTACAACTGCATCAACATCATGATCGATGATACCCAGAGTTTCTGTGAATGTAAGTTGTGCATGGCACCCATCAAACTTCCCAACGGAAAAATGCTTGAACGCAGTGCATCGAGTTTCAAATCCACGTTGTTCTACATCTTCCTCAACAAGGTTGCCGCCGCAGTTGAAAAGGCGCGTCCCGGTATGAAGATCAAATGCTTCGGTTACTTTTTTACCGCCACTCCGCCGGAAATTCCCATCGCCCACAATATCCGTATCAGTTTCTGCCCCTATGTCCGGAATGACAAGGAAACTCTCCATGGCCCCAGCAACGCCAAATGGTTGGGACGTACCATCAAGTATACCGAGATGAGCCCCTCGGTCATGTGGCGCGAATACTACTATTCCGGCGCCGGTTTCCCCCGCGCACAGGCGAATATCATCGCGCAGGATCTGCGTTTCATCTCCAAAAGAGGTGTCAAAGAGGTCACCTCTGAACATAGCTGGGGCGACCGTCCCGGTATGCGTGAAAAGCATCCCTTGAAAGAAACCGACTTTTTCAGCATCACCGCCCCTGAATTCTGGACGATCAACCAGCTCTTCTGGGATCCCAATCAGGAACCCGATCAGCTGCGTAACGAATACATCCGGCGCGTTTTCCGCGAAGGCGCCCCCGGCGTGCAGAAATTCTACAAACTTCTGCGTGACAGTTGGCTCAATGACCCGACCGCCAGTGCTTTCAACGACGATTTCCGCCGTTCCATGGGACGCTATGTTATCGGTAAAAAGTTGACTGAACCCTGCCGTCAGGCTCTGGCGGAAGCCGCCAAGAGCGTTAAAAATCCGGTATCTGCCAAACAGCTTGCCAAACTTACCGGAACTTTTGAAAAATGGTTGACTCTTGCCGCCTCTGCCGCCAATCCGGAATACAATGTTCCCAAGGTCGAGGTCAAAGGTTTCCCCGGCTTTGATTTCAATTCCGGAGTCTGGGCAAAAGCCAAACCGCTTACTCCCATGTGCAGAATGGGAACCAAAGAACCCGCTGCCGAAGATACTCTGGTGAAAATCATCCACGACGGCCGCACTATGTATATCGCCATTCAGTGCAAAATTCCCGATGGCAAAACTACTGCCAAACCGGGAATCCCCATGACCAAATGGCCCAGCGGTGACCATGTGGAACTTTTCCTCGGACGTCGTACCGGCGGTTACAATCTCATGGTCTACAATACCTATGCCAATTCCACTTCCAGCCGTTACGATGCTTTCTGTACCGATGGCAAATGGAATGGCGAATGGGATGTTAAAACCCAGTTCAAAGATGGCGAATGGCGTTCTGTTGCGATAATTCCGTTTAAGACAGTCGGTTTCGTCATTGAACAGAGCAACCGGATGAGTGCTCTCATTTACCGGGTGTTGACCAAACGTACCAATACCGACCGGAGCCGTCACTTCTCCTGGGGCGGCGGCAAGGTCCACTCTGCCGATGCTTTCGGTGATTTGATTTTCTCACATGAATAATATACTTTGAGCAGGAACCTCCTGCTTTCCCTGAAAATGGATGGGGTTTGGTAAGAAAAAATCTCTTATTATCCCCATCTGTTTTTTTTGTGATAGTTTTGCAACCAACGGGAGCAAAACACACCTTGCTTTTCTTGAAAAAGGATGGGGGCAATGGATGTGAAGAGACGGATTTCATCCGTCGTGAAGCATTGCTCCGCAATGTGAAGCGTTTGCCTGCGGCAAACGTGAAGCGCTCACTTCGTGAGTAATGATATGATATTTTATATTTCCCGTTTTGCGACCAACGGGAGCAAAACACACCTTGCTTTTCTTGAAAAGGGATGGGGTTTGGGGAAGGGAAAAACCTCTTTTCTCATGAAAAGAAGTTTTTCCCTTCCCCAAAAAAATCAGCCGCGCAATTCTTCGAGCTGGCGTTCGCAGTTTATCTGGATGATGGGTGCGAGAATAAGGTCAAAGTCACCCTCCATCAACTTCGGCAGATCAAAGGTCGATACGTTGAAGCGGTGGTCGGTGACCCGGTTTTGGGGATAATTGTAGGTGCGGATGCGTTCACTGCGGTCGCCGGTGCCGACTTGGGAACGTTTGTTTGCCGCCTGTTTTTTGGCTTCTTCTTCCTGCTTGCGTTCCAGCAGCCGGGCGTAGAGGATGCGCAGGGCGATCTCTTTGTTGCGGTGCTGGGATTTCTCCTGCTGACTGGCTACGGAAAGCCCGGTCGGGATGTGAGTCACCCGAACCGCCGAGTCGGTGGTGTTGACGCACTGTCCGCCGGGACCGCTGGAACGGAAGACATCGAAGCGCAACTCATCCGGCTTGATATCGAGTTCGACCTCTTCGGCTTCCGGCATGACGGCGACCGTGATGGTTGAGGTGTGGATCCTGCCGGCGGCTTCGGTGGCGGGGACCCGCTGAACCCGGTGGACTCCGGATTCATACTTCATCCGGCTGAACACTTCATTACCGGAAAGCGAAAACGATACATCTTTGATACCGCCGAGATCGGTGGGACTTTCATCGAGCAGTTCCAGTTTCCACCCCTGTTTTTCGGCGTAGTGCATATAGGCGCGGAAGAGATCTCCGGCAAAGAGAGCGGCTTCATCGCCACCTGCGGCAGGTTTGATTTCAACGATGATATTTTTGGCATCGTTGGGGTCGGGAGGAAGCAATGAAAGTTGGACAGATTTTTCCAATTCGGCACAGGCGGTATTGAGTTCAGAGATCTCATTTTCCAGAAGTTCTCTCATTTCGGGATCATTTTCCCCGGAGAGCATCTCCTGATTTTCGTCAAGCTGCTGCAGAGAACTCTGCCAGCGGTCGAAATCGGTGAAAAGGGAATCCAGTTTGCTCAACTCCTGACTCATCCGGCGGAAGTTGGTCAGATCAGAATAGACATCAGGCGCCGAAAGAGCTGTTTCCAACTCTTTTCCGCGAGATTTCAGTTTGAGAATATGGTTTTCGATATCAGCCGGAGTCATAAAGTTATGTGCCGTAATAAATAAAAGCCTTGCCGTTGGAGGCAAGGCTTTTTGAATTCGACTGAATTACTGAGCAGCTTTTTTGTAGCGGCGGTTGAATTTGTCGATACGACCGGCGGTGTCAACAAATTTCTGTTTGCCGGTGAAGAAGGGGTGGCACTTGGCGCAGATACCGACTTTGTATTCGGGACGGGTGGACTTGATGTGCCAGACTTCGCCGCAAGCGCAGGAAACGATGGCATCACCGTAAGCGGGATGGATATCCTTTTTCATTGTTTACTCCTTAAAGGTTTTATAAAAATATTCAAATAATCATTTGTCAATTTGCAAATATACACCCGGTTCAATGATTTTTCAAGCCGCAACCGCAAATTTTTTTGTAAAACAGTTCCATCGTGCAGTAAATTTGAGCGGCTTTCGGGGGTGGACGACCACATGGTCCGTAATGCCGTGCGGCTTGCCTGCTCCCGATCCTCAGGAATCGCTTTTGCTCTGCACCAGGATGACCGCGGCAAAGATTATGGCACAGCCGATGAGGTTCTGGATCGAATAACGTTCATTCCGCAGCCACCAGCCCCAGATGACTGCAAAGACCGAAGCGGTGCTCAAAACGATGGAAGCGGTCGCCGGATGCACATATTTCTGGGCAACGACCTGTACGGTGCAGGCAAAACCGATGGCGATCATACCGCAATACAGCAGAGGTTTTGCGGTGGCGGTGATGCTTTGCCAGGAACAGCTTTCGCCAGTTAGCAGAGCGGCGATGCCGGAGATGACCGCAACCGTGAAAAACTGGACGGCTGCCAGTTGCAGAGAATCGGCCTCCGGAGCAAATTTCGCAATAGCAATGAATTGAAACGCAAAAAACAGCGCACAGAGCAGCATGAGAAAGTCTCCGGTGTTGCCGATGGTGCTCAATGTGCCATCGGCGCAAAGCAGGCAGGTTCCGATAACAGAAAGCACTGAAGCAATCCAGATACGCCAGTTGGATTTCCGTTTGATGAAAACGCCGATGACCGGGATCATGATGACGTAGAGTGCGGTCAGAAATCCGGCTTTACCGGCGGTAGTATGGAGCAGCCCGAACTGCTGCAGAATTTCGCCGCCTGCCAGACAGATACCGCAGATGATGCCGCCGGAGATCAATTTCTTATCGGGGCGCTTTTTGAAATAGAATATCGCCGGCAGCAGCATCACACTGCCGATCAGATAACGCAGAAATACAAAGAACAGCGGCTGCATGGTGTTCATTGCATCTGCCTGAGCAGAGTAGGACAAGCCCCAAATTACCGCAGTCAGCAGAAGCAGTGCGGTTGCCAGTAATCCGGATTTTTTCATATTCAGTTTGATTCCCGTTGAAAATTTATTTGAAATTTTATTTTTTGTTGAAAACATCGGCTTTGATTTTGGGCATCGGATCGACCAGTTGGTGTTCTTCGATGAATTTTTCCAGAAAACCGTCCCAGCGTTCTTTGAAGATGGGGTCATTGCGGCGCAACTGCTCTGTTTTAGTCTTTTTGCCGAATGAAGTGTGATGGTTGTGGACGACATAGAGATCGTCGATGAGGACATTTTTCCATCCGTTGGTATTCGCCCGGAATGCGAAATCGATCTCTTCATGGTAACCGCGGCCGTAGATTTCATCCAAGCCGCCCTGCTGTTCGATGACCTCCCGGCGGATGCAGTAGCAGAAACCCTCGGCAGAGGGGATCTGCGGGTAGGTGCATTCATGTTTGTCGCGGATTTTTTCATTCATCCGGTCGAGTGAAACGAACCACGGTTTCTTGAACCAGTAGGCGCAGGAACGGCTGCTCAAGGGGGAAGCTACACCGATCGCCGGGTCGGATTCAAAGCATTTAGTGACATATTTGCAGAAATCAGCCGGGATCAGAGTGTCGGAATTCAGCAGTATCACGATCTTGCCGGCGGATGCGGCGATACCGCAGTTGCAGCTGCCGGGGAAACCTTTGTTTTCCTGATTGCGGATCAATTTGTAATGCGGATACTCTTTGACGAAGTCATCCAGCATTTCAGCGGTGTCCGCTTTGGAACAGTCATCGACCAGAATGACTTCGCCGGAATGGAAGTCAAAATTTTTATTCAAACTTTTCAAGAGCCGTTTTACATGCTTTTTAGCATTGTATACCGGGATCACTACTGAAATTTCCAACATCTTATTCACCACAGATCGAATTTTAACATATTGCAATTTCGTAATATATTTCAGGAAAGGGGATTTTTCAAATTGAAACATCTTTTCTTTGAGTAAAATCCCGCAGATATCTGTGATATTTTGTTATAAAACAGTTGACAAAGTGCGGTTGAAACGGTAAATTATTGCGATTGCAGAATTTTCTGTCTGCGGTATATCCCCGGCGCCGGATGATGCCGGAACCGCAGGTGCTGCAAAATAAATGAAAACAAACGAATTGTGATTTGTTATGAAAGAGTTGTGGAAAAAAATCAAACGTTTCTTCAGGAGTTTCGGTGTCAAGGCTCCGGAAATCCGGGAAAACACCTTCATCATCTGGGAACCGTGCAGTAAATCCCATGCCGAAGTCGTACCCGGTTTTGCCGCATATCTGCTTGAGTCAGGTTATCATGTGTCAGTCCTTTTGAATACCGCCCGATATGATGAGGGACTCTTTGAACGTTTCAGCAATGAAAATATCACCTTTAACTGTATGTCCAAAGGCAACATCCGGAAATTTTTCCGGAAAAATGATTTGAGTAAAGTTAAAGGTGTGCTCGTGACCACCGTCGGAAAGTTGTGTAAAGATACCGACCTTGCTGAAGCGTATACCCATTTTTCTCCGCATGCCGACCGGAACAAAATCTTTTTCGTTGAACACGATGCAAAAATCGCGATCGATGAAAACCGCTGGGATGAAAAAGTCATAACTTTACGCAAACTGAATTACAAAGATGCCCGGAGCGTGGTGGTCAATCCTCACCGGTTCGGCGATGTAAGGATAACCGGGAAAAATCCGGATACGGTCAACTTTGTCACCGTCGGCGCGATCAATCCCAAGCGCAAAAACAGTACCATGATCATCGATGCGGTGAAAAAACTGCACGGAAGCGGCGTGGAAAACTTCAAAGTCACAGTCATCGGCAAGGGCGAACTTAAGGATCTGCCGGCGGAATTGCGCCGCTTCTTTGATATCAAAGGCAGGCTTTCCTTTGACCGGATGTATGAAGAGTTGGAAAAAGCCGACTTCATGCTTACGGCTTACGATGACAAAAATGAACTGCATCAACGCTACAACACGGTCGGTACCAGCGGTAATTTCCAGTTGGTATACGGATTTCTGCTGCCCTGCATCATTATCAAAAGTTTCGCCGGACTCAATGGGTTCAGCGAAACAAATTCGATCATCTACGATCAGGTCGGAGATTACGCCGATGCTTTGAAACGGGCGATCGATCTGAGCCCGGAAGAGTATGCTCTTATGCAGGCTGACTTGAAAAAATATGTGGATGAGTTATATTTGGATTCGTTGAATAATTTGCAGGGGGTAATAAATGGCTGATGTGATACCGGTCGTATTTTGTTTTGATTCGAGAATCGTTCTCGGAAGTTCGGTCGCAATCAAGAGTCTGCTGGATTGTGCCAAAGATTCCACGGTTTACGACATCCGGGTCTTTCACAGTGATCTGTCGCTGGAAAATCAGAAAAATATCTCTGCGATCGCAGCCGGAAGCCGCCACCAGATCGCGTTTCACTACATCGATCCTGCGATTTTTGCCGGAGCGCCGCACAATAACAAATCCTGGACGGAGCTGGTCTATTACCGTTTGCTGATCCCGGAGATCATGCCGGAATATGACAAGGTGATCTATTCTGACGTTGATGTGCTGTTCAAAGGCGACCTCTCTGAAGTCTACAACATGGATCTGGCCGGTTATGAAATGGCGGCAGTCCCGGTGGAGATCAATAATCCGGAAACGATGATCTGTCACAAATATTTCCCGGAAAACAGCAACGATAAGATCTACATTTCCAGTTTTCTGGTGATGAACAGTGCTCTGATGCGCCGCGAGGGAACGGTTGACAAATTCAAGTCCACCATCCGCACCATCGGCAAGCGCTTGAATATGTTCGATCTTGATACCATGAATATCGCTTGTGACCGTTTTCTGCCGCTGCCGTTCCACTATGGAACATTCCAGAGTGTGATGTACAACGATGATATCACCCGCGCCGAGGAATACGCCTTTTTGAAAGGTGTTTTCTCCGACGCCGAACTGCTCGATGCCAAAGCCAATACCATTATGATCCACTATGCCGGACGGATGGGCAAGCCGTGGCGGATGAAAAATCCCTATCCGGATTATCAGGCATATATGGATGCATTGCCCCGGGGATTGAAAAAGTATACGCTCCGGGATCTGCGGAAAAAATTATTCAACAAACGGTAGGATATAAATGAGTTTTTTGAAGATCAAAAATACGGTTTTCAAACTGCTGACCGAGATTTTTGTTTTTGACCGTAAAAAACGGAAAATTCTCAAGGCGCGCTGGGCGAAAAAACATGTCCGCAAATATGTCGATGCGGCGGTTTCTGCGATCGATCCCGCCCAAATCGCCGGTGAAACATCGCGGGACTGCAAGGTTATCTGGCAATACTGGCATCAGGGGGTGGAAAATGCCCCGCTGCTCATTCAGAAATGTTTTGAAAGTGTGAAAAAATTCCACCCGGACTGGGAGGTGAGAATCCTCTCTTTCGACACCATCGGTGAATATGTCACTCTGCCGGAAAAGTATTATGATCTTCTGGCAAAGGGCAAGATCCCGATTGCCATTTTCAGCGATGTACTGCGATTGTATCTGCTCCGGGAATATGGCGGATTATGGATCGATTCGACGATTTTCCTTACCGACCGTCTGAATGATGATATTCTTGATGCCGAATTCATGGTCATGCAGAAAGATATTGCAACCGATCCTGCCGAAAATATCATGTCCTGTTTCTTTATCCGTTCAAAATCCAACGCGCTTTTACTGGAAGCAATCAGGCGTTCGATCGAAAACTACTGGCAGGAAAATGATTACCTCGTTAACTATTTTATCTTTGAACACATCGCAACTATGCTCGCCGGTGCCAATGATGAATTGAAAACGGCGTGGGCAAAAATCCCCTTTTACAGTGCCGAAGATGCCGGAATATTGCAGACCAGACTGTTTGACGCTTACGATGAAGCAGTTTTCAACGAGATAAAGCAACTGACATCGATCCATAAACTGACCTATAAAAAGTCTTTTGATCATGTTGCAGAAGATTCTTTTTACAAGTTTATCATCAACTCCGGGGACGCCGGAAGGCCGTCATAATTTGACGAATATTGGAGAAAATATGGAAAATCTGAAATTTTCGGTAATTTTACCGGTTTACAATGTTGCACCTTTTCTTGAGGAGTGTCTGCAAAGTCTGATCAACCAGAGTTATTCCAATTTGGAAATTCTCTGCGTCAACGACGGTTCTCCGGATAATTCTCTGGAAATATTGCAGAAATACGCAGCACTGGATGCGCGGATAAAGGTCTTTGATCGGGAAAATCAGGGTTCCGGCCGTTCCCGCAACTTCGGAATTGAGCAAAGCAGCGGCGATTATCTTTCATTCATCGACCCGGATGACTGGGTCGACCGGGATCTGTATAAAAAATTGTATGACTTTATTGTTGAAAAATCTCCGGATGTGGTTGAGTTCTTCTACAAGAACTATTATGACGCCACCGGGGAAGTCACTCCGGGCAAACACTGTCAGGCTATCGCCAAAAAGTGCGGTATGGATATGGCAGTCCGGGAGAGTTACAGTTGGAAAGATTGCAAAAATATCTTGTGTAAATTCCAGAGTCCCTGTTGGAACAAGGTATACAAACGCTCTTTTATTCTGGAAAACAAAATCGAATTCTCCGATCATCCCACCGGACAGGATATCGCTTTCTGGCACGGTGTATTGTTTTTTGCTGAAAAGATCGACATCCTGCACCAGGAGTTGTATTTCTACCGGATCCGGCAGGGGTCTGCGATAACATCGCTGAAAAAGAAAAACCTCATTTACCTTTTCGATCAGATCGACCGGACTGCCCGAACCATTGAACGCGCCGGAGTCCGGCAGGCGTTGGAAAAAGATTTCGCGGCTTACCGGTTGCGTCTGGTCTACGATGCAGACAAAAAAAGTGCCCCGGAATATCGGGATGCCATTGCCCGGCAGGCAAAAAAATATTTGTCCACCGGAGATTATTTCAAATTTCAGTTGAAAAAAAATATCAATCGCTTTTTGCGGACGGTTTTCAATTTTCAGAAACACTTCGGCGGCGGCAGAAAAACCCGCATAACTGTTTTGGGAATAAAGTTCGATATTTGAAAATCAACTGTTTCCAGTGTATATTATAACGATGTCCACGACAATATAACCGGATTTTCCGGCAGATGTCGTGGATGTTTATTTTTTTAATAACAACGTGTGGAGATAAAATATGTTTCGTCCGGTATTGTTTTCAGAACTCAAAAACTATTCATGGAAAAAATTCAGTCAGGATCTTTTCGCCGGTCTGACCGTCGGTGTCGTGGCACTGCCTCTGGCAATGGCCTTTTCGATCGCCTGCGGATTTTCTCCGGCGCGCGGTATCTATACCGCCGTCATCGCCGGTTTCCTGATCTCGCTTTTCGGCGGCAGCCGGGTGCAGATCGGAGGACCTACCGGAGCGTTCATCGTCATCATCGCATCGATCTACGGCAAATTCGGTGATGCCGGATTGCTCACCGCAACTTTGCTGGCAGGCGCCATCCTGATCCTCTTCGGTATCTTCAAGATGGGGGCGCTCATCAAATTCATCCCGTTCCCGGTGACGACCGGTTTCACTTCCGGTATTGCTGTGGTGATTTTCGCTACCCAGTTGAATGATCTCTTCGGTCTCGGTCTGAATGATATCCCTGCTGAATTCATCGACAAACTCAAGGTCATTTTCGGCAATATCGGCAACACCGATCTTGCGACTTTCGGTATCGGTGTCTTTACGATCATCGTGATCTGTCTGGTGCGCCGTTTCCTGCCCAAGTGGCCCGCGATGCTGGTCGGTATGCTGGCGGCGACTGCTGTGGCGCAGATATTGAAACTGGATATCGCCACCATCGGTTCCAAATTCGGTGAACTCCCCCGCACTCTGCCGACTCCCGGTCTGGATATCCTGCCGGTCTCCCGTTTCCCGGAAGTTCTGATGCCCGCCTTTACCATCGCTCTGCTCGCCGGTATTGAATCTCTCTTGAGTGCCACCGTTGCCGACGGTATGACCGGCGGCAGCCGTCACCGTCCCAATACCGAATTGATCGCTCAAGGTCTGGGCAATATCGGCTCGGTGCTTTTCGGTGGTATTCCTGCCACCGGCGCCATCGCCCGTACTGCCACTAATATCAAAAGCGGTGCCCGCACTCCGGTCGCCGGAATGATCCATGCTGTGGTGCTGATGCTGATTCTGCTCCTGCTCGCTCCGCAGGCGAAACTTATTCCGCTTGCCGCGCTGGCTGGCATCATGGCGGTCGTCTGCTTCAATATGAGCGAATATCACACCTTTATCCGTATGTTCAAGGGGCCCAAGAGTGACTGGGCGGTGATGCTGACCACCTTTTTGCTGACGGTCTTTATCGATCTTGTAGTCGCCGTTGAAGTCGGCGTGGTGCTGGCGGCACTGCTCTTCATCCGCCGGATGTCGGATATTTCCAATGTGAGTGCCATTACCGGTGAACTCGGCGGTGATAAAAATGAAGTCGATGATCCCGACAGCATCGGCAGCCGCAACGTTCCGGAAAATGTGGTGGTCTTTGAAGTCCAGGGTCCCTTCTTCTTCGGTGCCGTCGATGGATTCCGGGATATTGCGATGAAAATTTCCGGAGACAGCGCCAAGACCATTATCCTGCGGATGCGGATGGTTCCGGCGATCGATGCCACCGGACTTACGGTGCTGGCGGATTTTGTCAAGCAGTGCAAAAAGCAGAAAATGAATGTCATTCTCTCCGGTGTTCAGGCTGATTCCCAGCCGATGAAAGCGTTTGAACACTTCGGTTTGATCGCCGAACTCGGCAAAGAAAACATCTGCCCGCACATCGACAGCGCACTCGCTCGTGCGAAAGAATTGTGACACGGAGCGATCTCGCTTTGCCGGGGCGCGCCTTGCGGTCGTCGCCGCTCGGGTCGAGGACACAAGTCCACTCCCCTCGCGGGCTCCTCGGCAAAACGCGCCCGGCTGTGCGATATCGCTCCTGATTCCGGGCGACTTGTTTTGCGCCTGTCGCCGGGCAGAACGCCCGGCAGGCGAGAGGTAGAGGATGGGTAGCGCCGCTTCGCGGCTTATGGGGCGCGCCTTGCGGTCGTCGCCGCTCGGGTCGAGGACACAAGTCCACTCCCCTCGCGGGCTCCTCGGCAAAACGCGCCCGGCTGTGCGATATCGCTCCTGATTCCGGGCGGCTTGTTTTGCGCCTGTCGCCGGGCTGGAAGCCCGGCAGGCGCAAGGTAGTGTTTGATGGTAGTGCCGCTTCGCGGCTTATGATTACAGATATCGCTATGTTTTTTTGCAGGCGGCGAGATTTGCTTTTTGCCTGTCCCAGCGATATATTAGGACGATATGAATTTAAAAAACATACCTTGAAAGGAACGCCGGCAGATGAGTTGTATTACCGATTTTTTGAATGGAGAAAATGCTTCGACTGCAATATCACCTGCAATAAAAGCGGCGCTGCAGAGTGATCGGATCTTATATTTTCCCGCCGGGGTATATCATTTCTATCCGGAAGGCTGCATTCAGCGTTACTGTTTTTTTTCCAACAACGATGAAGGTGTGAAAACGATTGCCATTTTGCTTGACGGCGTGGATGATTTTACCGTCCGGGGCGATAATGCGAAATTCATTTTCCACGGCAGGATATCTCCGCTTTGCGCATTCAACTGCCGCAACTTGACTGTCGAGGGCATTGCCGTTGACTTTGAAGATTCCTTCGTTTCCGATGCCGATCTCGTTACCCGTCAGGATGGGGTCGCCTGGTTCAAATTTGCCGGCAAGCATCAGGTCGTGGACGGGAAAATGGTTTTTACCGGCGATTTTTACGACAATTTCAACGGACGGCTCAATTTCTTCTGTTACGATTGCGGAAAAGAAGAGCTGGTCTGGAATCAGCGGGCCGTTACCATTCAGAACCGGAATATCCAATTCAAAGACGGTCTGGTCGGCATCGAAGACAAATTCGAAAATTTTCCTTCCCCCGCTTTTGTGGTCAAACATGAGATCCGGCTTTGCCCGGGAATGGTCTTTGATAACTGCCGCGATATCACCGTGCATCAGGTGACGATATATCATGCCGCCGGAATGGGGGTACTTATTCAGAACAGCGAAAACTGTCTGGTCGAAAAATTGGCGGTAGTTCCGGGTTCCCGGCGCACTTCGGCATCTGATGATGCTCTGCACATTACCGATTGCCGGGGCAAATTGCAGATACGGGATTGTGAACTTGCCGGCACTCTGGATGATTCCATCAACGTGCACGGGGTGTTCCGGAAACTCAAGTGCCGTACCATCGGCAATCTGATGTACTATCTTGAAGCCGGACATTTTCAGCAGCAGGGGGTATTCAACATTCGCCCCGGCGATACGCTGGAACTCCTCTCACGCCACTCCGGCAAGCCGTATGCCCGGTTGAAACTCGCCGGAATCTCCCCCTGCAACAAAGCGTTTACCATCGTTACATTTGAAGAAGATGGTCTGCCGCCGGGATTTGTTCAGGGCGATCCCGGCTGGATTCTGGAAACTCAAGCCGAACTTGAAGTCACGGGAACGGTCTGCCGTCCGCTCAACGGCAGAGGTATTCTGGCTTCGGGATTGAAAACTCTGCACATTTCCGGGTGTGAACTTCACAGTTCCGGTTCTGGGGTTTTCATCTCCGGCGATCATGGTTTCTGGTATGAATCCGGCCCGGTTCATCACGCGGTCATCGAGAACAATATTTTTGATAACTGCAACTACAAGGCAAATACTGCCACCCGGGAACCGCTGGCGGTTTTTCCCGAATTGGATGTGCTGGAAGATGATTTCTATTATCACGGAACCATTGAAGTCAAAAATAATACCTTTATAAGTTCGCCCCGTCCGCAGGTTTCCATGATGTCGGTGCGCAATGCGGTAGTCACCGGGAATACTTTCCGCCTTGATAACACCTATGGATTTGCTCCGGCGGCGTATTCGGGATATTACTTTACCGATCTGAATTCTCCCATGGCGGCATTTCTGCATTGTGAAAATATTGTCGATGACAACCCCGGATTTCCCGGATAATTTCTGAAAACACCGCTTTTTATCGGATTTCTGCAAAATTTTTTTGGTTTTGCTATTGACAAACCGGTCATGCCGGTCTATATTATATACCATCACGAGGCGTGATAGCCAAGAGGTTAGGCAGCGGTCTGCAAAATCGCTTAGATCGGTTCGATTCCGATTCACGCCTCCATTTTTTTTGCCAAATTATGCAATCGATTGCATTGATTGTATTTCCGGATACCAGCGTTCTCCGCGATTTCACCACCGGCGAAGCCTTGCCCTTCCGAGTCGGCAATAGCTGTAAAGTAAAACTCACTCCCGCGAAAACTGCTTCATCGTGTGCTGCGGATCGGTAATTTATTCGGTAAAAGGGGCGTGTTCCGGGTAAAACGGCTGATTCCGGATTTGACTTTATTTCCACATATAGTATATTATGTAAAAAATAAACTGTTCACCAATGGAGAATAAAGATCATGACCACCGAAGAGATGCAGATCGTTTTGAATGATATGGGCAGAAAAGCCAAACGTGCCGCCACCGCACTCGCCATCCTGCCGGACGAGGCAAAACGCCTCTGCCTTACCCGAATGGCGGAAGCCATCGAACAGGATTCCGAAATCATCTGCCGTGCCAATGCCGAAGACATCGCCGCCGCTTGCGAAAATGGTCTGGCCCCGGCGATGATCGATCGCCTCACTCTCAATGCCAACCGGGTTTCCGCAATGGCTCAGGGGATGCTGACCGTCGCCGCCCAGAGTGACCCGGTCGGTAAAGTCATCTCCAAAACGGTTCGTCCCAATGGTCTGGAAATCAGTAAAGTGTCGGTTCCTTTCGGCGTGATCGGCATCATCTATGAAGCCCGTCCCAATGTCACCGCCGATGCCGCCGGTATCTGTATCAAAGCCGGAAATGCGGTGATCCTGCGCGGCGGCAAGGAGGCTTTCAACTCCAATATGGCGATCGCCGCCACGTTGAACCGTGCCGCGATCAGTTGCGGTCTGCCGGATGGTGTGGTTCAGCTTATTCCGTGGGTCGGACACGAAGCGGTGAAATTGATGCTTAAAATGGATCGTTACATCGATTTGATCATTCCGCGCGGCGGCGAACGGCTGATCCGGGCGGTTGTCGCCGATGCCACCATGCCGGTTCTCAAACACTACAAAGGGGTGTGTCACCTCTTCGTTGATGAAAATTTTGATATTGATCTTGCTCTCAAGATCATCGTCAACGCCAAATGTCAGCGTCCCGGGGTGTGCAACGCTTTGGAAACCCTGCTGGTCGACAGTGCTGCCGCCGCTGAATTTCTGCCCCGTTTCGCGGAGGTCATGAAAGAGCAGGGCGTGGAGATCCGGGGCGATGAAACCGTCTGCAAATACTGCCCGGATGCGATTCCTGCGACCGAAGATGATTACTATGCTGAATATCTCAACCTCACGCTGGCGGTCAGGGTCGTTGACGGTGTGGATGAAGCGATCTCTCACATCAACACCTATGGTTCCGGACACAGCGATGGCATTTTGAGTTTCAACAATGCCAACATTTCCGCATTTACTTCGATGGTGGACAGTTCGACCGTTTACGTCAACGCTTCCACGCGCTTTACCGATGGCGGCGAGTTCGGCATGGGAGCGGAAATCGGCATCAGTACCGATAAACTCCATGCCCGCGGTCCGATGGGTGCTGATGAACTTACCACCTATAAATATATTGTCCGCGGTTCCGGACAAATCCGTTAAACTTTGACAAAATTTGTACGATAAGGGCGAATTTTTTATAAAATCACTTGCTTTTACCGGGATTTAATGTTATATTTAATACTATGATATTAAGGTTTTGTTGATAATGAAAGGCCGTTGAACGATGATCGTACCGATGAAAAAAGTTACGCTTCTTGCGCAGTCTGAAAATGAACGCGCGGCGTTGGAACTTTTGCGCGATCTCGGTGTCATGCAGATCGTGCCGACGGAGAACCATTCAACTGCCGCTCAGAACTCCGCTGATCTGCTTGCCGCCGCCCGCCGCACCTGTCAGCAGTTGGATTCGATCCGTCCGGAGGATGCCGAAACCAGCGATTCCGGCAGCGCTGAGCGCGGTAAAGCCATTGTCGCCGAAGCCGATTCTCTCTTTGAGCGCCGCATCGAACTGGAAATGGAGATATCCGTTCTCAAACAGCGGCTTGACCGTTTGGCGGTCTGGGGCGACTTCAAACAGAAAACTCTTGGTGAACTTCGCGCCAAGGGTGTCGAGGTAATTCTCTGCTCCGGAAGCAAAGATGAGTTTGAAAAAGCCAAGTCAATTGAAAATCTTACGGTGTTCCCCATCCGCGAAAATCGCAGTATGGTCGATTTTGCCGCAGTCGCTTCCGGAAATATCCCGGAGGAGGTCATTGCTGAATTGCCGGTTTTCCGGCTTGCCGATGATGATGATCCGGCATTGCTCCGCAGAGAGTTCGACCGCGCCGGTAAGTTGTTGAAAGATCTTGAAAAAAAGTTGATCGCGCTGAGTTCGGAAACCGGTGCGATGGATCGCTACTGCCGGAAATTGTCCGACTGTGCCGAATTCGACCGGGTTGCTGACGCTATGAGCGAATATGGCAGTATCTCGGTGCTTAACGGTTTTGTCCCGGCGCCGGAGATCGAGGCGGTGCGCTCTGCCGCATCTGAGAACGGCTGGGGACTTCTGATCGTTGACCCGGGTGAAGAGGATGATGTGCCGGTGCTGCTTGAAAATAACCGTTTTACCCGTATCGTCAAACCGTTGTTCGACTTTCTCGGCATTGCTCCGGGGTATCGTGAAATCGATATTTCCGGCGGTGTGCTGATCTTCTTTACCATCTTCTATGCCATCATTATCGGGGATGCCGGTTACGGTGTGCTTTTCGGCTTGATCGCTCTGCTCGGTCTGCGCGGCGCGGCAAAGAAACCGGCGCTCAAACCGCCGATGAAATTGCTCCTGGTTTTGAGCATTGCCGCCACCATCTGGGGTGCGCTTTGCGGCAGTTGGTTCGGGTTGTCCCGGATTCCGGGAACCGGCATTGCCATACCGGGATTGGAGTGTTTCCGGGATTTTGCATCCAGTACCGCCAAGCAGGCGAATGTCCAGTTTTTCTGTTTTATTCTGGCGGTGTTGCAGATTTCCACCGGACGGATCTGGCGGGCGATCCGGGAACGCAGTTGGCGCGCGCTGATCCAGCATCTGGGCTGGATACTCATCGTCTGGGGAAACTTTTTCCTTACAGTCCGGTTGATCGTCTATCCCGGAGAATTCCCGGTTTATATGTATTACCTCTACGGTATCGGACTTGCGATGGTGATCATCTGCGGCGTGAATTGGAAAAATCCGGCGGATGTCTTTCAGTTCCCCTTTGATATCATCGGCAGTTTTACCGATGTCCTGAGTTACATCCGGTTGTTCGCGGTCGGTCTTGCCGGAGCGTGCATCGCCGGAAGTTTCAACGATATGGCTTTTGATGTAGGTTCAGTTTCGGCGCTGCTTATCCCTGCGGGTATTCTGGTGGCGCTGGCAGGACATCTGCTTAATATCGCACTGGCATTTTTGAGTGTTCTCGTCCATGCGGTACGTTTGAACACGTTGGAGTTTTCCAATCATGTCGGTTTGTCCTGGAGTGGTCAGAGTTTCAATCCATTTAGAAAAACATATAAAGACAAGGAGTAATAACAATGGAAAAAATGCAGATTTTGGCACTTGGTATCGGTTACTTTACTGTTGGTCTAGCGGCGATCGGTTCTGCGATCGGCTCCGGTATGGCCGGCGCGACTGCCATCGGTGCCTGGAAAAAATGTTATCAGCAGGGTAAGGCGGCTCCGTTCCTTTTGGTTGCCATGGTCGGTGCGCCGCTTTCACAGACCATCTACGCGATGCTGATGATGGTGCTTGCCAAACCGAAAATCGTCGCTTCCCCGGAACAGGCTCTTGCCTATATCATCATCGGTCTGCTCGGCGGATGCGCTCAGATGATGTCAGCGATTTTTCAGGGCAAATGCGGTGCCGCCGGTTGTGTGGCTTTCGCGGAAACCGGAAAAGGTTTTGCCAACTACCTGATCGTCCTCGGCGTGGTTGAAACCTGTGCTATTTTTGCTCTGATTTTCTCCTTTATGGCGATGCCGTAATCTTACACGAAAGAATATAGCATGATACTGCTGGTCAGTAATTCCACCGATGCTTCGTTCAATCTGGCGCTGGAGGAGTTGCTGACCTCTTTCTTTTCCGAAGAGATCATCATGCTCTGGCGCAACCGCAATGCGGTGATCGTCGGCAGAAATCAGAATACCGCCGCAGAGATCGATCCCGGTTTTGTCCGGGAAAATGATATTCAGGTCATCCGCCGGATGACCGGAGGCGGTGCGGTTTACCACGATTTGGGCAATATTAACTATACGATAGTTGCCAATGAGCGCCAGTTGGATCCCGAAGCCTTTGCCCGCAATGCATCTCCGGTGCTGGAGGTGCTGAAAAACCTGGGACTTCCGGCAGAATTTTCCGGAAGAAACGATATTCAGATCGATGGTAAAAAAATTTCCGGCAGTGCCAAAACGGTGCTGAATGACCGTACACTTTTTCATGGAACATTGCTTTTTTCCGCCGATTTGTCCATATTGGGCAAGGTGCTGACCCCTGATCCGGAAAAAATTCAAGCCAAAGGCATCAAGTCGGTGCGCTCAAGAGTGGCTAATATCCGGGAATTCCTGCCGGAGATGGAACTTGAAAGTTTTTTTGGAGAGTTGAAAACGCAGTTGATCGCCCTTACCGGTGCAGTTGAAACCGCCATCCCGGAGGAGTTGACCGCCGCTGCCGAGGCCCTCGCTGAAAGCAAATACCGCACCTGGCTCTGGAACTACGGAACTGCTATCAGTTACAGCTACAGTAAAAAACGCCGGTTCCCTTTCGGCAGCTGTCAGATAAGTTTCAATGTGGCGGACAACCGTATCGCCGATTTTGCTCTGACCGGAGATTTTTTCGGAAGTGAACCTGCCGCGCAGGCATCGGAATATTTCAACGGTGTTTCTGTTGAGCCGGAAAAACTTATCGCGGCGATAAAAAAATTCCCCGTGGAGAAAATCATCCACGGGGCAACTTCGGAAGATCTGCAATCACTTATTGATCTGTGAAACTTTTTGACTGATCTTGCAGAGAATATCATTCACGATCGCCAGACTCGGGCGGGTGCAAGTTCCGTGATTCGTTCCGGGAATGGAATAAAACACCACCTTTTCATTTTTGTAAACCCGTTTCATCCGCATCGCCAGCAGCTGATTTTCCTCGACCCGGGCGGGCCAGTCCAGATTGCTGTCACCTGCCAGGAGAGTCATCGGCGGAGTTTCTTTTGCCGCGTGATAGATCGGAGCGTATTCATCGATCATGAAATCGCGGACGGAGGGATCTTTGGCGCGACGTTCGTTGAGGATCTGGAAGTGAGTACTCATCTGACCGCTGATCGGAAAGGCTCCGGCAATCTGCATATTGGAAACGCCGAAAGTTGCAAGATAGCGCTTGTCCAGTGTGACCATCGCAGTAAGGTAGCCGCCGGCAGAGATTCCGGAAACATAGACCTGCTTGGGATCGCCGCCGAATTTCTCGATGTTCTTGATGACCCACGCCACCGCTGCTGCGGCATCGTAGATGTAGTCAGGACACTGTGCTCTGGGAGAGAGCCGGTAATTCACCGCTGCCACAGCTACCGCCTGGGTGTTGATGAGCGGAGCAATCTTTTTGCTGCCTTTTTTTATGCCGCCGCCGTGGAACCAGACCAGAGTCGGAAATTTGGTCCGTCTGTCCGGCACGCGGAGGTCGAGTTTGCATCTTTCGGTGCGATAAGCAAGATCGCCCTGCACCGGGGCATCTTTTTCGTAATAGGAGATGTCTTTCCACTCTTTGGCATTGAGCGAAAAGAGGGCAAGCACTGCGAGCATAAGCATAAATTTGTTCATAAAATCACCTTTCTGTTGAGTTGCCATATAATATACTGTCCGTTTTTGAAAAAAACAAGTTGTACAAATTATTGTTTTCATAAATATAAATGCTTGACAAATCAAAAATAAGCGCTACATTACATTCAGACTATAAAAATTTACAGTTGCAGGCTTTTTTAAGCCGGAAGAAGGGATTTTATTATGAATGAGTATGCAAAACAGGTTCTCGAACTCCGCAGAAAACAGGCTCCGTGGGAAACCGAATTTCTCCAGAGCGTTGAGGAACTCTTTGAATCAATCGGAGATGTCATTGAATCCGACCCCCGGATCAAGCAATACCGTATCCTCGAACGCCTGACGATTCCGGAACGTATTGTCACTTTTCAGGTTCCATGGGTCGATCGCAACGGCGAAATTCAGGTCAATACCGGTTGGCGCGTACAGTTCAACGGTGCTCTCGGTCCCTATAAAGGCGGTTTGCGCTGTCACCCGTCCGTTACGCTTTCAACGCTGAAGTTCCTCGGTTTTGAGCAGACCTTCAAAAATGCTCTGACCACTCTGCCCATGGGCGGCGGCAAGGGCGGAAGCGATTTCGATCCCAAGGGTAAAACCGAACTGGAAGTGATGAATTTCTGCAACTCTTTCATGCGCGAACTCTACCGCCACATCGGCGCGCAGGTTGACGTGCCTGCCGGTGACCTCGGTGTCGGCGCCCGTGAAATCGGCTTTTTCTTCGGTGCCTACCGGCGCCTTGCCAACAATTACAGCGGTGTGCTGACCGGTAAAGGTGTCGGCTGGGGCGGTTCGCTCGTCCGCGCAGAAGCCACCGGTTTCGGTGCGATCTACTTTGTTCAGCACATGCTGGAAGAACTCAAAGATACCATCGCCGGAAAACGTATCATCATTTCCGGATTCGGCAACGTTGCGTGGGGAACCGCGCTCAAGGCATCCCGTCTGGGAGCCCGGGTCATCGCCATCTCCGGCCCGGACGGCTACATCCTTGACGAAGCCGGTATCAATGAAGAAAAAGCCGCCTACATGCTCGAACTGCGTGCCAGCGGCCGTGATATCGTTTCCCCGTATGCTGACAAGTTCCCCGGTTCCAAGTTCGTTGCCGGACGCCGGGTCTGGGAAGTTCCGGCGGATATCGCCATGCCGTGCGCTATTCAGAATGAACTCAATGGCGATGATGCCGAACTGCTCGCCAAAAATAATGTCCGCATGGTCGCGGAAGTTTCCAATATGGGCTGTACTCCGGAAGCCATCGCGGCATTCCGCAAGCATGGCATCATTTTCGCTCCGGGCAAAGCGGTCAACGCCGGCGGCGTTGCCACCAGCTGTCTGGAAATGAGTCAGAATGCCGGACACTGCAACTGGGGCGCCGAAGAGGTTGATGCCAGACTGCATTCGATCATGACCGGAATCCACGCCACCTGCGTGAAGTACGGCCGCAAAGAATCCGGTGAGATCGATTATGTGGCAGGTGCCAATATCGCGGGCTTCATCCGTGTTGCCAATGCCATGATCGCGCAGGGACTGTAATCGGGCAGTTTTCCCGATACGAAAGATGCACAGGAGGATCAATTCTCCTGTGCATTTTGTGTTTTATTTTCTGAATTTTCAATTTGACATTTACGGAAACAGAAGGTATATTATAGACATTGTAACAGGGGTGCTGTTGTCGCGGTGACAATGGCTGAGATCAAACCCTTTGAACCTGAAACGGGTAATGCCGGCGTAGGAAAGATAAATGGAAAACATTTCGGTTACACTTTTTATTACAGGTGCTGCTGCTCAGCGCCGACATGCCCGAAACCGGAGCGCGAAAATGCTCCAGAAAGGATTTCCGGTATGTCACAGGAAAATATCATCTCCACAGCAATCATCAGCAAATTCAGCGAGAAACTCATCAGCGGATTGAAACTCGACGTCGCCATCGTCGGCGGCGGACCGTCTGCACTCGTCGCCGCTCACGATCTGGCGCGTGCCGGAGTGAAAGTCGCCATCTTTGAACGCAAACTTGCTCCCGGCGGCGGTACCTGGGGCGGCGGTATGCTCTTTAATGAAGTGGTGGTGCAGGATGATGCGCTGGGTATTCTGGACGATTTTCAAATCACCCACCGTCAGTTGGAGAATGCGCCCGGATTCCATACGCTTGATTCAGTGGAAATGGCGAGCGGACTTATTTTCGGCGCGGTTAAAGCCGGAGCGACAATCTTCAACTCAGTCAGCGTCGAAGACCTTGTTTTCAAAAACGGCAAAGTCAACGGACTGGTCATCAACTGGACTTGCGTGGAACGCCTCGGCCTGCATGTCGACCCCCTGACGGTAATCGCGGAAAATGTTATCGACGGCACCGGACACCCCAGCGAAATTCTCAATCTCGCCGTCAAAAAAGCCAAAATCCAACTCGATACCCCCACCGGAGATATCATCGGTGAAAAACCGATGTGGGTGGAAAGCGGCGAAGCATCCACCGTCGAAAATACCCGTGAATACTTCCCCGGTCTGTATGCCTGCGGTATGAGTGCCAATAATGTTTCCGGCGGTTACCGCATGGGGCCGATTTTCGGCGGTATGCTGATGTCCGGACGTAAAGTTGCCAAACTTATTGTTGAAAAAGGCCGCTGAAAATGCGTACGTTGCAAGAGCGTATCGCCCTTTTTGAAAAATCTGACCTCTACCCGGTGGTGAGTTCCGAATTCTGCAACGGCCGTGATGTCTGCGATATCGTTGCAGAAATTGCCGCCGGGGGGGCGAAGATCGTTCAGATCCGGGAGAAACATCAATCGGATGCGGCAGTGTTTGAACTGGTGAAAAAGTGCAAACTCATCACCGATCGCTTCAATATGCTGCTGATCGTCGATGACCGTCTGGATATCGCCATGGCAGCCGGAGCGGATGGGGTTCATCTGGGGCAGGAGGATTTTCCGTTGAGTGAAGCAAAAAAGTTGGCTCCGGAACTGCTTTTCGGCATCTCCACTCACAACGCCTGCGAAATCACTGCCGCGCTTGCCGGGAACTGCGGTTATCTGAATATCGGTCCGATGTTCCCGACCCGCACCAAGAGTGTCGCCTGCGGCGCGCTGGGGTTGGAACTTATCGAACAGCTCAGGAGCAGAGTGACCTGTCCCTTTTCGGTGATGGGCGGAATCAAGGAACACCATCTGCCGATGCTGACCGGTAAAGGATTCCGTCATATCGCCATGGTGACGGAGATCACGCAGGCGGTCAATGTCAGAGAAAAGGTGAGTGCCTTGCGGGAGATCATGCTGAAAGGAATTTCCCGATGACCGCAAGAGGAAAACTTCCGGCGGTGCTGACCATCGCCGGAAGTGATTCCGGCGGCGGAGCCGGGATACAGGCGGATCTGCGGACTTTCAATGCGTTCAAGGTGTACGGCTGTTCGGCAATTACAGCGGTCACTTCGCAGAATCCTAACGAAGTTCGCCGGGTGGATGTCCTGCCCGGAGACGCGGTAAAGTGCCAGTTGGAGACTATTCTTGCGGCATTTCCGGTGCGTTTTGCCAAAAGCGGAATGCTTGTCAACCGGGAGATCATCGAATGTGCGGCGGAGATCATTTCCCAAAAACGCATTGCTCTGGTGGTTGACCCGGTGATGGTTTCGACTTCCGGGACACGATTGTTGGAAGAATCCGCAATTGCAGCGATGAAAGAACTGCTTTTCCCGCAGGCGGCATGGCTGACTCCGAATATCCCGGAAGCGGAACTTATCTGCAATAAGAAAATCAGTTCCCGTTCCGATATTGCCGATGCGGCAAAAATGCTTTATGAGAAATTCGGATGCAGTATCATTCTCAAAGGCGGCCATTTTACCAACGGCAGCTGTGCCAGCGATATCATCTGTCATGAAGGAGAACTGTTTACGCTGGTTTCTCCGGAAATCAACATCCCCGGGAATACCGCTCATGGTACCGGCTGCACCTTGAGTGCGGCGTTGGCGGCAAATCTGGCTCTCGGTAAAAACTGGCAGAGTTCGGTTATCGCCGCCAAGGCGTTTGTGTACGGTTCGCTCGCGGAGAATGTGCTCCTGAGTGATTCTCTCCGCCAGATGTATCCTCCGGAACAATCATTCCACGATCAGATATCATTGTATTGAACAAGAGGTGTTATCATGACTCAAATCGAACAGGCAAAACAGGGTGTCGTTACCCCGGAAATCAAACATGTCGCTGAGGTTGAAAACCGTTCAGCCGAATTTATCATGCAGGGGGTCGCCGAAGGCAGGATCGTCATCCCCGCAAATATCAATCACCGTTCCCTCATCCCCTGCGGTATCGGCAGAGAATTGAAAACCAAGATCAATGCCAATCTCGGTAATTCCGCTCTCTCCAGCTGCCCCGGCGCGGAACAGAGCAAACTCAATATCGCTCTGCACTACGGTGCAGATACCGTGATGGACTTGAGTACCGGCGGAGAGATTTCTGCCATCCGGAAAAACATGCTGGAAAACTGCACCGCTCCCTTGGGTACGGTTCCCATTTATGAAATCGTCGCCCGGTACGGCAGTAATGATTTTTCCGGAGAACAGATCCTTTCCGTTATTCAGGAACAGGCAGAGCAGGGCGTTGATTATATGACCATTCACGCCGGACTCCTGCAGAAATATGTGCCGCTTGCTTTGAAGCGGAAACTGGGTATTGTCAGCCGGGGCGGAGCGCTGCTCGCGGCGTGGATGAGTGAACATCATAAAGAAAATCCGTTTTATGAAGTTTTTGACGAGATTCTGGCGGTTTGCCGGAAATATGATGTCACCTTGTCGCTGGGGGACGGTTTGCGCCCCGGATGCCTTGCCGATGCTTCTGATGCGGCTCAATTCGCCGAATTGGACACGCTTGGCGAACTGGTTGCCCGCTGCCGGGCAAACAATGTGCAGGCGATGGTGGAAGGTCCCGGCCATGTCCCGCTCGATCAAATCCAATACAATATGGAAAGAGAACGGGAAATCTGCGGCGATGCTCCATTTTATATTCTCGGTCCGGTCGTCATCGATTGCGCTCCCGGATATGACCATATCGTTGCCGGTATGGGGGGGATGATGGGCGCATTTTACGGAGCGGCAATGCTCTGTTATGTCACTCCCAAAGAACACCTCGGCTTACCCAATGCCGATGATGTCCGCCGGGGTGTTGTCGCATTCAAGATCGCGGCGCATGCTGCTGATGTTGCTCTGCACAAGCCCGGATGCCGGGAACGCGATGATGCGATTTCCGATGCGCGTGCCGCTTTTGACTGGGAAAAACAATTCTCTCTGGCATTGGATCCGGAATGGGCAAAAGAGTTGCGTTTGCAGGCGCTGGCAGAAAGTTCCGCACCGAATCAGCACGGTTCTGAATACTGCACCATGTGCGGCCCGGATTTCTGTTCAGTGCGCCTGAGCGCCAGATTGAAAAAGGGCAAATTGTGATCCCGCTGATTGCAAAGTTGAAAAACGGGAGATATATTATGGCATAACTGAAATTTTCAAAACAGGAAAATTGCCTTATGAAATTCAAACGTTTTCTGCTGTTGCTTCTTTGTCTTCACTGTTTTTGGTGTGTTGCCGCAACAACTGCTCCGGAGAAAGTTCCGGCAGTTGCGGTCAAGTGCGGCAGTGTCGGAAACTTTTTCAAGGTCAGCGATGAACTCTACCGTTCGGCGCAACCCTCCGATGAAGAGTGGACGGCACTTGCCGCCATGGGTATAAAAAGCGTGATCAACCTCCGGTTTTTCGGCGGCGGTCATGATGCCGTCGGAAATTCCGGAATCAAAACGTACTATCTGCGTTGGACTGCCCACGGGATTTCTGAAAATGATCTCATTGAACTGCTCAAACTCATCAAACAGGCTCCCAAACCGGTTCTGATCCACTGCTTTCACGGCAGTGACCGTACCGGTGCGGCGGTCGCCGCCTACCGGGTGATTCACCAGAACTGGACTCCGGCAGAGGCGGCAGATGAATTGGTCAACGGCGGTTTCGGACATCACCGGATCTATTTCAATATTCCCCGGCTCATCCGCAAGGCCGACTGGAAGCAGATAAAACTCAAACTGCAGAATTGAATTGAATCATTGCTGTAAAGTTTGCAAAAGATGTTTTTCTGTGTTATATTACGGAAAATATAAACACTTCGGAGAAATTATGAAATTCAGATTTTTGGCAATATTGACCGGTGCGCTTCTGGCTTCCGGCTGTGCGGTGCAGGAATATTCCGGTGACCGCGAAGCGGCACGCTGGATGGGATACGCCGCTGAAGAGGGAAATGCTTATGCACAGTATAATTATGGCATGTGCTGTCTTTACGGAGAGGGTGTTCCCAAAGACCGGAAAATGGCTGTCCACTATTTGCGCCTCGCCGCCGCCGGCGGTTATCAGGAAGCCGTTGAAGCATTGGAAGAGTTGGAAAAAACATCTGTAAAATAGGCTTTTTTTTGTGTAAAAACTTGATTTTATGCGGTTTTTGCACTATTTTATCTGCGCGCATTTTTGTTGGTGTTATGCCGGAATGCGCGTTTTGTGTTTTTTTTGAATTGCAACTTTACAACAGGAACTTTTTTTATGAAACCGTTTTTTGTCTTCTCCGGTCAGGGCGCCCAGTGCGTCGGTATGGGCAAGGATCTTGCCGAATCTTCCAAGGCTGCTGCTGAAATCTTCAAAACTGCAGATGCTGAACTCGGCTACTCTTTGAGTTCCATCATCTTTGAGGGCCCGGAGGAAAAACTTACTCAGACCCGCTACTGCCAGGTCGCCATCTATACTGTCAGTTGTGCCGCTTTAGCGGCGTTTCAGGAGAAATTCCCCGGTGTCACTCCGGTCGGCTGTGCCGGGTTGAGCCTCGGTGAATACGGCGCGCTTTATGCCGGCGGCGCTTTTGATTTTGTCACCGGTCTCAAACTGCTTGCCAAACGTGCCGAACTGATGGATGCCGCCTGCAATGCCACCAACGGCGGTATGGCTTCCATCCTCAACGGCGATCTGGCGGTCATCCGGGAAGTCTGCGCTGAATGCGGCATCGATGTTGCCAACTTCAACAGTCCTGCCCAGATCGTTATCTCCGGCGAAAAAGAAAAAGTTTCCGCCGCCTGCGCCATGCTCAAAGAACGCGGCATCCGCAAGGCGATCGAACTCAATGTCGCCGGCGCTTTCCACTCCCGTTTGATGGCTGATGCCGGTGAAAAACTTCAGGTTGTTCTCGCTGAAACCGAGATCAGACTTCCGGAAATCCCGGTCTGGCACAACTACACTGCCGCTGTCGCCGGAAATGCTGACGAACTTCGTGACAATCTGGCAAAACAGGTCGCCGGTTCCGTCCGCTGGCACGAATGCGTTCAGGCCATGGCTGCCGCCGGCGGTGATACTATGATCGAATTCGGACCCGGAAACGTCCTGACCAAACTCTGCAGCCGTGCTCTGCCGGAAATCGCAGTGTTCAACGTCAATTCGATCGCTTCTCTTGAAGGTATCAATCTCTGAAATCAAGGAGAGTGCATTATGGTTAAATGGATTTCTCATCGCGGCGAATCTCACGATGCTCCCGAAAATACAATTGCGGCATTCCGGCTTTCTCTGGAACGCAACACCGATGGTATGGAGTGCGATGTGCATCTGACCACCGACGGCAAAGTCGTGGTCGGTCATGATAATTCCACCTGGCGTATGGGCAGTGCCAAAGTTCTGATCGAATCATCTTCCTACGCCGAACTGCAGCAGTTGACTGTTTCCGGCGGATTTGAAAAAGAGTATCCGGGCGAAAAAATCCCGCTTCTTTCAGAAACTTTCCAATACATCGGTAAAAACCGGGAATATTATATCGAACTCAAAGGCACCAATCCCGCCCTGGTTCCGGCTGTCAAGGCTGAAGTCACCGCTGCCGGACTTGCTCCGGAGCAGGTCGTTTTTATCAGTTTTTCCGAAGAACTCATCCGCGATATCAAGATTGCCATGCCGGAATTCCGTGCGTTGTGGCTCAATAATCTGGTTCGGGAGTACGGTATCGTCACTGCGGAAGAGTTGATCGCCAAATTGGATGAACTCGGTGTTGACGGTATCGACGGCAACTGTCATCCCGATATCGATGCCGCTCTGGTCGAAGCGGTTCACAAGGCAGGTAAGATCTTCGCAGTCTGGACGGTCGACAATCCCCATCAGGCTCAGGCGCTGATCGATTGCGGAGTCGATTCTGTTACCAGCAACCGTGCCGCTCTGCTCAGGGATATCGTGCAGGGGGCATGACCTGATCGATGGACGGTGTTCAAACCGTCCGGTTTGTACCACGGAAAATTGCTTCTGAAAACCTTTTTGGAAAAAATTTTCCGGGATATCGGTAAGTTTTTTTGAATAGATACTTGTAAATGGCATCGGGTGTGCTATATTATAGAGATTGCAAATTTGAAATTTTTGTGAATTTATTACAGTTAAATATTGAAGGAGTTTGAAAATGGCTGTTCCAAAACGCAAAACTTCCCGTATGCAGCGCCGTCAGCGCAAGGCCGCCAACCGTTACGAAGGCGTCGCCGCAACTTATTGCCCGAACTGCAAGGCTCCGGTCATGCCTCATCGGGTCTGCACCGCCTGCGGTCAGTACAACGGCAAACAGGTCGTTTCTGTCGAAGCGTAAGTTTCGTACAGGATCTGCCAGTAACAGTGCTTGACGGTAATCCGGTCTATGAGAATCGGCGTTGATGCTATGGGGGGAGATTTCGCCCCCGGTGTCGTGATCGAGGGTCTGGCTCAGGCCCTCGTCGATTTTCCGTCGATTGAAGTCGTGCTCGCCGGTCATAAAGAGCGGGTCGAGTTCTATCTCGAAAAATACGGACTGACCGGACACAAGCGCATTGAACTGGTTCATGCGCCCTCTGTTTGTGAAATGTCTGAACAGTCGGCGATTTCATTGCGTGCCAAACGGGATTCATCCATCACCGTTCTGGCACGTTTGCTTAAAGAAAAGAAAATCGATGCCATGGCGACCCCGGGGCACACCGGCGCCACTGTGGCGGCAACCAAAGTTCTCGTCCGGACTCTGCCGGGTATCGATCGTCCGGCGCTGGCGGCAAGCATGCCCAGCAAGACCGGCCGTTTTCTTTTGATGGATGCCGGAGCCAATACTGATTGTACTGCGCTCAATCTTGTGCAATTTGCCTTGATGGGCAATGTCTATGCCCAGTACCTCTACCGCAAAGAAGCGCCGCGGGTCGGTCTGCTCAGTGTCGGCGGAGAGGATATCAAGGGTAACGAACTTACCAAAGAAGCATTCAAACGGCTTGAACAACTGCCGATCAACTTTATCGGTAATGTGGAGGCGGATGCCGCTTTTGAAGGTGAAGCCGATGTTGTCGTTTCTGACGGTTTTTCCGGAAACGTCATGCTCAAGAGCGCCGAAGGTCTGGCGCGTTCCACTATTTTCTGGCTCAAGCAGGTGCTTACCAAAAATGCGCTCCGGGTCATGGGAGCGGTTCTCGCCAAAAACGCTTTTACTGAATTGAAAGCCTTCGGGTCTTCCGATGTTATAGGCGGAGCACCGTTGCTCGGTATCAACGGAATTTGTATCATCGGTCACGGCGGTTCAAATCCGATCGCGGTGCGTAACGCCATCCGGGTTTCTGCGGAATGCGTTGAATTCGGGTTGAATCAGCGTATCGTCAACGCGGTGGAAACCGCCGGTGATGTGGCAAAACTTCTCAAGTATCCTCCGGAAAATGCGCCTGCGGCGCAGTGAATTTGACTGTCGGAATGGTTGATAAAGAAGAAAATTCACCGTCTGTTGCCTCCGATCTCCGGTCGCCGGAACTCCCCTCCGCCGGGAAACAATTGTTTTTCTCTGTTTTGCGGGCTCTGTTTATCTTTCTTATTTCTCTGATCTGGTTCGGCGCGTTTGCCCCGTTGGGGTTGGATTTTCACCATGACGGTGTGATGTTTATCCCGGCGTTGCGGGTGGCTGCCGGTCAGACGGTATTCCGCGATGTTTTCTGCCAGTACGGACTATTGTCGCCGCTGCTGCAAGGGGGCGCGGTTTGGCTCGGCGGCGGTGAATTGCTGGCAATGAAATATTTGTCAGTACTTTTTTATGCGGCGATCGGTGTACTGCTCGATTTTTTGTGGAGACCTCTGCTTTCTGCCCGGTGGCGCAATCTGATATTGCTGATGTTCTGGGTGTTGATGCCGGATACGATGGTGACATTTCATGCCTGGAGCAGTATTTTTGCACTGTTTTTTTCTCTGCTGGCATTGCTTTTTATATTGAAATTTTTTGATGGGAAGCGCTGGTATTTTGCCGGAGCAGCCGGAGTTGCCGCCGGGTTGACTTTCCTTGCCCGTCATCCGGTGGGAGTGGTAACTTTGCTTGCTCTCCTGATCGCTCTTTTCTTTGAAATCATGCTGGATTTACCGGGAAAACCGCGGGCGCGGAGGTTGATTAGAAACTGCGTGTGGGTGGCTTGCGGTATGCTGGTGACGGTTGTTTCAGCAGGAATATATCTGTTTTGCACCGGGGCATGGCATGATTTTGTTCTGCAATGCTGGAAATTTGTTCTGAACTTCGTCCACGGCCGGGGCGGCCGCGGCAGCTGGAGTTATTTTGCCGAATCACTCTTCCCGTTTACTACGGATCTCGGTTTGTGGGATTCCATTTTCGGATTATTGCCGATCGCTGCTATGGTGTGGCTGTTTATCGGAGTCCGCCGGGCGGCGGCTGATAAATCGGTTCTGAAAGAAAATCTGATGATCTGCACGTTGAGCATATTTGCGCTCGGGGCATGGCATCAGTATTATCCGGTTCCATGTGTCCGTCACCTCTTTTGGGCAGGGGTTCCATTCTTCGGCTTCTGGGTGTTGAGTTTTCAGAAACTCTGGTTCGCAAAAGAGTGTTACCGTGCGGTCTGCCGCATGGCAGCGTTGCTGCTGGTGATAGTTTTTCTTGCCGCAGGATTTATCCGCATCAACGCCGCGGTAAACCGTTTGATTGAAAGTCCCCGGCGGGCGGTGGCTGCGGTGCCGGGAATTCGCGGCATGAAACTTACGACTGCAGAAAACCGGATGATTTCCGGAGTTCGCAGTTTGTTCGATTCTCTGCCGGAACATATCCGCAAACGCGGTGTACTCAACTGCACTACGGATGGCTTGTGGAGCGTTCTGCTGCCTGAAAGTGATTTTTCTCATCCGCAGTTCATCTGGATGAAAGAAACAGTATATCCCGATTATGATGTGAAACTTGACAGATACATCCGGCAGTTCCGTCCGGTCGTTCTGTATAACAAACCGCTGTATCTGGAAAATTATTTCCCGGCGGCAGCGTGGCAGTATATGGGCGAAATTTATACTTTCGCTGTACCTTTGGAGTGATGATGCGATGATGGAAAAAAAGATCAATGCGGCAATCGTCGGTCTCGGACTTTTGGGCGGTTCGCTGGCAAAAGCGCTGACAAAAGATGCGCGTTTCCGGGTGGGCGTCTGGGCGCGCCGCGAAGAAACCCGCCGCTGGGCGATGGAAAATCACGTTGGTGATGAGGTTTTCTCCGAATTGCCGGAACTGTTGAAAACTGCTGATATCGCAGTATTGTGTATGCCGGTCGAGTCAGCGATCTCCATGTTTGAACAATGTTCGCGTTATCTTCCTCCGGCTTCTGTCGTTACCGATATCGGCAGTGTGAAACTGGATATCTGTCAGGCGGCAGCGAAATTTCCGGAACTGCACTTTGTCGGCAGTCACCCGATGGCAGGTACTGAAAAAAGCGGATGCGAAGCATCTTTTGCTGAATTGTATAACAATGCCGATGTATTTATCGTCCCCCCGGATAACGCCGATGAAAAAGATGTGATCCTCTGTCGGGATATGTGGCTCGCCGCCGGTGCCGCCCGGGTCGAACGTATCAGTGCCGCCGCCCACGATGAACTTGTGGCAGACACCAGTCACGTCCTGCATCTGCTGGCGAGCGCCATGACGTTGAGCATCCTTGAAGCGCCTGACCCGGAATATCAACGCCGTCACTTTGCCGGATGCGCCACCGGCTTCCGGGACACTACCCGGATCGCTTCCAGCAATCCTGCCATGTGGCGCGGGATCATGGAGAGCAATGCGCCGGCAGTTTTAGCGGCGCTTGAACGTTTTGAACATCAGTACCGGCATTTCAAATCCGCTATAGAAAGCGGCGATTTTGACCGTTTTGAAGAACTTTTCAAGCGTGGTAAACTTTTGCGCGGTGCATGGCTCGGTTACAAAAAGCCCCGTCCTGCACGGCTGGCTCTTTGCGGCATCAAACATTGCGGCAAAAGCGTTTCCGGGAAAGCCCTTGCCGCCTTGCTCGCGGCAGATTTTATTGATTCTGACGATGCCCTGTTTGAATTGTGGCACGCCCGCCATCCCGGCACCCCGGAAAAGAGTGTCCGTGAGATCTATCGCACCCTCGGCGAAGCAGAGTTCCGCCGTTTGGAAGCCGATACGCTTCGTGAAATTTCTTCCCGTTCCGGCGCCCGGGTCGTGGCATTGGGCGGAGGGGCCTTGTCCAATTGCTTTGTGACAGAAGATATTCTTTCCGGTCTGGGCAGTGTCATCTGGCTGGATGTGCCGGACAACGTTGCCTGGAGCCGGGTATGTGCCGGAGGATTGCCGCCATTTTTGAGTTCAGCTGCTGACCCGGAAACTGAATTCATCCGCAGCAATGCGGCGCGGCGGCAGGTGTTTGAACAGCACGCGGCTTTGAAAATCGTTCCGGAAACCGGAGATTCTCCCCGGGATACCGCGTTGCGGATACTGGCGGCACTTGAAAAAAACTGATGATAGCGGTATATTATTCTCCGGAATAAATTGAAGTTTGAAAGTGGAATGAATATGGAAAAAAAACGGGTACGGCGACTTTATATCGCAGATTATCTGATCACTCCTGACCGGCTTATACCTCACGGTGCCGTGCTGTGCGAAAATGAACGTATCATCGGTGTCGGCGGCGTTTCCGGCTTTACCGTTGAACGGGAGATCGAAGTTTGCCGCTTCAACCGGGCATATATCGCTCCGGGATTTCTGGATACCCATATCCACGGTGCCGGAGGATGTGACTGTTCCCGTTGTATGACCTCTCCTTGTGACCTGGCGGCGATGAGCCGCATCCTCGGCGAACGCGGCGTTACCGGATTTTTCCCCACCGTCGTCGCCGACAGCAAGGAACTCATGCTGGAAAATATCCGGCAATTGGTTCGCGCCATGCGGCAGCCGCTCCCCGGTGCCGATGCTCTGGCGATAAATATCGAAGGCCCGTTCCTCAATCCGAAACGTGCCGGTTCCCAGCCTCATGAAGTGCTGTGCAGCATTGATCCGGTTTTCGCCAAAGAACTTATCGATGCCGGTGAAGGCATGGTCAAGATCATGACTTTCGCTCCGGAATTGCGCGATGCGGAGAAACTTATCCAACTGCTTAAAGAAAACAATGTTATCGCTTCCATGGGACACAGCCTTGCCAATGAAAGCCAGACCCGCCGCGCGATCGATGCCGGTGCCACCCACTGCACTCATTTGTTCAACGGGATGGAACCTCTGCACCAACGGCAGGTCGGACTTGCCGGTATTGCCCTTACTGATGACCGCGTTACGGTGGAATTGATCATTGACGGCCGTCATGTTCACTCCCGTATGGTCGATCTGGCGTGCCGTTGTAAACCCGGTCACCGTCTGATCGGTATCAGCGACTGTACCATGGCTTCCGGAATGCCGGACGGCGATTACCGGATCGGACCTTCGGAGATCCGGGTGATCGGAGGATTTTCGCAGAATGCCGAAGGAAAACTTGCCGGTACCACCACCATGCTGGATTCCGGATGGCACAGTTTGATGAGTTGCGGTCACCTTTCTGAAACCCGTGCCGCAGAAGCTGTTACCATCACTCCTGCCCGCCACTTCGGTTTCGATGACCGGGGAATCCTGCTTCCCGGCAAACGGGCAGACCTTGCTGTTTTTGAATTGGGAAGTAACCGGCCGCTCTTTACCGTGCGCCGGGGTGAACAGATTTACCGGGCGGAGAATATCTGATGAATAACGAATATCAACTCCTCGACAGCGGGAATTTGAAAAAACTTGAACAGGTCGGACCTTACCGTATCATCCGACCGGCGTTGAATGCTTTCTGGAAACCGGAATTGCCGGAGCGCGAATGGAAAGCCGCCGTTTCTGAATTTGTCCGCGACAGTTCCGGCAACGGCAAATGGCGCAACCGCGAAGCTCTTCCCGAAACCTGGAACTGCGTTCTGGGAAAAATGACGATCAAAATCAAACCGACCGGCTTCGGACATCTCGGATTTTTCGCCGAACAATTCCGCAATTGGGAATATTTCCGGCAGAATTGCCGCAATATGGATACTCTCAACCTCTTTGCCTACTCCGGGCTGGGGTCGCTGGCAATGGCTGCCGGCGGCGCCAAAGTCTGCCACATCGATGCCGCCCGCGGCATGATTGAATGGGGCAGGGAAAATCAGGCGCTCAATCCCAATATCCCCAATGCGGTGCGCTGGATAACTGAAGATGTAAACCGTTTTGTCCAGCGTGAGGAACGGCGCAATTCGCTCTATGATCTGGTCGCGCTCGATCCCCCGACCTTCGGCAGAGGCCCCAGCGGTCAGTTGTGGAAAATCGAAAATGATCTGCCCAAACTGCTGGATAACTGCCGGAAATTACGTAAACCCGACCGGCCGTTTACGGTGGTGTTGAGTTGTCACTCGCCAGGATTTTCGCTGATGGTGCTTTCCCGGATCGTGGAAGAGGTCTTCGGTAAATGTGAAATCGACGGCGGCGAAATGTATATCCCGGAATCCACCGGACGTGTTCTTCCTGCAGGCATCGGACTGCGCGCGATTATAAAATAACCGGGATTTTTGCAACGTGAAGAGTTTGCCTGCGGCAAACATGAAGCGCTCACTCCGTGAGTATTACCCGTTTGCGACCAACGGGAGCAAACCCTCTCCGCTTTTTTTGAAAAGGGATGGGGGTATGGGATGTGAAGCGCAGGATAAATCCTGCATGAAGCATTGCTCCGCAATGTGAAGCGTTTGCCTGCGGCAAACGTGAAGCGCTCACTTCGTGAGTAAGGATATGATAAGTTTATATTTCCCGTTTTGCGAACAACGTGAGCAAAACATACCCCGCTTTTTTTGAAAAAGGATGGGGGTATGGGGGAAGGGAAAAACTTTTTTTCTCGTGAAAAAAAGTTTTTCCCTTCCCCCATATTCAGTATATCGATCCCAGACTGATTATGCGGACAGGGAGCAGCAGGACTTGCAGTACGAGTTCGCATGGGGCGAGCAAACCCTGTCCCATATTTTGCACGCCATGATCGAAAAAGCCGAATGGTGCGCCCAGGGTTGATTGCAGCAATCCCCAAGGCAATTTGAATATATTGAATATTGCGGTTCCGATTTTCAGAAATCCGGTTCCGGTCGAATTCAAGGTTCGGATCAGTTGCGGGCTCCAGGTTTGTGCCAATTGTGCAGCTTGCGGCAGTGCCGTTATCAGCGAAGATGGTTCAAAGGCTTTGACCTGCGGGATGGAAGACGGTGCAAAAATTGACATCAGGACAAAGAGGAGTACCAAGCGAATTTTTCCGGTTGATTGTTTCATTTGCCCTCCAGTATCTGGTAATATACAGTGTTTGCGATATACGGCAAGGGTTGATCAGTTACCCGGCAGATAAAAAGTTTGTATCGTTTATTCAGCCAGATATTGAGCCGGATTTTTTCTCCGGGGTAGTTGATCAGTGTTTCCGGAGGTTCTCCGGTGAGGATAAGAAATGCCCAGCCGTGGATTTTTGCCGGATCGTAGGTGGGATGAAGTAAATATATTCTGCCGGCAGGTTTTTCGGAAATCACACCTTTCAGCGGGAAATCGATGATTTTTTCGGAATCGGTGAAGTCGCCGCCATTCAATTTTCCCTCCGGAGTGTTGATTATCAGCAATCCGGAGAGGCCCTTGAATGCTCTTATTTCCAACTCTTCCCGGAGTTTGGGTGAATTCATGATTATCGGCATACCTTCTGACGCCGGGAGTATCGGCAGAACAGTTTCATCGGTATAGCGGAGTGCTTCTTTCAAATCAGCCGATGGAGCAGGACGTTTCCACACATCCGGGAATATGGTATAATTGACCGTGCATCCGGCGATCAGAACAATCACCAACGTTTTTCTCCATTTTTCAAATCTCCGGAATAGTTCACCGAAGCCTGCTGCGGCAATGATGATATATGCCGGAGTCAGCACCAGATAGACCCGTTCCTGTCCGGCTTTGGTCAGCAGTGCGAATATCAGCGGCAGCAGGGTCAGCAGAAAAACTTTTCTCATTGCCGGTATGAAAATCACTCCTGCCAATACCGGCAACGCAGTGAAACACGGCAACTGGCTCCGCAGGATGGTGAATGCAAAATTCAACCATTCTCCGAAACTGGAGATGACTGTGCCCCAGCGCCGGGCGCTTTGCAATTTCGGATATAGCGGCAGATAGTAGCCCAGTACCAGAATCAGCAGGACTCCGGCGGAAATCAGCATATTGCGGTTGAAACGGTACTTTCCGGGAGCCAACAGCAAATATCCTGCTGCGGCGATTGCGAGAAACATTATTCCGCTGGAAACTGACAGACAGCAGAGTATCCCACCGCCGATCACTGCCGGAAGCACCCGGCGCGCTCCGGCATCGCGCACATTGGCGAACATCCCCAGAATACACAACTGCAATCCCAGTATCTGGAAAATATATCCCCTTGCGATTGTACTGTAAAGGATCAGCGCCGGAGATGTCGATGCCAGAATCATAGCCGCGATCTCTGCACTGCGTTTGCCGGTGGCAAGGTATGCGATTTTTCCGCAAAGAATGACTGCAATCACTCCGGCAATATACACGCCCAGCCGCAGGAAACACGGCTCAGCAGAGATGGCGGCAAGCATTTTCAAAATCAGCGAATTGACCGGATGATTGTTAGGCAGTTCGACATCGATAAGTATTCTGAAGATACTTTTGTCGGAGAACACCGCGCAGCTCCACAACTCATCATACTGCATTTCTCCGAATAATCCCGGCAAACGCAGCAACGCTGCCGCTACCAGAAATATTCCAGTATACTGGCGGGGCGACAGTTGGTGCCAGGCGGATTTTACAGTGTCACTTCGCGGGCTTTGCATCGGGCTTCCTGATCGGCGTTTTCAAGTTGTTCCAGCGAGATTTGTGCTTCATTATGCCACTTATCCATTACGGCAGAGATTATTTTGTAAATATCGCCGAATTTGATCTCGCCCCGGCAGAAGCGTTCCACCGCGACTTCATTGGCGGCATTCATGGCGCATGGGAGCGTACCTCCGGCGGCAAGTGCGGCATCGGCAAAGTCGAATGCCGGAAATTTTTTACGGTCAGGGGCAAAGAATTCCAATGTTTTCAACTCGGCAAGTTTAAGTTGTTTTCCGGGGAAAGCAATGCGTTCCGGATAGTTCAGCGCGTAAGCGATCGGGAGTTTCATGTCCGGACAACTGCACTGGGCGAGCATCGAACCGTCATTGAATTCGATCAGCGCGTGAACTGCAGACTGCGGGTGAACAAGGACATCCAATTTGGCATTATACCGGTGAAAGAGATATTTTGCTTCCAGCAGTTCGAGGGCTTTATTCATCATGCTTGCCGAATCGATGGTGATCTTTTGTCCCATTTGCCAGGTGGGATGTTTCAAGGCATCCGCCAAGGTTGCGTTGGCAATTCTTTCCGCATCCCAGGTGCGGAAAGGTCCGCCGCTTGCCGTGAGGCAGATGGTGTCGATTTCTTCCGGAGTGCGCCCGGAAAGCAGCTGAAATACGCCGGAGTGTTCGCTGTCCACCGGAATCAATTTCGCTTGCGGATTGGCTTTCAGCGCGGCATTGACCAGATCGCCGGAAGCGACCATGACCTCTTTACTGGCAAGCGCAATAGTCTTCCCGGCTTCAATGGCGGCAAGCACCGGGCGGATACCGGCAGTACCGATGATGGCGCAGAGGACGATATCAACGGCATCTGAAGTGACGGTGTCGATGATTGTCTCCATCCCTGATGCACAGCGGATATTTTCCGGAAGCGCCGCCGAAAGTTCGGCAGTTTTGGTACAGTCGGTGGTGACGGCGATCGAAGCATTGAGCCGGGCGGCAGATTCCGCAAGTTGGGAAATACTGCTTCTTGCGGCAACAAGAGTTGTTTCAAAACGCTCGCTGTAATTGTCGATTACAGCACAACTGCTCTGTCCGATGGAACCGGTCACCCCGAGGAGCGCAATCTTTTTTTTCCTGGTCGTCATGGTATTATCTGAATAAAATTCAATCATGAAGTTATCAGCATTATCGCCAGCAATGCCACCAGCACTGCCAGAGTCAAAAGCACCAGAGTCGTCCATTTCCGCTTGGCAAAAAGCAATGCCCGGCGCAGTAAAGAGGGCTTTTCGGCTTTACATGGATAACCGTCAAGGCAGTTGAAGATGTCCCGGCGCATTTCCAATATGGATTTGTAACGATCTTCCGGTTCGAGCGAGAGTGCTTTCATGCAGATCGCTTCCAGACCGGGATTCACGTTGGCATTTTTACTGGAGGGGTAGGGGATTCTGCCTTCGACCTGACGGTGCAGAATTTCCTGCGGCGACAGTCCGTTGTAGGGAGTATCATTGGCTATTATCGCGTAGAGTATTGCTCCGATGGCATAGATGTCAGCTGCGGGGCCCGGGCGTTCTTTGCCTTTGGAACGGATGAATTCCGGCGACATGTATCCGGGGGTACCCTGCAGTAATCCGGAATCAAAGTCATCAGTTCCGGCGGCGGCAAGTCCCCAGTCGATGACTTGAACTTCACCGTAATCGCCGCAGATGATATTGGCAGGTTTCAGATCGAGATGGCAGATGCCTTTGCTGTGAGCAAACGCGACTGCGTTGCAGATCCGGATCAATACTTGCAAAAGCCGTTCCAACGGGAATTCCGCATCATTTTTCTTGTGATGCTTCTGGTGAAGCACGGTTGCCAATGTTTTACCGTGAAGATATTTCATGACAAAAAACGGCGAACCGGAACCATCGATGCCGATGTCGTAAACCGGAACAATGTTGGGATGTTCAAGTCTTGCCGTGATCTTTGCTTCACGCACGAAGCGGTTGAGGTCCCGCTGCGGACGGTTGCGGAAATCCGGCATCAGCGCCATCGCCACATCACGGTCGGTATCGCTGTCATGAACCAGCAGAACACCTTTCATGCCGCCGAAACCGATACTGCGGATGAATTTGTAGCGCTCCTGCGGTTTGACCGGCAGAGAAGCGGCAATGTCACTATCGTCATTGTTGAACGCTGCGAATGAATCGGTCTCAGCAATGATCTGGATGGTGTTTTGAGTAGAGGTGTCAAATTTTGCAGAGTTCAATTTTTGCTTCTCCCCGGACTTGTTCAGCATCAATAACACAACGGGTTCCGGAGTTGCCGGAGGGGGCTGTGAACATAATATCAAGCATCAATTCTTCCATCAGAGCCCGGAGTCCGCGCGCACCGGTACCGCGTTTGACGGCATTGGCAGCGATCTCTTTAAGGGCATCGTGAGTGAATTCAAGTTCAACTCCCTCAAGGGCGAGAAGTTTACGGTACTGTTTGACCAGCGCGTTGCGCGGTTCGCACAGCACCCGGACTAACGCTTCTTCATCGAGGGCGTCGAGGGCGGAGATGACTGGAAGCCGACCGACCAGTTCGGGGATGAGTCCGAAGTGAACCAGATCTTCCGGTTCGCAGTCCAGCAGTGGGTTGCGGCTTTCATCTTCATCATCCAGTACAGTTTTTCCGGCATCGTCGAAGCCGAGTACCCGGCTGCCTTTGCGCCGTTTTATAAGTTTATCCAAACCGACGAATGCTCCGGCGCAGATAAAGAGGATATTGGTGGTGTCGATGTGGAGAAATTCCTGATTGGGATGTTTTCTGCCGCCTTGGGGCGGGACGTTGGCGACGGTTCCTTCGAGGATCTTGAGCAGCGCCTGCTGAACACCTTCGCCGGAAACATCACGGGTAATGGAGGCATTTTCGCCTTTGCGGGAAATTTTATCCAATTCATCGATATAGATGATGCCGATCTGGGTGCGTTCAATATCGTTTCCGGAAGCCTGATAGAGCCGGAGCAGAATGTTTTCCACATCTTCACCGACGTATCCGGCTTCGGTCAGGGTCGTTGCATCTGCGATGGCAAAGGGGACATCCAGCATATTGGCAAGGGTCTGGGCAAGCAGAGTTTTACCGCTGCCGGTGGGGCCGAGCAGCAGAACGTTGCTTTTGTCGAGCCGGACATCTTTGAGTTCCGCCGGGAGCGCGTCAGAAACTCCGGAGAGGTGACTTTTCAACCGGTGGTAATGGTTGTGAACTGCAACCGAAAGAACTTTTTTCGCATAATCCTGTCCGATAACACAGCGGTCGAGTTCGGCTTTGATCTCTTCCGGAACCGGCACTTTGAGTTTGCGCAGATAGTCGGATGCTTGGTTTTTGCCCGGTTTTTCGGACTTGGTGTCATTGAGATAGGAATTTGCTTTTTCCAGACATTCTGTACAAATGCTCAATCCCTCATACATGCTGGGGAGGAAAAACAGATCTTTCTTTCTTGAATCAGGACTCTGACCGCAGAAAGCACACTGGATTTTACCTTTATTATTCGCCATTGGATGATTTTCCCGGATAGAATTTACTTTCCGGACTTCTTACCGGGGTAGATGACACTGTCGACCAGATGGTAGGCAACGGCCTCTTCGGCGCTCATGAAAAAGTCACGTTCAGTGTCTTTTTCGATCTTCTTGAGCGGTTGACCGGAGTGGCTGGAGAGAATGCCGTTGAGCATAGCCTTGAGGCGCAGAATCTCTTTTGCCTGAATACTGATGTCAGCGGCAGTACCTTCGGCGCCGCCCCAGGGCTGATGGATCATGATCCGGCTGTTGGGCAGAGCAAAGCGCTTGCCGGGGGCACCGGCTGCCAGCAGGACAGCACCCATGCTGGCGCACTGTCCGAGGCAGTAGGTTTTGACATCGCAGGAGAGGATCTGCATGGTATCGTATATCGCAAGTCCTGCGGTGACACTTCCGCCGGGACTGTTGATGTAGAGTTCGATATCCTTTTTGGGATCTTCCGCCTGCAAAAAGAGCAGCTGGGCAATGACCAGATTTGCCACAGCATCATCAATAGGGGTGCCGAGCAGAACGATCCGGTCTTTGAGCAGACGGCTGTAGATATCAAAAGCGCGTTCGCCCTGACTGGTTTGTTCAATAACGGTCGGAACCAGATAAGATTTGACTTGATTCATGATATATTCCTTAAATTTTTCACCCAGCGCCCCGGTTTGATGCGGCATCAATGCGCTCAGTTGAGCGCAGCGGTGGAGAGTTTGTCGAGGACTTTGCCGTTGATGAGATCGGTGCGGAGTTCATCGATCCCGCCGTTTTTCTCCAGAGTGGAACGCATTTCTTTGGCTTTGAAACCATAGTAACGGCTCATCATATCAAGCTGGAAATTGAGTTCATTGTCGGAAACTTCGACCTTTTCAGCTATAGCGGCTTTGCGAAGGATGAGGGAGCGGCGGACAGCGGCTTTGGCATCGGCTTCGACAGCGGCGCGGTGTTCATTGAGTTCGGCTTTGAATTTTTCGGCGCCGGCTTCGTCTTTGACGGTTTCGCGGGCGAGTTTTTCGAGAGCCTTCTGGATTTCGGTTTCAACGAGGAATTCGGGCAGATCGAACTGAGCGATGGATTCGTCGAGTTTCTTGTAGTAGGCTTCGACCGCTTCCTGACGGCGTTTCTGCTCGGCATCGGCTTCGAGGGACTTGCGGACGTTGTCGGTCAGTTTGTCCATGCTTTCGGAGTTGGTGCGGGCGATGAGTTCGTCATCAGTCAACGCTTTGCGGCGCTGGATGGCGGAAACTTTGACAGTGTAGGCAACGCTTTTGCCGGCGAGTTCCGCTTCGCGGTAGTCGGCGGGGTAGTTGGCGGTGAAGTTGTATTCTTTGCCGACTTCGGCGCCGGTGAGTGCTTCAATGCATCCGGGGATGTTTTCGGGTTCGTTGAGCCACATGAAACTGTCGGCAGCTTCGATCTGGCGTTTCAGAGAAGCCGGAGCATCTTCGGCGAGGGCAAAGTCACCTTTGTAGTCGACTTTGAGCATGTCTTCTTTCTGAGCAGGAGTATCGGCATCGCCGTAGGTGCCGTACATATTGCGGTAGAGGTCAAGGCGTTCGGCGATGGCTTCTTCGGTGACGGCGTCGACGGGGATATCGAGTTTGATGGAAGCGTAGTCGCCCAGTTCAAATTCCGGAGCGGAAACAGCTTCAAAGACAAAGTTGCAGACTTCGTTGACCTTGACTTCGTCGAGGTTTTTGATCCGCAGGCTGAGCAGATCGAGGGACTTGTCGGCTTCGATCTTGCTGACGGCGGCGCTGAGGTAACGGCTGCGGAGTTCGTCGACGATTTCGGCGGCATACTTTTTGCTGACCATGCCGATCGGGGCTTTGCCGGCGCGGAAACCGGGGAGTTGAACCATACCGGCGATGTTGTTCAGGACTTTGGCGCTTTCGCTCTTGGCGTCGTCAGCGCTGACGGAAAAGGAGAATTCACGGGTGCAGACACCGGATTCTTTGACTTCCATGGAGATGGAATCGACCAGATTTTTAGCCATTTGTAAAACCTTTCTTGAAATATGTTTTTGTATATAATACTTTTTCTACAATACATCTCATATAATATACCTCTTGTAAAGCGATTTTACAACCCCTCTGCACGGGAAAATTGGAGGAAAGTTGCTGTGAAAATCTTTTCCGGCGGCGGGAAGCAGGCGGGGGGTAATTTGAATTTATGCTGATTCTGTGGTATGTTTAATTAAGACTTGAGGAGAACCAGTTTTTTCAAGATGATCATCAGTTATATCAAAGACGGATTTGAACGCTGAAGTGTTTCTGCTTCAGCTTGGATAATTCCGGCGATTTCGTTTCCGGTGATGGTTTCACCGGGAAGTTTCAATATTTTTACCCAGTCATTTTCGGTGGAAAGGGTGATCAATGCGGCATTTTTCAGCAGGTAATCCAGAATTTCTGATCTTTCCGGAAAGAGCGCTTTGCGGCAGAGAATGCAGTCGCAATCGATGTCCAGAATATATTTTTCTCCGCAGACGGGGAGCCGGGGGAACAGCTGAAGCAAATTCGCATCTGAAAGAAAATTTTCCAGCGCGGCACGGGCATCTTCCGGAGCGTTGAGTATCGTCTCCGGTTCCGGGAATCCTGCCGGACGGCGGACATTTATTGACGGATGGGCGATGATGTCGGTTTCCGCTCCGCAAATACCGAGATTGATCTCGCTTGCAATACCGGCTCGCAGCGCCCAGTCAAAGTGTTCATCGTGGCGCAGTACGGCGACGGCTTTTTCCACTGTTTCCGGATTCCGGAAGTCTCCGGCTGACGGAGGTTGCCGTTCTCCGCGGAATGCGGGCATGGTATCGGTGTGATAATCCAGACTCCATACCGACGGGGACTCCGGTAATTCGCGGCGGAGTTCCGCCCAGCTGAGCAAGACCTGATGATGCTGGTCTACAATGTGAATTTTCTGTGTCATAAGGATAATATAGCAGGTCAAATAATCATAATCAACTTGAAAAATTGCTGTTTTTGTGATATTTTTTATCAGAGTACAAAAAGAAATGTTTTATAGTTCCCACCGGGGGAACTGACAGAAAAGAGGAAATTTTGAAAAGATCGAATTCTTTGCCGTCCGGACCGCAAATCTTTGTCTGCGGTCACCGCAACCCCGATATTGACAGTATTGCCGGCGCTGTTGCTCTGGCTGAACTGCGTTCCCGTCAGGGATATGAAAATATAACCGCCCTGTGTCCGGGTATTCTGCCTGACCGTGCGGCTTTTCTGCTGCGCCGCTTCAATGTCCAGGCGCCGCCGTGCCGCAACGATGTTTATGTGCGCGTGCAGGATATTATGGAAAATGTTCCGGTCATCACCAGCGGATGCACCCTCTTTGATGCGGTCGGAGCGTTACGCGAATCCGGATTTTCCCGGCTGCCCGTCGTCGATGAAGATGGCGGATTTCTCGGTATGCTCAGCTGCATGGCGCTGCTGGACAATTTGCTGAGTATCGGCAACGATGCCGGTTCCAGTTTGACCGGACGCCGGATAAAAAGTTCGATCTTTCTGATCAATCAGGTGCTTGACGGCGAAGTGCTGACCGTTAAGGACGGTGATCTTACTCAGGTTTTTGAAGTCTATGTCGCTGCGATGAGCCCGGATGTTTTCGACGAACATCTGCCCGACAACAATCATGAACTGGCAATGATCGTCGGCGACCGCCCGGATATTCATCTGAAATCCATCTCCCGGAAATTGCGTTTGATGATCATCACCGGCAACCGTCCGGTCGATCCCTGGGTGTTGGAAGGCGCCCGCAACGAAGGAGTTTCGATCATCCAGACCGGACTGGATTCCGCCACCGTTATCCGGCGGCTGAAATTCAGCGTGCCGGTCGAGTTGAGTGATTTCCCCCGCGAACCTCTCATCCTTGCTCCCCGTGACCGCATGACCGAGATCAAGCACCGGGTGCTTAATCATCCGGAAGATGTGATCCCGGTCGTTTTCAGCGGTAAACTTGCCGGTGTGGTGTTGAAACGGACTTTCAACGCTCCGCCGCCATTTCAGATGATCCTCATCGACCACAATGAACCCGAACAAAGCCTCCCCGGGGTCGGCGAACTGCCGGTCATCGAAGTCGTCGATCATCACCGTATCGGCATGAATCCCACCAGTCAGCCGATAAAATTCACCGGCGACGTGGTCGGCAGTTCCTGTACGCTGGTCGCCAGCATGTACCGTGCTGCAGGTGAAAGTCTCACCCCGGATATGGCAGGTTTGCTGCTGGGCGGGATCATCTCCGATACCTTGCAGTTGAAATCCCCCACTACCGCGCGGCTTGACCGCCGCATGGCAGAATGGCTGGAGAAAATTTCCGGTGTTTCCGGCGAAACCCTGATGGCGGAACTTATGCAGATCGATTCAGCTCTCGTTGCCAAATCTCCGGAAGAGGTCATCGGCAATGACCGTAAAGATTACGTCGACGGCAAATACCGTTTCGCTCTGGCGCAGGTCGAAGAGAGCGACCTTGAACTGCTTCACGACCGCCACGATGAACTTATCGAACTCATGCAGCAGAAACTTAAAGCGGATCAACTTGATTTCTTCGGTCTGCTGGTGACCGATGCCGTCCGGGAAAATTCCGAATTGCTCATCTGCGGCTGTCATGAGATCATCAGCAGTCTGCCCTATGACCGCATCGGCGCCGATCTTTATGCCTTGCCCGGAGTTTTGAGCCGCAAGAAACAGCTGCTGCCGCAGATGCTGGCGATAACTGCTTCATTGCAGCATTGGTGATGATATTCCGGTCGGGGCGGTCACTTCAAGGTGATCGCCCGTGCCGGGCAGACCTTGACACATTTACCACAGCCGATACATTTGGTTTCATCCACCGGTTTCGGGGTGTCGTTTTCGTCCAGAGTTATCGCCTTGACCGGGCAGACCTCCGCGCAGGAACCGCAGGAGAAGCACTCTTTGGCGTTGATGAATGCCTTTAAGGGAGCATCGTCAGTTTGCGTTTTCTTTCCCTGCTCCGGAAGCGCCTGAAGCCGGGTCTGCTGTGCCACCGGCACGATCGAGATCGCTTTGACCGGGCAGAGGGTGGCGCATTTGCCGCAGCCGACACAACGTTTAAGATCGGGTTCTGCCAGATTCCTGTCATTGATCACCATGGCATGTGCCGGACATCCGGCAACGCATTGGGTACAGCCGATACATCTGGAATCGATCTTCGCATGGGCGATTTGAGTGTGCTGTTTTTCCGGAAGATTCAACTCGGCGATCGCCCCCATCGGGCAGATGGCTGAACACATATTGCATTCCCACAGGCAGAATTGACCGTTCAAATCGAGCGATACCGGTCCGTCACCGCCTTTCGCCGGGCGGATGATCTCCTGCGGGCAATTCTGCACGCAGATCAGACAGGAGGTGCATTTTTTGGCGAACTCTCCCATGCTTCCGGCACCGGGAGGCAGGATTTGAGAGAATGCCTGCGCCGGAGCGAATTTCTCCATGCCGAGTTTGATCATCAGGCCGCCTGCGACCGCGCCGCCGACAGCAGCAGAACTGCGTTTGATGAATTCGCGGCGCTCCGGATTTTCCGGGATTTTCGGAGTGCCGGGGCGTGACAGCGTAAAGCCGAGCGCTGAAAATTTACAGGCATCCAGACAGTTCAAACAGCGGATACAGCGGGCGTTGTCCACACTTCCGGAAGCGACATCAATACAGCCTGCCGGGCAGATATTTTCGCACTTCCGGCATTTGACGCAACGCTCATTTATGGCAAGTTTGACCGGAGCAATACGGGAGAATAGATTGAAACATCCTCCTGCCGGACAGATCGCCGTACAGTAGAAACGGCGTTTCCGGATGGCGAGAAAAATGGTGAAGAGCAGAAAGAGCAATGCTCCCAAACCGAAACTGCCCCGGGAAAATTCTCCGGTCATCCGGAAAAAGTTGGAGTAGGGGTCCAGCAATAGAAATCCGCCGTTTACTCCGCACAATGCCAATACGATGCAAAAGAGGGCGATACCCCGCTGCCAGAATGAAAAATCTTTTTTCAGTGCCTTTTTCCCCGGTATCGGAAGCAGGTCAATGAGGTCGATGAAAATTCCCAGCGGACAGAATAAACTGCAGTACCACCGTCCGGCAACCGCCGCAATCAGCAGCAATACAACGAGCGTTACGGCTCCGGCGCCGACTCCGGCAATGGTGCGGAGCAGCGCGGGAACGAATTGCCATTTGGCGGTGAAAACGGTTTTTCCGGCAATCCCAAGCGCGGTCAGCGTGAACATCACCAGCACCGCCAGAGCCGCTGTCAGACGCAAAATGCGGTATTTCGGTAATTTCATATCAGATCTCCTTTACCACATAAAATAATGCGCCGCGACAGAAAAATCCAGTTCCCGGGAAAATTTTTTTTGCAATTTGCAATCAGAGTTTTTGCAGGACACTCGCTTTTACGGTATGCGGTTTGTTCTTTTCGATGATGACATCGTCCAGTACTTTGCCGTCAATACTGCGTATCGTTACCCGCAATCCCGCCGGAGTCACTTTGACGGTGGTAAATGAAAGCCATTCGCCGCCCTGACCGGGACCGTCATTAGTCACTACCGGGAAGTTTATATCGGCAAGGTCGGCAGGATCGATTTTGAGTTTGCTCCGTTTGGCAAAGGGGAAGCCAACCATCGTTTTGGTCGCCGGATCGAAGCGGGAAGCGTAGTGGACATGCGCGCAGAGCCACAGATCGATTTTACAGCGCGGATTGGTGCCGAAAAAGAATTTTCCGGTAAGTTTCCGCATGTTTGCGGCATAGAATTTGGCATGGTATTTGAATGGGGACGCATGCGCGAGTACGATCCGGTATCTGGCATTTTTGCACTCCGGAGTTTCGATGACCTTTTCCAGAAATTCGATCTGTTCTCTGAAAAGTTGTTCTGTATCGGTCCAAAGCAGATGATTTCCCGGTTTCCAGATGGTGTCGGCACCTTCGCCGGAGTCCAATACGATGTAGAATACTTCGCCATGCCGGAAAGTATAATAGGTTCTGCCGAAGTGTTCAGGGTAGACTTCGGTGTCTTCGCCCCGGTACTCATGGTTGCCTCTGACCAGTGTTACCGGTTTGAAACATCGGTTTTTGGGCAGCATATCCAGAAAATAGTCAAAATAGTGCGGTTCAAAGTTGTCAAAGTGTTCGGAAACATCTCCGAGGGAAACCACGAATGCCGCTTCCCCGGTTTGCGGCATCCGGGCGAATTGACTCATTGCTTTTTTCCGGTTTTCCGGCATCGCCTGGGTGTCGCTGATGGCGACGAAGGAGTGTTCAACTCCCTGCGCCGGAAAAGTTTTGAATTTTCCGGAAGATACCGTGATGATTTTCGCAGTGTCGGTATCGATCTTGACGATATCATAGGTGTAATCGGTTGCCGCTTCAAGTTTGGAGAGTTCGAAACGGTGGATTTTCCGGACGAGCCGTTTCCCGGAACGGGTGTGCCAGAGCAGTTTGCTTTTTTCTGCCGGGTCGGAACTTTTGCGGTAACGGATGCCGCAGATGACCGGAGAGCCGAATTCACAACTCACCGCCGCACTGTCGCAGGAAAGCTGATGGATCAGTTCCTTGCGGAGAAGCCCCGGATTTTTCGGAGGGAAGAGCGCCGACATCAGTTGTTCCCGGTCGTTCCGGTGGGCAGGAATAATGCTCATCTCCGGAATCACCTTGCAGGCGAATTTCCATTGATAAACGTTGGGACGGATGAATAGGGCAAGAAAATTTTTTCCGGCTTTCAGCTGCACCTTTGCGATATGATTGTATGGCGATATCCGGGTGAATTTATTGCCGCCGGGTTCGGTAGAGAGGATTTTTTGGCCATTGAGGTATGCTGTGCAGAACCAGTCGGCTCCGATACCGATATGACGGACGGCATCTTTTTCAGATTCGATCACGGTAAAGGCGATTGCCCGGAGTTTGGTTCCGCGCTTGATTTTGCCGGAAAGTTTGGAGAGCGGATAGACCGCCCCGGATTTGATATCGACTTGTCTGCTTCCCGGCAGAGCGATCCCGCTTCGGGAAATTCCGGCGGCATCGGCGGCGGTCAGTTTCGCGGCGATACTGATCTGCCAACTCTGGGCGGCGAGCAGCATCGGGCACATCAACAGCATCAAAAAGGGCAGTTTATTCATAGAATGGTATTCCTGTTGTTAAAATGCAATAATCAATCGATTGCCAGATATCCGGCATCCCATGCTCCGATTTCCGGGATGGTGACGGTGACGGAATCACCGGTCGTTTCCCGGTCGAGCGTGATTGGTTCTTTTTGCGGCATGTGCCAAGAGATTGTTGCTTTCTCCGGGACTCCGCGCAAACGGATTTTCAACGGGGCATGGGTGCCGATAGTGGTGTTGAGAATGGTGACGGTACGCAAAGCTTTCTCTCTGGTGATCCGGGGGATGATCAGGCAGCGGTTGGCTTCCAGCGGCATTGCCGGGAGCGTTTCACCGGAAACCCAATCAGCGATGCGATTGAGCATGACGACCCGGCTGGAGGCGAGGAACTGGGTGTGAAATCCGGCATAACCGATAATGGCACAGCGGCTGTGGTCGGGGCGTTCAAAGATGACGGTTGCCGCGCCGAGATCCTGTTTTTTGCCGTCAAGATAGCGGGTGAGCACCCGGGCGGGAAGCGTTTCCGGGATGTTCAAAACGAAGCGGTCTTCGGAAAATGGGAAGTTTTTCGCTCCTTCAATTCCGGAATTGAGCGGGTCATCGGTACAGTAATCAAAAAAACATTTTTCAAACGGTTCGAGCGAGATGCCGCCGAGAGTGTTTCCGAAGCCGCGCTTTATCACCGCATCGGCGGCTTTGCCGTCCAGAATGATATTTTTTTTGAGAAGCGATTCCAGTTTCTCATCATCCATTTCATCAATGGCAAAGGCAGTCAACTGGATGCATCCGGCTCCGGGAGCGTAGCCTGCCTGCGGAATACCGATGAGCGGCAGTCCGGCATCCCGGGTGCGGAAGGTGTAACAGGCGCGTTCCACCCTGCCGATTCCGGCTGGGATCGTGTTTTCATTGCGGCGGATGAGGTCGCGGAAGCACGGAGCATCTGCCGCCAGCGGAGCAAGCAGATTTTTTCCGTACCATTCAGTCGTTTCGCAGATGGGGTCCATGATAAAGTAACTCATGCTGTCGCCGCCGCCGAGCGAGAGGTAAAGCATGGTTTCAAGGCGCAGACCCTGTGCGCTTTTGCAGCTGTAGGTGCGGGGATAGGATTCGATTTCCGGGCAGACCTGACCGAGCATTTCATATCCCGGCTGACCGTAGGTCTGTCTGGAACAGAGAAAGGCTTTGTCGATTATCCACAACGGTTCCATATCGCTGTCCACGCCGCCGCCGGGACGGGAACCCGCCCGTTCTCCGGTACAGCGGGCGATGGTGTTGAGAATGTTGATGCGGTCGTCGCTGCCGCCGTGCTGTAATCCGAAGCGGCTGGCAGGGGAAACTTCCCGGGCACTGTTGATGATGACTTCGGTAAGGCGGGTGATGCTCCGGGTGGCGAAATCGTGCCAGCGGCGTTCGAGTCCGGGGTCATTTTCATATGCCTGTACCAGTTCGGCGCGGGTAAAGTTGCGTTTTTCTTCTGCAGAGAATGCGGCGATACATTCGTCGCAATGGCAGCCGTAAGGCGCATTTGCCGGGTGATGACCGTCTAACCGCAAATCGTCATCCAGCCAGATGGAACCGGGCTGCCATTGGGCGTAAATGCGGGAGATTTCTGCCATGTATTCGAGGAATCCCGGCTGATTCGGACAGTTGCAGCTGCGGGTGACTTCGCCGTTGCGGCCGACGTAACTGCCCCAGTTTTTTCCTTCGAGGGTGTTGTCGGCAAAGGTGCGGTCGCTGTGACCGATGGTGGCTTGCAATTGAAGCGACGGGATGATGCCGATCGAACGCAATTCATCGGCATAACGGGCAAAGAGTCCGGATTTTTTGCGGTGTTCATCCAGCGTGGGGAAGGCGGTTCCGGTGGAGAACCAGACCTCATCGCAGATTTCCCGGTTTTGTTTGAGTTGTTCAAAGAGGCGTTCCCACACCTCCGGCTCTTCATGTCCGGCGCGGAGGCGGATTATCAGACGGGGGCGGTTGGGATCGGGGGAAAGAAAATAATCAGGTTTTGCGGTATTCATATTTGAACGGCTCCAGTAAATTTAAGGATTTTGCTTCTAATATACTGCCCGTTGGGTGAAAAAGCAAATCCCGGCAAGGAGTACCTTGCCGGGATTTGAAAAGAACTGTGATATTTCAGTTTACAGATTCCACGAAGCGATATCATCATGGTTTTTGTGGTTGCCGGAGGATCTGCAGAGATCTAAACTGGCGTTGCAGCCGTGATCATCGGTGCCGTTGGGGCCGAAAGAGTAGACGGCAAGTCCGGCGGCAATCGGAATGGAGTACCCCGGCATTACCATCTGATGATCGGCGTCTGCTCCGATGTAGATCACATAAGGATTGCCCCACGGGTCACGCCAGAGAGCATCTTCCTGACTGGTGTACGGTGCGCCGGAGTTGAAACCGTTCTTGGGGTCGAGGTAAACTTTGCGGCGGCGGTTGACACAGCGCGCCTGGTTTGCGGCAGAGAGATCGCGAAGAGTCTCGTTCTTCGGAGCCGACAACTCAGCGATCATGGCATTGTAAGCACTTCCCTCGATCCGGACAACATGGTGGTATGTTGGTGAAGGTGAATCGTGTAATGGACAACTGAAACGGGAAACCGGTGTGGAGTTGGCATTAGGAGAAGAAGTGTGACACCGCACTGCACCAATGTAAAAATCGCTTGTGTTAGCTCTGACCAGACAGCGGTTGCAGTCGCTCTTGAGTTGTTTCAGCGCGGTCATGATACTGGAAATGTCGGTCTTTGCCTGAGTTTCCCGTCCGCGGTTCTGGGCGATGATGACGGTGGGGATGATCAATCCGGCGAGGATGCCGATAATGGCGACCACCGTCAGCATTTCCACCAGAGTGAAACGTCTGATTGTCTTTTTCATGATATTTCTCCTTGAAATGGTGTCGAAAATATTTGCACTGCTATACTTTAACCCCGAAAGTGTGAAAAATCAAGGGAATTGCGGTAAATTTTATAAAATCCCGGCGAGTCGCCGGGATTATGTTTTTATAAATTTTACTTCAGTGCCTGCCAGACTTCGGTCAGGTCGATGATCCTGCCGGAAACTCTGGATTCTTCTATTGCCAGCGCGGCAACGGCACTGTTTAATCCCTCCAGACCGCTGGAGATGAATGGAGCATTATTGAGCATGGTATCCAGCAATTCTTTTGCCAGTACCGCATCGCCTCCGGCGTGGTTGATCTCCCGGAAAGCGCAAGTGCGGGTGCAGCATTCTCCCAGACGGCGGAGTTTGATCTCCTGCGAAATCATGTCAACGATCAGGTTCCCTTCGGTTCCGGAAATGAACATGCGCCGTTCCGGAATAACATTGGAACTGTTCGCCGTGAAACTCACCCGGACTCCATTGGCAAATTCCATGATGGCAACCTGATTGTCAACGACCGTTTTTTCGGTAAGAAAGGCGTTGGGTTCGTGACGTTCATCGCACTCAAAATGCCCTTTGCCGGTCGCAGGATCAATGAAACGTTCCCGGAATGAAGCGTTTTCCGGAACAAAAAAGTTCAAACCGCCGAATGATGCCACCTTTTGCGGCAGAGAACCTGTGAACCAATTGATCAGATCAAGGTCATGACAGCACTTTTCCAGAATGTGTGAACCGGACTGCTCCTTGAAGCGCCGCCAGTTGGACATGATGTGTGCGCCGTGAAACGGGGTGATGTGTTCATTGGCTTCGATGGAGATTATTTTGCCGATTTCTCCGGCATCCAGGAATTCTTTGACCTGACGGTAGATCGGCGCGCACCGCAGCACAAAACCGGTGCAGAATGATTTGCCGCAGGTTTTGGCGGTTTCGCAGATTTTTCGGCAATCTTCAATGGAGGTCGCCAGCGGCTTTTCTGCAAAGACATTCTTGCTGGCAGCGAATGCCCGCATGATGTGACCGTAATGCAGGTAATTGGGCGAAAAGATCATTACCCAGTCTATCTGCGGGTCGGAAAATATCTCCTCTTCATTGCTGCAGATCACGCACTCCGGAGAATTGCTCTCGTTTATCCAACGCATGCACGCTTTGGTGTCCGGATCAAAAATCCGGGTCATTTTCAATTGTGATGACAGTTTCAGTACCGAATTTGCCACGCACGCTCTGGCTCCGGCACCGATAACTCCGATATTGATGTTTTGGTTATTACAGGACATAAATCAAAGATTCTCCGGGTATCAGCGCTGTTTCAAAAATTGGATGAGATTCCACGCCATGAGCAGATTGCCTTTTGCGCTCAAATGAACGCCGTCAACAAACAATTCTTTGCGGTTCGGCAATTTGCGCATGGGGGTGTCGATGTCGATATACGGAAGTTTCAATTCTCCGGCGGTTCGGGCGGTAATCCGGTTGTATTCGATCATGCTCTTTTCATCACCGAAAAGCACCACCGGCCGTCCTTTTTTGCGGGCGATTTCCGCATTGTTTTTGCAGGTGTCGCTGTCGGAGGAACTGGTGGAAAAGAAAACCTGTTCCATGTACGGATCAAAGTTTTCCATGATCTCCGACAACCGGCGGTATGCCTTGATCTGTTCCGCAGGCGGCACCAGAATCGCCTTGTCCGGGGATTTCTGCATATCCAGCCGGGTATCGTTGTGACCGAGGAATGTGACCATCATATCGTACTTTTCTGCAAAAATGTCTTTGTACATCTCCTGCCGGAATGCCGGAGGCGCTCCTTTCAGACCATTGATCCGGCGGATGACACGGGTGATGTAATCTCCGCGCACCGCGAGGTTGCGGATGGTGAGCATGCCGGGATGATGTTTGTTGATCGCTTTCTGAGCAATAGCAATAAAATTATTCTCGCGGTTGAGGTCGCTCAAACTGTCACCGAGCCACAGGATTTTCAGCGGCTTGGTGAAGCGGAGTTCCCGGGCGGCGGCATCGAGCATTTCCGGAGTGACCGTTTCCGGCATCGGAACCGGGGCGGTTTTCCTGCTGACCTTGATCAGCCGGGTTTCTCCGGGGAGCAGCGGAATGATGAATTTGCCCTCTTTCTGCGGGATCTTTTCTCCGGTGATCAAATCGGAAAGTTCCGTTCCCGCCGGGTAATCCAGACAGTTGGTGTTTCCTTCGACTCCGTGGAGTACTGCCAGATCGTTTCTTCTCTGAACGAACATATCTCCGGGAGTGCGGTTGTAGACATGAACTCCGGCGAATTTTGCCAGTTTCTGCAAAAATTCCGGTGTGAATGGCGATGGTGCCGCAAAGTAAAACACTTTATGAGTCCCGAAATCCCGGTATGCTCCGGAAATTTCCTTGCCGGTCGAATAGTGCATCAGCGGGATTGCTTTACTGTCTTTGATGCAGAAACTTTCTCCACCCATGTTGTTGCCGATACCGGCGGGCAGTCCGGCAATTCCTTTGGTCAGCGGAGAGTCGCAGAAAACCGAATTTTTCATCCGGACATTGGAGGAAACAATGTTTATACCGGTCAGTCTGCTCATATCTTTAACCGAAGTTCCCCGGTCGGACAGATAGCCAGGCGCATAGAGAAACACCAGTGTTTTACCGTCTCGCTTGAGCGAATCAATGAATTTTCTCTGCTGATCGTTCAGATAAAACAAATTCATGAAAACGTAGAGTTTATGATCTCCGGTGCGCTTTGCCATCAGGTCGTTGAAGTAGTAGAAGTCAAACTGCAATCCGGCACGCATCAACGCCCGCTGGGTCTTGCGTACCGTCCGGTAGTTGGGGCCGTTGTGGATGTTGAGTTGTTCCGAGGTGTGGTAGTTGTTGTTTTCATCGGCGATCAGGATCATTTCCGAGGGGGCAAAGGGGGCAGGATTCTCTTGAAGTTTTTCCGCAGCCCGGCGCAGTTTTGCGATGTCGCTCATGATTTGCGGATGTTTGAAATAGCCGCCACACATGTCGTAGAACCAGAGACCTCCGCCGGTGGAGAGCAGTTTCCCGGCTTCTCTCCAGATCGCTCCGGTGAGATCATGACGTGACCAGTAGCGGACATTGAATATATCATGCTGTAAACTCAACAGAAATCCGGTCCAGGTACGGTAATCGGCTTCACATACCGCCATTTTGTTGTGGATCCGGATGGAGTCAAACACTTCCGAGAAGAAACTGCTGCATCCGGCATGACGTTCACCCCGGTAGCCGGGCTGTGCTCCCATCAAATCGAGATTGTTCTGCGGCAATATTTTCCTGGTTTGGCAGAATTGCGGATAAACCAGTTGTGAGGCCCCTCTGCCGAACCACATTACACAGAGTATCTTTTTGCCGGCGGTCGATTTGACGGTACTGCACATTTTATTGACGAAATCGCCATTACTTTCGTTGAGGAAACGGATGGTGTCGATCAGTTGCATATCTGTTGCCGGATTGAAAAAGTTGCCTTTGACTGACAAACTGGCAGTTGAGGGGCGGGCGTTTGCAAAAGTGACCTGACTGTTTTTCCACGCTTTCTGCAGAGCTTTCTCGTCGCGGTAACGTTCGCGCAGAAATTTGCGGAATACCGGTAATGCCGCCGGGGAATCGGCATCTCCGAGACGGCCGTTGGAGTAAATCTGGTAGTAGAATTGACCATCTTCATTGCCGGTTATGAAGATTCCGGCGATCGCCTTGTAGTAGGGACGATTCTTCATGTGTTCAACCGCGGCTTGCAGATAATCCAGAGCCTGCCGGCGGTAGACCTCCGACCAGTAGCAGGGAGGCGATTTTCTGCCGTGGCGGCTGGTGGTGGCTTTGCCTTTGTTATCGACCGCGACTTCTGATGGGAATTCATCGCCCCATGAAGGATAAGGAGAGAGCGACAGCACCGGAATAAAGATCCCGTGCGGATTGCGTCGGCAGGCATCCATCATCAGACGGTCAAGCGTTGCGAAATCATACTTCTTATTGCCGCTCCAACATTGCTTGTCAACAAATACCATCTGGATATCGATGCCGGCTTTTTTGAAATCCTGCAGTTTGCTGCGTTCGGAACGGTTGGCATCACCGAGGTAAAATAGTGGCACTTGTACTTTGCCATTGACCATGACATGCGGATAACCTTTGAGGAACTGCAATTCGGCATTGGTATCCGGACGGCTGGCAAGAATTTTCAAAGTTTCTTCTTCGGAATGTAACGGATCATAATTGTTGACCACGGTATTCCAATTGTAAGCCGCCTTGCGGCTGTCCGGATTCCAGGGACCCAGACCGAAGTAGATACTGCCCCAGCGGATCGTAGATGCCGGTCCCTGAAATACGATCACCAGATGGAATAAATCATCTTTATTCTGTTCGGCGATCTTGTGGGAAGAACCGACTCGCTGCCAATCTCCCTTGCGGCGGTTGTAGATTTCAATTCCGGAAAAAGATGAGTATACTGCCGGTTGATCAAATTTGGCAAGATAGCGGGACAATTCGGAACTTTTGATCATCGAGATCACCGCTGATGCGCCGAATTTCAGATTTTGACTGCTGTAAAGCGCGGTCAGGAGATAGTTGCCGGATCTGCCCGGTTTGACCGCAGGGGAGATGGCGACAATTCTGCCGTGGCGGGCTTTTTGGGTGAGGACGAGTTCATTGTTTTCGATTTTTGCTTCGCCTCCGGTGATTTTCCATGATTTGAGTGCGGAGGATCCAAAAGCGTTTTTGAGCAGATTGGGTTCGGTGAAAACGGGGAGCAATTCGCCCTCCATGCGCCTTGAAGTATCAAGATGATTCACCGTTTCGGGCACTTCCGGAAATTTGTCAACCGGGGTGAATGCGGCGGAATGGAGTTTTAATTTTCCCTTGCGGAGCAGCAAGTGGGGCCGGATGGCAGCGGCTTCGGTGGTGTTTTCCAGATAATACTCCAGCGTTACCGTTTTTTCGCTGTTGACCACTTTGCGCGGCAGATTTTTGGGGAAACGTCCGAGAAATTTACCTTTGGCGGAATATCCGAAAAATCCGGCATCCAGTGTCCCGTTTCCGGAAACCGTGACGGTCATGATGAATTTTTCACCATTCTTTCCGGGGATGGCATTATGGAAATATCCGGTTTGTTTGCCGTCATGGGTGGTCAGGAGCAAGGTGCTGCCGTCCCGGTCGATTTTCCGTTTGACTGCAGTGTCGAACCACTTCGCTGGTGCGAGAAGTTTCAGAGGCTTGGGAGGTTCGGTGAATTTGTCAACTTTGACGAAATCGGTTTCTGTCAGCAGAAGTTTCCCTTTGCGGATGAGCAGATGAGGTCGGATGACAGCGGCATCAGAGTTATTTTCAAATTGATAATACAGAGAGACTTCCTGATCGGAATTGACAATTTTCCGGGGAAGCGTTTTGGGAAAACGTCCAAGGAATTTGCCGTTGGTGTCGTATCCGAAAAATCCGGCATCAAGCATGCCGTTCCCGGAAACTTTGACTGTCATCTGATATTTTTGACCTTTTTCCCCGGGAAATGCTTTGTGAAAATATCCGGTTTGTGCACCATTTTGCACCGAGAGTATCAATTTGTCACCGGCAAAAGCGGTTTTGCGCTTAATGACGGTATCCCGCCATTGGCTGTTGGGAAGTTGCTCTGCACAGAGAAGCAGGGCAAATATTCCGGATAGCAGAAGTGTTATTTTTTTCATTGACTGCGATTCCCTCTATATTTATATGTTTATTGCAAAATATTGAGCATATACCGGAGTTTGATCGGCAAACATGAGTTTGGTATCGTGGCGGGTTTCCACGTGACCATCGGCAAAGGTAATGTTGCCGGATTTACGGTGGCGGGGATCAAGTACGCCGCCACAGTTTGAGTCAGAACCGAAGGTGTTCAAATAGGAGAGCCCATGCACCGGATAGCGCTGGGCATTTTTTTCAAAAATGTTGTCAGCGATCATGATTTTCTGGGATGGGGTCTTGATGGAACCGGCTTTTACCAGAGTCGGAGAACTCGAACTGCTCATGGTGGCCACCGAATTATTAGAGGGATAGAAGGTCTGGTAACCGCCGACAAAAGGATTCATGCCGTAACTGGTGTAGTTGAATGCCGCACCTCCCACCTGCGAGTTGCTGCCGACACTCAAATTGTGGTCAATGTCCGCGTATTTACCGTTGGAGGTTCCGAAATTGACCGAATTGGCAATCGCCGGACAAAAAAGAATTTTGTTGCTGTTGAAATATTTGCGGTCACCCAGCGTCGCCAGCCAGGTTTGGGTGAAGTCCAGTTTTTTCCAGGTCAGCGGGATGATGATGTCATTGCTGTCCATGGTGTAATTGGTAATGCACATGGAGATTTGCTTGAGATTGTTCAGGCAGCTGTTGGATTTGCCGCGTTCCCGGGCGCTTTGCAGTGCCGGCAGCAGCATTGCGGCGAGAATTGCAATAATGGCAATCACGACCAGCAGTTCGATCAGGGTGAATTTCAACTTGGCGACACTCTTGCTTTGCATGTACAACATAGAATTCCTCCATTGTTTTTAAGATGATACCCGTTTTATGTATTCACAATTTACCACTTGGAAAATGTGTTTGTCTTGCCTGGCTGGATTATTGATCAGCGAATCCAGCATTTTGACGGCCAGTTCAGGCATCGGATTTCCGGGATGACCGATTGAATTGAAATCATTCTGTTCCCTGAAGCAGGGGTCATTGTCGTAACCGATAAGCAACGGCGGTTTTAAGTTACAGTGGCGGAATTCCCGGGCGATCCAGTCAGCGATGGTGTCATTACCGCAAAAGAGCGCATCCAGCGGAGCCAGATCATTGATAATTGACCGCAACTGATAATAATCCCGGATGTCAAAAAAGTATTTCTCATTGAATAGCCCGTTTTGCCGGAGCAGATGTTCAAGAATCCGGCTGTTTATGGAAAAGGCGGTTCGCGGGATACCGACCCAGCCGATTGTTTTCATGGAATTATCCAGCAGTGAGTCGATCGCCTGCCGGAATCCCGGTTCGCGGTTCCATCCGACAAAATTCCGCCGGTCATGGAGAGTATCGATATAGCGGCTCATGAAAACCGCCGGAAGTCCGGATTCGGCGATTTTTTTATCATAATCGTTGCCGCAGTAGGCTGTGAAAATGATTCCGTCCGTGCGGCGATTATCAAAAAACTGATCGGATAATGGTTCGTATTCGTTGAAAAATTCCAATTTTAAATCGTAGCCGTATTGTCTGGATACTTCACCGAGTCGCTGGATGTCATCGGCAGTGACGGATTGCGGAGCAAATTCGTAAGAGTAGTAGTTTCTGTGGAAAGGAGTCCGCAGGATGGCGACACTGATGACCTCGGTACGTTGTATTTTCAGGCGACGGGCGGACAGATTAACGGAAAAATTCAGCGCCTTTACAGCTTCGGAGATTTTTTTTCGTGTGGATTCCTTTACCATATATGCCCGTTTTGGGTCCAGTGCGCGTGAGATACTGGCAATAGAAAAACCGGTATACGCGGCCAATTCTTTCATCGAATGTTGTTTCTGACAGTTCATTTTAACCCCGTTGCTGTAGAAAATGTAAACGTTGTCATTTTGTTTCAAAAATACTTTAGCTCATGTTTACGCAAAATACAAGCGGCAGTTTGTGAAAAAATGAATTTTTTTCGGGATCATGATAAATAATTTTTTATCTTACTGCGGCTTCCGGCTTGACTTTTCGGTGTTTTGATGGTATAGTATTTGAGTGACAAAGTGAGTCGGTGTGTTTTTTGGATTCTGCGCGAATTGAAAAAAGGAAGGATTGAGTATGAAACGACATAATTTTACCATTACAGAACTTCTCACAGTTATTGCTATTATTGCCATTCTTGCCGGTATCGCCATCCCCGCGATCAACTCTTCCCGCCGCCGGGCCCGTACCACCACCTGTATCAGCAATCAGGGGCAGACCATGAAAACCATCCTGAATTCCATGGCTGATACCAACAACCGTCTTTATTCCGGTTCAGCTTTCAGTACTCTCAGCACCAATGGCACTGTCACTAATAATGCCGGCTGGACGGTATTTCTCGCCGAAAAAGGCTATATCAAAAGTATGGATGCCTTGCGCTGCCCGGATATCCACAGTTACACCACCAGCGAAAAAGAACTTACCGTCGGTTCTGTTGCTGAAGCCTACGGCGTTGTCGTCGCCGGTGAAAACAATGGTAAGTTCGACTTCCGCGGCAGCCGTCTTTTTACCGCAGACGGCGGAGTTCAAATCGCTCCATCCGCTCTCGCTATCGGCGGCTGTGCCACCAGCAACGGCAGTACTGCCAGTGCAATGATCAACTTCGGTGGAAATACCGGCGGCAGAGCCACCGGAGTTCATCACAACAATATGACCAACATTTTCTTCTACGATGGACACGCCGAAAGTGTTGATCAGAACAGTTTTGCCACCAATAAATATTATCCGGTTCAGGGAGCAACACCTGCCAACTCCGAGGCGGCGGAATTTGCCGCGGCTTCCTGGCAGGATGCCACAAGATAAGAAAAATGAAAATTTGCAGGGGAGAATGATTCTTCCCTGCATTTGTTTATTATTATAAGAAGTAAAATTCTTTTTATCAACCTGTGAAATGAAAGGAGACATCATGGGAAAAAAGATGCAAACAATTGATGGTAACTACGCAGCAAGTTACGTTGCGTATGCCTTCAGCGAAGTGGCGGCGATCTTCCCGATCACCCCGTCCTCACCGATGGGTGAATACGCCGACGAATGGGCCAGCCGCGACATGAAGAACATGTTCGGCGAACCGATGCAGGTCGTCGAAATGCAGTCCGAAGCCGGTGCCGCCGGTGCCGTCCACGGCAGCTTGAGCGCCGGTGCCCTCACCACCACCTACACCGCCAGTCAGGGCTTGCTCCTGATGATCCCGAATATGTACAAGATCGCCGGTGAAATGCTCCCGACCGTCTTCCACGTGTCCGCCCGTGCTCTTGCCGCGCAGTCACTCTCCATCTTCGGTGACCACTCCGACGTTATGGCCTGCCGTGCTACCGGTTTCGCCATGACCAGCGCCAACAGCATTCAGGAAACCCACGACCTCGCCATCGTCGCCCACCTCGCGACCCTCGAAAGCGAAGTCCCCTTCCTCAGCTTCTTCGACGGTTTCCGTACCTCCCACGAATTCCAGAAGGTCGAACTCCTCGACTATGCTGATATGAAGTCCCTCGTCGATATGAAATATATCGAACGTTTCCGTCAGCGCGCTCTCCGTCCGGAAGCCCCCTACGCCAAGATGGCTGCCCAGAACCCGGACGTCTACTTCCAGGGCCGCGAAACCACCAACCAGATCTACTTCGATCTGCCCGGTATCGTCCAGAAGTACATGGATCAGGTCGCCGGTCTCACCGGTCGTCCGATGCACCTCTTCGACTACGTCGGTGCCCCCGATGCTGACAAAGTCATCATCGCCATGGGTTCCGGCTGCGAAACCATCGAAGAAGCTCTCGATTACCTCGTCGCCAAGGGCGAAAAAGTCGGTCTTATCAAAGTCCGTCTGTACCGTCCCTTCTCCGTCGAACACCTCAAGGCCGCTCTCCCTGCCACCTGCAAGAAGATCGCCGTCCTCGACCGTACCAAAGAACCCGGCTGTCTCGGTGAACCCCTTTACCTCGACGTCAAAGCCGCTTTCGCTGACCGCGCTGATCTCACCATCGTCGGCGGCCGCTATGGTCTTGCCAGTAAGGAATTCACTCCGTCCATGGTCTATGCCATCTACAAGCACCTCGACGGAAAATGCTTCCACAACTTCACCGTCGGTATCAACGACGACGTCACCAATTTGTCTCTGCCGATCGAAGAAACCATCGTCACCGAACCTGCCGGCACTACCAGCTGCATGTTCTGGGGTCTGGGTTCTGACGGTACCGTCGGTTCCAACAAGAACTCCGTTGCTATCATCGGTGACAATACCGACAAGTACGTTCAGGCTTACTTCAGTTACGACTCCAAGAAGTCCGGCGGTATCACCATCAGCCACCTGCGCTTCGGTGACAACCCCATCCGCAGTGAATATCTCATCACCGCTCCCGACTTCGTCGCCTGCCACAACCCGGCTTATATCGGCATGTACGATATGATCTCCGGTATCAAAGAAAACGGTACCTTCCTGCTCAACACCTCTGCTCCGGCTGACAAGGCTTTCGAAACCCTGACCGCCGATATGCAGAAGATCATCATTGATCGCAAGGTCAAATTCTACGTCGTGGATGCTCTCAAGGTCGCCGTCGAAGTCGGCAGCCCGAAATACATCTCCACCATCATGCAGACCTGCTTCTTCAAACTCGCCGGAATCATCCCCGAAGCCGACGCCATCGCCTACATCAAAAAAGGTATTGAGAAGAAGTTCGCCAAAAAAGGTCAGGCGGTTGTCGACGAAAACAAACTCTGCGTTGACAAAGCTCTCGACGGTCTGACTCAGGTCGACGTCCCCGCCGCTCCCGGCGCCTGCTACACCCCGAAAGAAGCCTTCACCGCCGATATGGGTGAATTCGCTGTCAAACTTATGAAGCCGGTTCTCGCGCAGAAGGGCGACAATGTCCCCGTCTCCGCCATGAGCTACGATGGTTCCATGCCCATCGGTACCTCCCGCTTCGAAAAGCGCGGTGTCGCTCCCAAAGTTCCCCGCTGGGATGCTGCCAAATGTATCCAGTGTAACCAGTGCGTCATGGCTTGCCCCCACGCTGCCATCCGCGCCAAACTGATCCAGCCGGCTGAACTCACCGCCGCTCCTGCTTCCTTTGAAACCGTCGATGCCAAACCGCCGGTCAAGAAAGAACTCGGCCTCAAGTTCCGTCTGCAGGTCTATGTCGATGACTGCCTCGGTTGCGGCGTTTGCGTCGAAACCTGCCCGGTCAAAGACAAAGCCATCAGCATGGTCAGCGCCGCTGCCGAACGTGCCGCCGGTCAGCAGACCAATCTGGACTTCTTCACCGCGCTTCCCGATGACGAAATGGGCGGTCTCACCGATGCCAACGTCAAGGGCGTCGGCTTCAAGCAGCCCTACTTCGAATTCAGCGGTGCCTGCGCCGGTTGCGGTGAAGCCCCCTACGTCCGTCTGGTTTCCCAGCTCTTCGGTAACCGTATGATCGTTGCCAACGCCACCGGCTGCAGCAGTATCTACGGCGGTTCCTTCCCGAGCCTTCCCTACTGCCAGGACAAAAAAGGTCGTGGTCCGGCTTGGGCGAACAGCCTCTTTGAAGACAACGCTGAATACGGCTTCGGTATGCGCGTCGCCGTTGACAACAACCGCAAGATGCTCAAGAACTGCATCGACAAAGCCTATGCTCTCGGCATTTGCTGCGATCAGATGAAGTCTGCTCTCGATTATGCGGTCGCCAACTGGGACAAGACCGATGATGCCGCTATCGACAACCAGACCAAGTTGGGCGAACTCCTCGCCATCGCGGTCGAAAAATCCTCCGGCGAAGCCAAAGAAAACTACGCCAAGATGCTCGAACTTAAAGACTACTTCGTCGATAAGTCCGTCTGGATCCTCGGTGGTGACGGCTGGGCCTACGATATCGGTTACGGCGGTCTCGACCATGTCGTTTCCCAGAACCGCAATGTCAACATCCTCGTGCTGGATACCGAAATCTACTCCAACACCGGCGGTCAGGCTTCCAAGTCCACCCCGATCGGTGCTATCGCTCTCTTCGCCGCCTCCGGTATGCGGTTGACCAAGAAGAACATCGGTTTCATGTGCATGAGCTATGGCAACGTCTATGTCGCTTCTATCGCCATGGGCGCCAACCGTCAGCAGACTCTGGCTGCCATCAAGGAAGCCGAAGCCTACAACGGTCCCTCCATCATCTTCGCCTACGCTCCCTGTATGCTCCATGGTATCAACATGACCAAGAGCCAGGAAGAAGCCAAACGCGCTGTCGAAGCCGGTTACTGGCCGCTGTACCGCTACAACCCGATGGCGGAAAAACCCTTCACCTGGGAAACCAAAGACGCCACCGGCGACTTCCAGGAATTCCTCAAGGGTGAAAACCGCTACCGTCAGCTCCTGAAGAAAGCCCCCGCTGAAGCCGAAAGCATCTTCGCCGAAGCCGAAGCCGACGCCAAACGTCGTATGGAATTCTTCAAGAAGATGGGCGAAATCATGTAAGATATTCCTTATCTTATCTGCTCAAAGGCTGTTGCAGGCATTGCTTGCAACAGCCTTTTTTTTGTACCCGGAGCGATCTCGCTTTGCCGGAGCGCGCCTTGCGGTCGTCGCCGCTCGGGTCGAGGACACAAGTCCACTCCCCTCGCGGGCTCCTCGGCAAAACGCGCCCGGCTGTGCGATATCGCTCCTGATTCCGGGCGGCTGGCTTTGCGCCTGTCGCCGGGCTGAATAGCCCGGCAGGCGAGAGGTAGTGTTTGATGGTAGTGCCGCTCCGCGGCTTATGGCTTGCGCACAAGCCCACGCTGTGTGCAAACCTCAAGCCCGCGCTGCTCCAATTGCTCGTGGTGGGGATACTGCAAATCATCTCCCCCTCTTGGAATCTTCTCTGATTACATTATATTGATGTGGTGAAGAGGAGGAATGGATTTTGTTTCTGTGCCGGCAGTTTTTCTGCCGCATGTCGGGCGGAGAATGGTCCGCCCCGGCAGAAAACGGCGTGGAAGATCCATGATTTTGAGGAGGAGCAAGTTATGAAAATGACTCTTGCTGATTGGCCGGTACTTGTCGTTTCCGGTGAGTTCGCGGCATCGGACAATGAAGGGCACCGGTTGCGCGAACTGCTGGAGGAGTTGAAAACCACCGCCGGGTGCAGTGTTATCACCGCATTGACCTATGAAGATGCTCTGGAGATCTTCACCAGCCGCGCCGATATCGGCTGTGTGGTGATTGATTGGGACTTGGAATTCGAGTCCGCAGGTGAAGCCATGGCTCCGGAGATCCTGCTGGCACGCATCCGGCTCCGTTCGGATAAAGTTCCGGTGATTTTGCTGACCGACCATCTGGAAACAGAAAATCTTTCCGGATGTATTCTGGACAAGATCAGCGATTGTCTCTGGAAAACCGCTGATACGGTTGAATTCATCGCCGGACGCATCGCCAACTGGGTGAAACGTTATTCCGAAGATGTTTTGCCGGAATTTTTCAGCAAACTGGTGGATTATTCTGAACAGTACAAGTATGCCTGGCATACGCCGGGACACCTCGGCGGTCAGGGGTTTCTCCGGGCTCCGGCGGGAGTTGCGATGTTCAAATTTTTCGGAGAAAACACCTTCCGCAGTGACCTTTCCATCTCCGTACCCGAACTGGGGTCGCTGCTGGATCACGAAGGCGCCGCAGGCGATGCCGAAGCCAACTCCGCCAGAGTCTTCGGTGCCGACCAGACCTACTATGTCCTCAACGGTACCAGCACCGTCAATCAGATCATCTGGCGCAGTCAGGTGCTTCCCGGAGATTTGGCTCTGGTTGACCGCAACTGTCACAAATCGCTCAATTATGCAATGGTGATAACCGGTGCGGTTCCGGTGTATATGATTCCCCGGCGCAACGCCCGCGGTATTATCGGCCCGGTCAGGCTGTCGGAATTTTCCGCGGCATCGATCAAGAAGCGGATCGCGGCGCATCCGCTGATAAAAGATAAAGACCGCCGGAAACATATCAAAATGAGCGCACTCACCAACTCCACCTATGATGGTGTCTGCTACAATACCGGTGCGATTTTCGCCCAGAGCGCAAGTGTCACCGCCCGGAGCGGGCTGGATGAAGCATGGTTCGCCGAAGCGGGAATGATCGAAAATCTCCACTTTGACGAAGCATGGTATGCCTATGCTCATTTCCATCCGGTCTATTCCGGTCATTACGGTATGACAGCGGCAGATTGTCCCCAGCCGGTATTCTGTTCCCACTCCACCCACAAACTGCTGACGGCGTTTTCACAGGCATCGATGCTTCATATCCGCAACGGTGCGCGGCGGAAGATCGACCCGCTGCTCTTCAACGAATCCTACATGATGCACGGTTCGACCTCTCCGCAGTACAGCATGATCGCTTCGCTGGATGTGGCTACCCGGATGATGGAGGATAACGGTAAAACGATCATCGGCGACATCATCCGCGAAGCCGTCCAACTGCGGCGAAAAATGGCTGATCTGGAACGGGAAATGCACCGTGACGGCGATTGGTTTTTCAGCATGTGGCAGCCGCATACGGTAAGGTACAACGGTACCTTGCTGAATTTTGCCGATTGTCCGACCGAATATCTGGCGGAAAATCAGGCGCCGTGGGTGATGAATTCCAAGGACAACTGGCACGGCTTTGATGATATCGAAGATGATTATGTGATGCTTGACCCGATCAAACTCACCATTCTCACTCCGGGAATCGACAATGAGGGCAAACTCACTTCGCGCGGCGGTATACCGGCGGCGATCGTCAGCAACTTCCTGATCCGTCACAATATCGTCTGCGAAAAGACCGATTACTACTCATTTCTGCTGTTGAATTCTCTGGGTACGACCCGCGCCAAGCAGGGTTCGCTTCTGGCGGCGCTCTTTGAATTCAAAAAACTCTACGATGCCGAAACTCCGCTGGAAGCGGTCTTCCCGGAATTGGTGGATAAATATCCGGAACGCTACAAAGGCGAAAACCTCCGTTATCATTGCGATTCCATGCACAGTTATCTGCGGGAACACCGGATGCTGGAATTGATGCACCGGGCGTTTGAAGTCATTCCGACTCCGGCGATGCTTCCGGTCGATGCGGCGGCGATGGTGGTGCGCGGCGATGTGGAACTGGTCGATGTCGCTGAAATGCACAACCGGATCGCGGCGGTCATGCTGGTTCCCTATCCGCCGGGGATCCCGGTGATGATGGGCGGCGAAAAGGTTTCCGGAGATGCCAGTGCCATTGCGGATTATCTGCTTGCCCGTGAAGAGTTTGAAAATGTCTTCCCGGGGTACGAAGGCGATATCCACGGAATTACCAGAGAACAGCGTGAAAACCGGACGGTTTTCCGGACATTGTGTATCAAAAAGTGATTTTTAAGGAGATTGAATTATGAAAAAAAGTTACATGAGCATAATGACGATGACTCTGCTGACGGTGGCGGCGGTGTTGTCTCTGCGGAATCTGCCTTCGGAAGCCGAATACGGTTACAGTGTGATATTCTATATCACCATGGCGGCAGTCTGTTTCTTTGTGCCGTCGGCGCTGGTGTCGGCGGAACTGGCTTCGAGTTGGCCCAAAGACGGCGGTGTTTATCTCTGGGTCAAAGAGGCGTTCGGAGCGAAATGGGGCTTTGTGGCGGTGTTCATGCAGTGGGTGGAAAACCTGCCGTGGTTTCCGGCGGTGCTGACCTTTGTCGCTTCATCGATCGCCTACGTTTTCAATCCGGAATGGGCAAACAACCGCTGGTTTGTGCTGATTACGATCTGGGTGATGCTGTGGCTGGCGACTTTCCTCAACTTCAAAGGGATGAAATTGTCGGCGTGGTTGAGCAGTTCAGGTGCGCTGGCGGGAACGCTTATTCCCGGTGCGGTGATTATTCTGATGGCGGCGGGCTACCTGATCGCCGGAAAGACCCCGCAGATAACGATGGATGCCGGAGCGTTTATTCCGGATCTGAGCAATTGGAATCAGTTGATGCTGCTTTCCGGAATGATGGTGGCGCTTTCCGGCATGGAGATGTCGGCGATCCACGTTACCGAGATGAAAAATCCGTCCAAAGATTTTCCGAAAGCGATCTTTTCGGCATGTATACTGGTGATTCTGCTGAGTGTGCTTGGTGCATTGGCGATCGCGCTGGTGATTCCGCCGGATGAAATCAGCCTTGCCGCCGGAGCCGATCAGGCATTTGCGGCAATGTTCAAAATTTTCCGTATCCCGTGGATGACCCCGGTGATGTGTTTCCTGCTCTCCTACGGAGCGCTGACAATGGTGGTGACCTGGGTGCTCGGCCCCTCCAAAGGAGTGCTGGAAGTGGCAAAAGAGGGATATCTGCCCAAGTGCTGGCAGCAGCGGAATTCAGCCGGCATGCCGACGACGATCCTGATTATTCAGGCGGTGATCTCTTCACTGCTGGCGCTGGTGGTGCTTTTCATGCCGACGATCAGCGGAGCATTCTGGGTGATGTCGGCGCTGACGGCTCAGCTTTACATGGTGATGTATCTGCTGATGTTTGCGGCGGCGATCAAACTGCGCTACAGCAAACCGGATATTGCCCGGGCATACAAGGTCCCCGGCGGCAGGATCGGAATGTGGCTGGTGTCTGGAATTGCCTTCCTTACCTCACTGTTTGCGATTATCGTCGGATTTATTCCCACTCCGGGCGTCCGGGAAAAAGGCACGCTTTATGTGTTGGGTTACATCGGATTTCTGTTGATCGGCACGGTGGTGTTCATCATGATCCCGCTGTGGCTATATAAGCATCAGAAACTTAAAAACGGACCTGCTGAACCGCAGCAGTGATGCCGATCGCGCCTGCCGGAATTTCCGGCAGGCGCGAATTTTATCTGCATATTGCCGCTTACTTATCCAGACGGATGCGCGGGTCGGCAAGCATGTAGAGGAGGTCGCTGACGAGCAGTCCTGCCAATGTCAATGCCCCGGAAAAGGCGAAGAGCGCCATTTGCAGCGGATAGTCCCGGCTGGAGAGTGACAACAGCGAAAGTGAGCCCATGCCGGGGATGTTGAAAATGTATTCAATGAGGACGCTTCCGGAGACCAGCGAGGGGAGAATACCGCCGAAGAGAGTGATCATGGTGATAAGGGCATTGCGGAAACCGTGTTTCCAGAGGATGTCATTGTAACTTAAGCCTTTGGCGCGGGCGGTGCGGATGAAGTCACTGCGCAGGACTTCGAGCATACTGCTCCGGGTGTAGCGCGAAAGTCCGGCAAATCCGCCATAGGTAAGGCAGAGTACCGGCAGGAAATAACCGCGCAATGTTTCCAATTGCAGCTGCCATATAGAGAGTTCATCCGGATTTTCCGGAGCGATGCCCTTGAGCGGGAAGATCGGGAACGTTCCGCCTTCACAAAGGAGCGACTGGAGCAGCAGTCCTGCCCACATCACCGGCAGAGAATAGAGTACAAACAGCGAGATTTCTACTGAACGGTCAAAAAATGACCCCTCTTTGCCCGCTGTGAAAACTCCGGCTGGTATCGCCAGCAAATAGGTGATGAGTATAGCCCAGAAGTTGAGGGACAAGGTCACTCCGAGCCGTTCTCGGATCAGGGATGCCACCGGTTTTCCGGGGTCGACGGTGACGGAGGTGCCGAAGTTCCCTTCTTTAACGATTCTGCTCAGCCAGCGGAAAAATCCCACCGGGAGCGGTTTATCCAGATCGAGTTGTTCGCGCATGGAGGTGTTCACATTGAGTTCGCTGTTGCGGGAATCGAGCATTCCCGCGCCTTCGCCGCCCATCATATCGCTGCGGGATGGATCGCCCGGAGCCAGCCGGAGCAGGGCATAGGAGGTGAAAAGAATGATAAAGAGAGTAACCGCTGCCAGAATCAGACGTTTCGTGAGGTAGTATATCATCGTTCAACTCCGGCGGGGATTTTGACCCGGGAGAGCATCAGCACTCCGGCGGTAAACGGGAGGATCAGCATGGTGATGCCGAGTTCGGCTTTGCCGGTGAAGCGGGTGGCGATGAGGATGAACAACGGGCCGACGATGGTGGTGAATTTACCGAAAATATTGTAAACGGCAAAGAGTTCTGCGGCGCGTTCGGCAGGAATGATCCGGCTGAAAAGCGAACGGCTCAAAGATTGAATACCGCCTTGAGATGTTCCGATAAGCGCGGCGCAGATGATGAAGATCACCTGCCGGGTCGGCAGATCGGTACAAACCGACATGGCTGTTACCAGCAGCGCGATGGTGATGTAGACGGCGATCGCAGTGATGATCATTGCCCGCGCGGAAAAACGTTTGGCGAATTTCCCGTAGAGCAAAGTGCATGGAAGTCCGATGAATTGCAGTGCCAGAATGGTGATAAGCAGATTGGCTGCCGAGATTTTCAAACCGTCTGCCAGCGGCGTTGCGGCAAGCAGAATGGTTCCGACACCATCGATGTAGAGAAAGTAGGATATGAGAAAAAGCAGAATATTTTTCTCTTTGAAAATGTAAGTGAAAGTTTCCCGGAGGCGGTAGACCGTTTGCGCTGAATCACTTTCCCGGACGTTCCGGTACAGCGGAATGGTTCCGAGCGTCCACCATACCGCGGCAATGGCAAACGCGCAGTAAAAAGAGTACGGCGCCTTGAGCATAAACACCGGCGCCAGACAGAGCAGAAATGAACCCACTCCGCCGGCATATCCCCAGGCGTATCCGGTCGTGGAGAGATGGTCGCGCTCCTGCGGAGCGGCGATGTCCGGCAGCAGAGAATCGTAAAAACTGTTGGCGATCATATAACTCATCAATCCGATGAAACTCAATGTCAAAACCATCTGCGGTATTTTGCCGGGAATGAGGATGAAACCTGCGGTGGAAAGAATTCCGGCAGCAGTCGCCAGAAACACCATAAACCGTTTTTTGCGGCGGCGGTCTGCCCACGGGCCGCAGAGAACGGAGATCACTCCGGCGACGATCCCGGCGATACTGGCGCAGACGCTCCAACTTGAGGTGATCTGCGAATCGGTATAGATGCCCTTGGCACAATACCCGAGAAACAACGGGGCGAATACGGTGCGTACGATCAGCGCATAGGCGGCATTAGCGGGATCGTAGAGCAGCCATGAAAGTTGTTGCGCAGAGTATTTCATCGGGGTCAGAATCCGAATTCAGGTTGGACGATGCCGAGGTCTTCTTCCGGAGTGAGCGCCGGTTTGGCTGCCGGGGGAACGGATGATTTTTTGCGGGGTTTGACCGGTTCCGGGTCGCCGGAAAGTTCCAGCGCCTCTTTTTCTTCCATCGCCGGAGCAGCTTCCACGACCGGGGATTCTTCCACAACCGGGGATTCTTCCACAACCGGGGATTCTTCCACAACCGGGGATTCTTCCACAACCGGGGATTCTTCCACAACCGGGGATTCTTCTGCAACCGGGGATTCTTCCACAACCGGGGATTCTTCCGCAACCGGGGATTCTTCTGCAACCGGGGATTCTTCTGCAACCGGGGATTCTTCCACAACCGGGGATTCTTCTGCAACCGGGGCTGGGAGGGGCGATTCCTGCCGGGTGGCGCGGACACTCTTTGCCGCTTCTTTGGCGGCGGCAACGATGGCGGTGATGCCGGAGGGAAGCGGGATTTTTTCCGTTTTGTTCTCTTCCGGAGCGGGAATGGGTTCACTCACCTCTTCGATTCCGGCGGTGTCGGTGTTTTCTTCAACTTCCGGATCATCGGGGACGACCAGTGCGGCTATCTCTTCGGGAGTGAGGTAACGGGAATGGACGACCTTGAGCAGATTTTTACTGCTGATCAGCACGCCGCGCGCTTTGGGGGCGCGCACCGGCAGTTCCATAAGATTGATTTCCCGGACGGTGGTTTTGCCTCTGGCATCCTCCTCGTGCCACGAATAGATCGCATCGGCGCGGGGCGTGAGCATTTCGAGTTTGCATCCTGCCGGACAGAGGGTGTACTCCTTATCCAAAATAAATCCGCCGATACTGGAACGTTTGCCGTAATATTTTCCGGTCTTGGTCTCCTTGTAGATCACCCCGAACTGGGTTTCCGAATCATATTTGCGGAAGTCATATAATTTACCGATGAAAAGTTTGTCCGGCACCATCGGGATAACCTTGTACTTACCGCTCTTTTCGATGCAGACCAGACGGTCATATTCGTTGCACATGATGGTATCATCGCTCTTGATGCCGGTACCGACATAACCGTTTTTGCGATCCCAGCCGACTTTGATATTGTTGAGTGCGGCAGATTTGCGGTCGATCTGTTCGATATTTTCGATTTCGGTGCGGCGGGGGAAGTTGGCACCGTATTTTTTCTTTATGTCAGTGAGGACATCGATCGTATAAGCGATAAGATGCGAAAGCTTGTGCAAAATCTTTTTGATCCTGTCTTCGATTTCCCGGAGTTCCTGCTGGTTTTTCTCAATGTCGAAACGGGCGATGCGGCGCACCGGGAGAGCAAGGAGTTTGTCGATATCTTCATTGGTCACGTCGCGGAGCAGCAGATGCCGGAAAGGTTTCAATCCGGCGTGGACTTCCTGATATTCCTCCTCCTGGCTGCGGCACTCTTCGATCTTCTTGTAGATACGGTTTTCAAAGAAGATCTGGGCGAGGGTTTTGGCATGGTGGAGTTCATTCTGTTTGTTGAGATCGATCTCCAATTCCTGTTTGAGGAAGCCGACCAGTTTTTCAACGTTGCGTTTCAGCACTTCACTCACGCTCATCTGCACCGGTTTACGGTCGCAGATGACCACGATGCGCGAAGATATGGAAATCGAACAATCAGTATACATGTACAACCCCTGCATAGTCTGTTCGGGGGTGTAGCCGCGGGTGGGGGTGACCCGGATCTCCACATGGTCGGTGGTGAAGTCATCCACGCTGGAGATACGGATCTTATTCTTTTCGGCGGCGCGTTCGATGGAGGCGACCAGCGATTCGGAAGTGCAAGTGGCGGGGATTTCCCGGATGATGAGGTCGCGTCCTTCGATATCGATTTTGGCGCGGAGGATGATCCTGCCGTTTCCGTCATCATATTCGCGGACATCCATCAGCGCTCCCTGCTGGAAGTCGGGGAAAAGTTCAAACGGTCTGCCCTCAAGGACCGCGATTTCAGCATCGATAAGTTCGTTGAAGTTGTGCGGCAGTACGCAGGTCGACATACCGACGGCGATACCGTCACTGCCGAGCATGAGCAAACTGGGAACTTTTGCCGGAAGCACCACCGGTTCTTCTTCGCGTCCGTCATAGTTGGGGACGAAGGGGGTGATGTCGTTATTGAACATCGTTTCATACGCGAGTTTGGTCAATCCGCACTCGGTGTAACGTCCGGCGGCGGCGGGGCTGCCGGTGAGGATATTGCCGAAGTTTCCCTGCTTCATGATGAAGTAGGGGATGTTCAGGAATTCAGTTTTTTCCTGTCCGGTCTTGCGGTCGCGGTAACGGTTTTCGATTATGCCGCCCTTGTTGGCAAGGACTACCAGCGCATCTCCAATGGAAGCGTCGCCGTGGGGGTGATAGTGCATGGTGTTGCCTACGATATTGGCGACCTTCTGGGTGCGTCCGTCGTAGACCTTGTAGAGCGCCCAGAGAATACGGCGCTGAACCGGTTTGAGTCCGTCATCCACATCGGGAATGGCGCGGGAACCGATAACGTAACTGGCATAGTCGAGGAAGTTCCGGTCGATCATCTTGCGGAAGTAATCGTTGGTACCCTGCTTCTGCTTGGCGAGGACGGCGGAATCGTTTTCCTCATCCGGGATCTCAACGGGATTCTCAATCTGGGGATCAAATCCGTCACTCATAATCCACGACCTCCAAATTGTTCATGATGTATTCTTTGCGTTCCGGGGTGTTGTCACCCATGTAGAATTTCAACACATCGTGCACCCCGTGCATATTGTCGAGTGTCACCGGTGAAAGGCGCATATTTTCGCCGATGAATTCGCCGAAGTCATCCGGAGAAATTTCGCCGAGACCTTTGAAGCGGGTAATTTCGCATTTGCCGAGTTCGGCGGCGGCCTTGTCCCGTTCGGTTTCATTGTAGCAGTAGATGATATCCTTGCCCTTTTTGACCCGGAACAGCGGCGTTTCGAGGACGTAGAGGTGTCCGGAAAGTACCAGTTCGTTGAAAAAGGAGAGGAAAAAGGTCAACAGCAGATTGCGGATGTGCAGACCATCCACGTCAGCATCGGTGGCGAGGATGATCTTGTCATAGCGCAGATTTTCGGTGGAATCCTCCACTCCGAGCGCCTGCATGAGAAAGGTGAGTTCCTCATTTTTATAGATCATTTCGATCGTTTCGCCGAAAGCGTTTTTGGGTTTGCCCCGCAGAGCGAAAATCGCCTGATTGTCCACATCGCGTTTTTTCTCCAGCGAACCTGCCGCAGAATCACCCTCGGTGAGAAAGATCATCGTTTCTTTGGGTTCGACCTTGCGCGGCCACTTGTCGCCGACGTGGAATTTGCAGTCTTTGAGTTTTGGAATACGCAGCCGGGTCTTCTGGGCAGTTTCGCGGAATTTTTTCTTGGATTCCTGAGTCTGCTTGTGGAACTGCTCGTTGCGGACGACCTTATCGATGACGATCTCCGCAATCTCCTTGTGTTTGTGCAAATAGTCGGCGACCGCTGCGCTGACGGCGGCAACGATCGGGCCGCGGACATCGGTGTTGCCGAGTTTGTTTTTGGTCTGGGATTCGAAGACCGGCTCTTTGACTTTTACGGCTATGGCGCCGATCATGCCGTCGCGGATGGCATCAGCTTTGAAACTTTTGCCGGAATATTCGTTTATACCCTTGAGGACACCCTCTTTGAATGCGGACAAATGAGTTCCGCCGTCGCTGGTGTACTGACCGTTGACAAAGGAGTAACTGGTTTCGTAATTGTCATTGTGGGTCAGGGCGAATTCCAGTTGTTTACTGCGGAAATAGATGATATCGTAAAGTCTTTCTTCTCCGGTTTCAGTTTCGAGCAGATCGGCAAGCCCCTTGGCTGAATAGTATCTTTCGCCGTTGAGATGGAGAGAGAGTCCGACATTCAGATAGGCGTACATCCAGATCCGTTTTTCCACATATTCCATCCGGAATTTGTAGTCGGGGAATTTTTCGTTGTCGGGGATGAATTCGATGTAAGTGCCGTTGCGCTCTTCGCAGTTTCCGGAGCACTCCGAAACCAGTTCGCCCCGGGAGAATACCGCTTCTTTGAATTCGCCGTCCCGCACGCTGCGCGCCTTGAAAAAACTTGAGAGCGCGTTGGTCGCTTTGGTGCCGACGCCGTTCATGCCGATCGAATACTGGAAGGCATCGCTGTTATATTTGCCGCCGGTATTGATCATGGAAACACAGTCGATCAGTTTTGCAAGCGGAATACCCCGGCCGTAGTCGCGGACGGAAACTTTACCGGATTCCACATCGACGGTGATTTCGATCTTTTTGCCGCACCCCATGATGAATTCGTCGATGGAGTTGTCGATGATCTCTTTGAGCAGTACATAGATGCCGTCGTCCTGATGCGAACCGTTGCCGAGTCTGCCGATATACATACCGGGCCGCAGCCGGATATGCTCCAGCGGCGACAAGGTCATAATGGCATCTGCGCCATAATTGTTGTTTACCGGTGTATCGCTCATTTTGAAAAACGCTTTCTATAAATGTAATCTAAAGAATATAACGCCAATTCTTGCGAAAGTCAAGTTTTGTAAACTGCTCTTTCAAGGAATTTTGGACGCTGTCGGCGGATGATCGTTGTTTCGTTTGAAAAATATCGTCTGCCGATTTGCATTTTTTTGACAATGGTGTTATAATATGTCAAGGCGTTAAATTTCTGTATTCCAAAAAAGGAGAAAGTTTTGTTATGAAGCGCACATCGGAATCTGCTCTGTACAGAGCTTGTGAGCATGCTCACAAGCAATTCACCCTCATTGAACTTCTGGTCGTTATCGCTATCATCGCCATCCTCGCTGCAATTCTGCTCCCGGCGCTTCAGTCGGCACGAAGCCGCGGACGTACCGCCGCTTGTCAGGGCAACCAGCGGCAGATGGGGCAGGCAATAATGCAGTATATGGAAGATTATGAGGGAAATATCCCCTATAATGTCGGTACCAGCTATACCCGCTGGGGCGCGCTGAGGTATCTTTTCCCCAGTTACAAGATCGCCAACAAAGGTACTCCCGGCGGTGTGGCTTACAACACGATTTTCTATTGTCCGGCGCGTTATATTGCCCCGGATGCCGCTATCCGCGGGTATGATTATCTGGAAAACGATACTAAAGGACGGATATTCTATACCTGGCTCGATTTCAACACTTTCTGGGGAAATACCGGTAATCCGAAAAACAGCAAGGTTGTCAATCCGAGTAAAAAATTTATGATGGTCGAGGTCGCCACGCAGGGCGGTGGTATCGGAAGCACCCGTTATTACTGGATATACAAAAATGCTTTCCCGCATAACAAAAAGCAGAATGTTATCCACTTTGACGGTCACAGTGAGTCATATCCGGAGATCCTGCCCTACTTCAACCCGGTCAATACTTACGGTAAAACGTATCACAAGCAGGTCGTTATTCACTGGAACTACGCCAAAAACGTTTATTGATGATAATTCTGCCCCGGACTGAACGGTTCGCCCGGGGCAGTCGTTTTTTTGCCAAATATTGTTGAACATTAAAAACAGAAAAGTGGAGTCGAAATGAAAAAATTATGGATGTTGGTTGCTGTCGCGGCTCTGAGTTTGTCAGCCGCGAAGCCGGTCGGATTGTGGCAGGGGAATTCCTGGCAGCGCGTTGGCGAATTGCTCAAGGCGACGCTGTTCAATCCCCAGTGGACGGATCAGAAACCGGAATTCAAGGTCATCGGCAAGGATGTCTCTTTCAATGATTATTCTGCGGTGGTGTTCCTCTACGGTTTTTATAACCCGATCAACTTCAAAAGTTGGTCAAAGAATATCAAGGCTGCAGAGAACTATGTTAAAAACGGCGGCGTTATCCTGATGATCTTCGACGGCTGCATCGGCGCCAAATCATCTTCGACCGGAGCGATGGCAACTCTGCTCGGTGCCAAAAATTTCGGTGAATTTTCCGGCAAAGCGAAGATCGTTGATCCGGCATGGGAATCCTGCGGCAAGATCCCGCTGGTTTTCAAGATGATGCTCGGCGGCAACAAATATGCCGCACTCAAAAATCTTACCACAGCCAAAATGATCGCCGGTAACGATTCCGGTGCCCTGATCGCAGAAAACTCCCTCGGCAAAGGTAAAGTCTATTTCGTCAACGTCCGTTTGACCCACTCCGCCGTCAACTACCGCCGCCCCGGAAGCGGCGCGATCAATGCCGATCTCAATCAGCTTTATCCTTTTGTTAAAAAATTCCACGCTATTTTGATGGATACCAAGTGTTCCATTGTCAAGGACAATCGTGAACTCTGGTCTTACATCCCCACCGGTCCCAAATGTGTCAATGATTCGCATGTCAGCCCCGCGCGAAAGAGCATTCAGAGCAACCGCAAATACAAGAAACTTGACGGTGAACCGGTTAATGTGGCCGTCAACGGCGAAGCCAAAGCGCTCTTTATGGTCGGCAAAGGTCTTAAAGACGAATATGCCCGCTTTGCCCGGGTCATCAAACTCATCTCCGGCGCTGAAATCCCTTATGCTCCGGCTGCCGGAGTCAAAGAGGAGAACGGCAAATGGAAATATCGCAACAAAGTGTACGATACCAAAATCGTCTGCGGCATTGACAAAAAGGTTTCCATCACCGTTTCCGGAAACACCATTGATATCAAGGCTCCGTCGATTTCCATCGGTGTCCAGACTCTGCTCCGCGAAGCCATGGGCTACCGGGTGCTGTGGCCCGGAGACTGCGGCGAAGTCTACACCAAGAGCAAAGATATCAAACTTGACCCCTTTGAACTTTCTGATGCTCCGTTCTTTATTCAGCGCAAGATCCGTAACAGTCTGATCCGCCGCACCTATCCGTGGAAAGCACCGGATGGCAAGACCTACCGGCTCCCCTATGAAAAGGTTCCCAAGACCGGTATTCTCGGCTATGACCCCGTCGAACTTCACAACTTGCGCCAGGAACGGGGACGCAACTGGTATGCTGCCATGCGTTTCGGTACCCAGGAACGCAAAAGTGCCGGCGGCGGAACTTTCTACTCCTGGAAGAATCGCTTCATGAAGTCCAATCCGGAATATTTCGCTTTGCAGTTCAACGGCACCCGTATTCAGCGTACTTCCCACGTCCGCATCTGCAAATCCAATCCGGAAGTCATCAAAAAGACCATCGAAGGTGCCCGCAGTGTCTTGAATAAACGTAAAGATGTCACGGTTTACAATGTTTCTCCCTGCGACGGCAGTTACGATATTTTCTGCATGTGTCCCGGCTGCCGGGCATGGGATCCCTGTGATGCTCCCCAGCACGCCCGCCGGGTCTATCTGGGCCGCAACCGTCCGATGTTCCACTATGTAGGTTCAACCGACCGCGTATTCCGTTTTACCTGCGAAGTTGCCCGCGCATTGAAAAAATCCCACCCGCAGGTCAAAGTCGGTTATCTCGCCTATGCCGGATATCTGGCTCCTCCCAAATACTACCGCGATTTCCCGGACAATATTGCCGTTACCTTCGTCGGTCTGCAGTACCACAACCGCAAGGCTCTGGAACGTGACCGCGCTTACTGGAAATTCTGGGCGCGGGTCAGCGATGAAATCATTTTGCGCCCGAACCACCTGCTCGGCGGCGGCGGCTTCCCGCTGCTTCACATGCACGAAATGGCGAAGGACTTGCGTTACTGCGCCGAAACCGGTATGGTCGGCAGCGATTACGACAGCATGATCCACCACTGGGCGACCAACGGTCTCAACTACTTCGTGCTGGGTGAAATGCTTTGGGATCCCAGCAAGGATGTTGACGATATCATCGACGAATACTGCCGCCTCGGCTTCGGCAAGGGTGCGGACGCGATGAAAAAGTATTTCCTGCATTGCGAAAAACTGACTGATCAATACGCTGCCGGCAACTCGGTCACGATCGAAATGATCGAGGATATCACCGTTCAAAAACGTGAATCCATGATTTCCCGCATTTCCAAGATCTTCAATGAAAAAGAGATGAAAACTCTCCACGGTTATATCGCTGAAGCCCGCAAACTTACCGGAGACAACACCCCGGAGGGCCGCCGCGTCGACTTTATCGCCACCGGTCTTGAATACACTCAGAACCGTATCGATTTTGCGAAGAAATTCGCCAAAGCCACCCGCGCCGAAAAGCGGAAACTCTCTGAAGAGCAGCACCAGTACTGGTGGACCCTCTACAAGAAGCATCCGTTCGCGGTCAACATGCCGCGTATCGCCGGAAGCCAGAACATCGGCTTCTGGAGACACTCCGGATGGAAACCGCAGGAAATTAAGTAAGTTCTCTGCATTTGCTCCTGGCGGCACTGTCGAACCGGATAGTGCCGCCAGTTTTTTGTACTCTCCAAAGTTCCAGTCAGCAAATCACGTTATTTGCAATCTCTCAAACCGCTTTGCTCCAACAGCCCGCAACGGGATCGTGGCGCGTAATTTAACGCTCTCCCAAAACATCTCAAAACTCCCAAAATCTCCCATCGCAAAGTTCCAGTCAGCAAATCACGTTATTTGCAATCTCTCAAACCGCTTTGCTCCAACAGCCCGCAACGGGATCGTGGCGCGTAATTTAACGCTCTCCCAAAACATCTCAAAACTCCCAAAATCTCCCATCGCAAAGTTCCAGTCAGCAAATCACGTTATTTGCAAAAAATCCCCTTTATTATTGATTTTTCTGCTTTTTTAATAAAAAGTGACAAAAAAACTGTTTTCCACCTTGCAATTAGAGCGGTGTTGCGCTATATTTTCCGGTAGCGGTAGCGTGATACGCCAGCTTAGCTCAGTTGGTAGAGCAGTTGATTTGTAATCATCAGGTCGCGGGTTCAAGTCCCACAGCTGGCTCCATTACCCCCGCAGGTGGCTTGGAGTGGGAGTCATTCCAAAGAAGCGGAACTGTTCCGGCGTTCCGGAGCGGGAGTTCTGAAAATTAACCATGTTATCAGGGGCGACTGAATGAAACGAGTAAAAAGCCGTTTTACCTTGATTGAAATGCTGGCGGTCGTCGCGATCGCCAGTATATTGATAGCACTTATCACTCCTGCGGTGCAGGGGCTTATGTTCGGAAGCCGGGTCGATCAGTATGCTTCCAACTTCAAACTCGGCATGGAACAGGCGCAGAGCAAGGCGTTTGCTTCGCGCAAGTATGTGGCGCTGGTGCTTCCTTACGATCACAGCACGACCGATGATTTGAAGCAGTACTGCAAAGGCGGTTACCGGATGGCTTATGTTACCCGGGACGGCAGCACCTATAACTTTGAGCGCTGGGTCGATAATCAGGATTGGAAAAATCCCAATGCCGGAGCCTTGTGCATCGATATCAGAAACACCGGACCTGCTGGTGCTACCTCCGAAGCCCGGAGCGATTGGGCGGTAGCGGTAAAAAACAGTGCGTCCAGCCTTGCGCTTAACGGTAATTTTTCGGCATTGTCCACGCTTGGCAGCACTAATCTCCCCTCTGAATTGAGCAATATCGGAAATGCGGCGTTGATCTTCAGCCCATTCGGTGGTGTGGTCAACAACGATCTGCCGATCTACTTCACCTTCACGGAGGCGAAAATAGACGGCGGGCGTTATGCTTTTGATAATATCGACAACATTCTGGTATTGAAACTCAATCCCATTACCGGTCAGGTAACTTACTTTGACCCCTATGCCGAGTGATGAAAGGGGGGATGTGAAATGAAAAAGAGATTTGTCCGTCACAACTTCAACATGGTTGAAATCATGTTGGCGGTGATCGTCATCGCGCTGGGAATCGCCGGAACTTTTGTGTTGTTCCCGGTCGGTGTCAACGCCAACAAAGATGCCACCGCCGAAAATAATATCGCCGACATTGCGCAATATACCGATGCCGTTGTCCGGGCGCTTTCGCTGCAGCGCAACAGTAATAACCGGCAGGGATTCAGTCAGGGGTTTGTTACAAACAATTTTCCGGCGCAGAATCCAGTTCCTCCAGCTGCTGTCAATCCGGCTGATTTGAATGATGAGAGCACTTGGGGTGCTTCGATATTGTCCTCCGATGGTCCCAGGACGTTGCGTCAGCACTCCACTCGCCGCGGAGTTTTTCTCTATCGTCAGTTGTCCGGTAATCCCAGTGATCCTATCGTGGACTTTGCCGCGATCGTACGGGTTTATCTGGATGGTAACACTTTTAATTCCAACGTTTTCGATAATGAATTCTTCTTTCGGGACCGGACTGTTCCGCAACGGTACAGCACCATGAGAAGCAACGTAAATATTTTCAAATTCCTGCTCCCGTTGGTAATGGAGGTGAGTTGGCCCGCCACCGTGCCTTATGAAGAGCGGGAAAAACGTTATTTCCGGTTTGAAGTTTTCAACACTCTTTACGACATAACTCAGGATACCTCATTATGAAGAGAAAAATATATAATTTCACTTTGGTCGAACTTCTGGTTACCATGGGTGTATTCTGCATACTGCTGATGGTTTCCATGCAGATTTTCGGGAATGCCGGGAAGTTGTGGACCCGTTCCGAGCAGAAAAACAACACCTTCGCTGCTGCCAGAACTGCCCTTGAATTTATTTCCGCCCGTATTCAGTCTCATGCTTATACCGAAGATATGCCGTTTGAGATATCCAATGATTCCACACAGCACTATCGGATATTTTTCCCGACTGTCATGCCGATGAACCGCAAAGATGAAAACGGCAATGACCGGGATAAATACAGTATGCGTTTTGTCGGATTTGATTTGGATGAAGCAACCGGTATCCTTAAGATGTATATTCATTCTGATGAAGGCAACAGTTCGTTTCTCAACGTGATGCCGCCGTACAGTGCCAATCGCCGTCGCCGGGGCGGTAACAGTTACAGCAATGCTGACAGTGCCAGAGCCGGTGTGCGTAATGAAGTTTTTTCCAGCAGTCCCGAAACTCATAACACGGTTGAAATCGTGGAAAATGTCGTAGATTTCAGATTTTATTGTTATGACTTGCCGCAAAATCCGGGAGATCCGCTGATTCTGAGAAATAATATTTCCGGATCCAATGCACTAAATTCTCCGCCTTATCTGCTCGTCGTAGAACTGCGTATGCTCGAAAGCAAAGATCTGTATCAGAAATGGTTCAATGCGAACTCCAGTGAGCGGGAAGAGATAGTTAATGAATTCGGACATACTTTCCATCGGGCGCTTCTGCTCGGTGACAGAAGGAGACTTTAATGATGAATAAACGAGAACAACGTGGTGTGGCGCTGCTCTTTGCTTTGGGTATGCTCACGATTCTGCTGGTGACCGGTATGGCGTTTGTCGCCAATGCCCTTACCGCCCAAAAGGTCGCCGCCAACAACAGCGCCCGGAGTCAGGCGCGGATGTTTGCCCAGAGTGCTTTGAGCCGGGCAATGGCTTCGGTTATGGTATATCAATACCAGTATTACAAGGCAAATACCAGTTTCCCGGAAAGTTTTGCCAACATTTACTCCTGTGCCGGAAGCGGCGGTCTGGATGATGGTTTGCAGACGACCGCTTCAGCAAAGTCATTGATGAATCTGCCCATGGATGATACTGTAGTCGCTAAAACGCTTGCCAAAGAGTTCAATAATCTCTTTCTTAATTCCCGGTGGCAGGGACAATGGGTCAATTTTTATGACAATACCATGAATAGTTCCGACCGTCAGATCATCGGTCGTGCCGCATGGCAGGTTTTGTCCAACTCTCCGCAGATTCTGGCTCCGGTATTTTTGAGTGGACACTTGCAAACTGACGGTTTTTATTCCTGGACTCCCCGCAAAAACCGGTGGGGCAGGGAGATCGATGAAATTTACCTGCCAACAAGCGGAAGTGTTTTCAGTCCGGCGGTAACTGCAGTTACGCCAACTTCTACCTTGCAAGATTACGAAATCATTTACAATACTCTCGGGTTTCAGGACACCGATGCTGCGAAAAAGCGCTTTATTGATAAATGGTTGTGCCCGGATATCGCAGAGGGCAGCGATGTTCTGAATCCGACTCCGATCATTCCGGAAACCTATTACTATCAGGAGAGTGCCAATGGTAAAAAGATTCAGGTCTTGCGTTTTAATATCTCGGAAGTTTCATCTGAGCCAACGGATATTACCAAATATGCTTCCGGAGCAAACACCTCTTCTGACCCGTGGTATCTCCGTTTCGGTCTCAACAGCAGCAATGCCAATTCGATCAATAACGCAAATTTCCTTAATAAATTGGCCAATGACGGTGCTGAATTCCAAAGCGGTGACGAATATGATTTTGATTTGAGCGCTGACGATCGTCCCAGTCTGCCTTTCCTGCGCCGGATCGGTAATGTTTCTACTGATAATCCCACTTATCGGGATTCTTCCGGCGGTACTGTGAACCGCGGCGCGTGGCGTCGGCAGATCGCCGCCAACTTCAACGACTACTGCGATGCCGACAGTGTTCCCACCTCAGACAAGCCGGCAACGACTTGGATGACCTTGACCGGAAATGAACATCCTAATTTCACCGGTAACGAAAAGACTCCTTATCTTTATGAACTCGGTTTCCGTATGGGATTCTATCCGGCAGCTGATGCTGCCAAGAGCGGCGTTGCGGTGGTTGACGGTGCGGCAACGGCGAGCGGTTCGACCTATTCGACCCGGGTCGGAACCAGTTATATCGGAGTTGCTCCGATTGTCAAACTGGCGAATGTCTACAATTTTGACCCCACCGGATTTTCCAATTTTACTGCCGGAGTTACTCTCGGTGAAGTCGCGGTCAAATTCAAGCCGAGCAAGGTGAGTTTCAAAGTTGAGTATACTACCACAGATTCGGTTATTACTACGATTACTCCTTCTAAAGTCGCGGTCAAGGGAACCGGTTATGATATGAATTTTAATGAACTTTCTGCAACGGTTGCGGATAACAGTTTCGCCGATCAGACTCTCTCCATTGCCGATGCTGATTTGTCTGCCCGGTTGGGAAATACCAACGGAGAAAATCCCTATCCGCTTCTGGTTCCGGAAAACTCCATTCAACCCGATAAAGAGGTCAAACAATTGACTTTTGCCAATGATGCAATTTCCTTTAACATCACTTCCGATATCCTTAAATCTATCGGCAATGAACTTCCGGAAGGCGCAACGATCAACAGTGTAACCTTGACCTCCATCGATGCTGTAGAGATGACCGAAGTCACCCTGAATGTCAAACGGGCATATTTGAGTGCCTCTATTAATGGCAGTGCTTCTACCGGTTTGGATTATGTCCGTACTCTTTCCCCCCGGACTTGGACTTCCGATGGAAGTTCTGATGCTTTCAAGTTGGATGCTCCCGAAGATGAAAAAAAGCCCGGTTTTTATCTCAGTCTCCGCAACTATGACCCCCGCCAGAATCTCTATGATGAAGACTGGTCTCCCGTGGTGACGGTTGCCAAATCTGCCGATATCCGGAATGTTTCAGCCGATGATACTTTGCAGAATGCCATGTGCGTGGGAACTGAAGTTACCTCCGGATTCCGGGGCGGCATTGCCAATACCGGTGCCGGTGATACCGCCGAAAACGATAAGTTTCTGGCAAATCATGAGAGCGACAAGCAGGATGTCGAAGTCGCTTCCGAACCCGGTTGGCGCGAGAGCAATACTCAAACCGGAAATCAATATCGCCTCTCCACCGCTTTTATCCGCAACGCTCCCATGATGAGCCCGTGGGAGATCGGACTTATCCATCGCGGCGTCCGCTGGCAGACCTTGAATATCAAAAATGCCTGCGATCCGGACAACAACAGTCAATCAGTCCGGTTGACTGCCCATGCTCCCAATAACAATAACTGGACACTTGCCGGAACCTCCTATGCTGGTGGTGACGGTGGAATCCTCGACCAGATCAAAATGACCGAACAATGTGCCACTTACGGTAAAATCAATATCAACAAACTCCGCGATGACCACCCGGAATATGACTCAACTTATGATCCGGAAATTGCCCGTGTGCTTTTTAACGGGATCCGTCGCGGTCAGTCAGTGCAGGAGTTTTACGACAGATCAAAACGCAATGCCTCTGATCAATTTAATCCTGATGAAGCAGTATCTCCCGGCATAATTGAATGGACTCAAACCGAAGAAATTGCCAATCGCATGGTGCAAGCCCGTCATCCATCCGGAAACTCTTTCAAGGCGACCAGCCGGGCGCAGTTCCTTGATTATGTCAATGGTTCTGCTTATGACTTGAGTAATGCTTTTACCGGTTCCGATGGAGCCGATGATGCCGCTCAGGAAGAGGTCATCGGCAAAACCATCAATCTGCTCGATGTTGAACCATCCACTCCCTCGCAAATCCAAATGGTCATCGTTGCTCAAGCCATCCGCGATGTCGGTGGTGTTCAGCACCGCAAGAATGCCGCTGGAAATAATGTTTCCAGAACATGCGAATTCGGTACTTTTGACTACGACAGCACCAACAATATCTACTACGATGAGATCATCGGTGAAGTCAAGATGTTCGTCACGCTTGACCGCGACATCAACACCGGGCGTATGACTGTCCGCCGAATCGACTATTTAGAGTGAGCGATCTCGCTTTGCCGGAGCGAGCCTTGCGGCGTTCGATCCTCCAGTCACGTACGCAAGTACGCTCCTGTCGGCTCTCTCTTGCAAAACTCGCCCGGCTGTGCGATATCGCTCACCATGACGTGGCTTGGAGTTGCGCCAATCGTTGGGCTGTCGCCCAACAGGCGAGATTCCGCCAGGCGGCGGCTCGCGGGCAATCTCTTGGCAAGTCGGCGGACATCTGCTCAGTCGAGGACATAAGTCCACTCCTTCGCCGCTGCCTTGACTTCCCGGCGACCTTGCCGCACGATCCATCCGCCTCCAGCGCGGCTTGTGGGTCGCCAATCGTTGGGCTGTCGCCCGGCAGGCGAGAGGTAGTGTTTGTACGGATGAGTACGGATGAGTACGGATGAGTACGGAATGGTACGGATGTGTACGGATGTGTACGGATGTGTACGGATGAGTGGCTGTTTTGCTGAGTCCTCGTTGTTAGCAAAAAGCAAGCAACTTTACTCCCAAAGTTTCCCAAGACCTCTCAATATCTCCCAAAGTTTCCCATGAGCATCGTTTGCTCGATTTGGGGCAATCGCATTTGCGGCAGCACCCCGCGACATAATCGCTTATCTTAGCCTACTATCTTTTCTCGTACTCCGATCAAGGCTCGACACCGGAGAGCCGCGACACACCCGCTTTTCTTTGCCTACTTTCTTTTCTCGTATTCCGATCAAGGCTCGACACCGGAGAGCCGCGACACTCCCGCTTTTCTTTGTCTACTTTCTTTTCCCGGATATGTGGTGTGTATTCCGATCAAGGCTCGACACCGGAGAGCCGCGACACTCCCGCTTTTCTTTGCCTACTTTCTTTTCTCGCGGATATGAATTTCCGATCAAGGCTCGACACCGGAGAGCCGCGACACACCCGCTTTTCTTTGCCTACTTTCTTTTCTCGTGAAAAGAAAGTAGGTGTTGGCCGCAGTCGACCGGCAGGATGGCGCCTGTGATGGAATCTGAAGTGCAAAGCAGTTTTACTGCATTGACGAAGTCTGCTACTGCGACCGGACGGTGCAAGGGCAGGGTCGGCAGGGTTTTTTCCATTTTGGAGTCCGGCTTCCAGTAAGGCGGCAATAACGGACCCGGTGCGACGGCATTTATCCGCAAATTGCGTTCTCCAAGGGTCCGGGCAAGGGAGTTGCCCAAGTGCATCAGATCATAGCGTGACTGCCAATAGCCGCCTGTTCCGGGATTGAGTACTGCCTGATCGAGAATATTCACGGCGCACCCCTCCGGCAAATCCTGTTTTGCCCATGCTTCAAGAATCTGTTTCGGAGCGAGGAAATTCACCTGATGATAGAGTACCGCTCCTGCCAAATCCTCCGGAGAGCCGGGGCGGAAAAAGAGTGAAGCGTTATTTATAACAATATCAACTCTCCCCAGTTGGGAGATCAACTCTGCAACTCCGGCGGGGCTGCTGAAATCAGCGGCGATTATCCGATGCCCATTGCCGGGGAGAGTTGCGAGTAATTCCTCTGCCTCTCTGGTTGAACGGTTGCAATGGATGATCACCTCTGCTCCATCGGAAGCAAAGGATTTTGCCAGTTCTGCGCCGCATCTTTTGGCTGAACCTGTAATTAAAACGCATTTTCCTTTAATTTTCATCTTGCATTTTTCTCCTTTATATATTATATTCCCATATTGACATTAAATCAAGGAGTTTTTTATGAAACGCAACACTTTTACTTTGATTGAAATCCTCGGCGTGCTGGTCGTTATCGCTATTCTTGCCACGCTGGGGTTCGCCGGTTACAGTTACGCCAACAATAAATCCAAAGAATCCGCAACGCAAGGGTTGATCACCCGGCTCGGTGCCGCTTTTGAATACGCTCAGCAAAAGAGCGGATTTATCCCGCCTGCCAGTAATTTTTCCACGATTACGATCAATCAGAGCAATAACACTTTGGCGATCGGCAGTGAGACCTATTATCTGGTTCCGCAAACCGGCGGACCGAAATCGAACCGCGTCAAAAAGATGGAGGCCGAATTCTGCAAACAGTTCTTCAGCGCATTGCAGATGGACAGCATGAACCGCTTTATGGAAAACAATATTATTATCGATGCCTGGGGTAATCCGGTTCGTTTCCGTTACCCCGGCGCGCTTAAAACCGGCGGGTTTGATCTGATCGCCGCCGGAAGCGACGGCGGTTTCGGCAGCGGTAGTGACAATTCTCCCTCTGCGAATATCAGCGATTACCGCGACGGTAACGAATGGATTTGTGACGATATAGCCAATTTTTAAGGAGATAAGATTATGAGTTTGGGATGGCCGGAAATTATTCTGATTCTGATCGTGGTGCTGCTGCTGTTTGGTGCGAACCGGATCCCGGAGATCGCCCGCAGTCTGGGCAAAGCCACCAAAGAATTCAAACGCGCCCGGGATGAGTTCGCGGATGAACTCAAGAATGCTGACGCTGAACCGGAAAAGAAAGTCGCGGAAAAAAGCGACGAAAAGGACGATAAAAACGCATGAGCGGTGTCCTTGAACACCTTGAAGCATTGCGGCGGATGTTTTTCAAAATATTCGCCGTTTTTGCCGTTTGGTGCATTCCCGGCTGGATATATTCCGGCAAAATGGTCGATGCCTTGTTGAAATTCGCCGCTCCGGAAGGATTCAAACTCCATTATTTTTCTCTGATGGAACCGTTTTTCGTCCGGCTGGAGGTGATGATGGTTGCCGCCGCGCTGGTTTCATTTCCCTTTACGGTGATGTTTGTCTGGGAATTCGTCCGTCCGGCGCTCCGGCGTGATGAGGTCGGGAAACTCGCAATCCCGGTGTGGCTGATCGTGATACTTGCCTTTTTCGGCGGTGCGGTGGCGCTTTTCGGAATGGTTCCTGCGGTGATGGAATTTTCGGTCGCCCTCGCCGGAAATGAGTTCACTCCGGTCATCGGTATCGGTAATTTCGTTTCTCTGGTGCTGGGTATGGTCATTGCCGGAATGCTGGTGTTTCAATTTCCGCTGGTCGTTTATGCCCTGCTGACTCTGGGCGTGGTTTCCATCGATGCCATGCGCCGGGGCAGAAAGTGGATAATCATCATTATTCTGATCGTGGCGGGCATCCTCACGCCGCCGGATGTGGCGAGTCAAGTCCTGATGGCTCTGCCCTGCTATCTGCTCTTTGAAGCGGCATTGTGGATATATTCAATGCGCCGGAGAGATGTTGATGCTGAATGAACTTTTATCTCTGCTTTCCGGTGTGGATATTTCCGGAAATGTGTCCATGTCCCGTTTGAAACATCCGTTTCCCAAACTGGTGATCGAACTCTATGCCGAAACGTTGGTCTTTGATGATCATACTCCCGACGGTGCCTATCGGGAAAACGTTGCTGCTCTGGCAGGAAAACTTCCCGCTTCTCTGCTTTACAAATGGCGCAACAGTAAAAATTTCCGTGAACGCAACGGCATTGTCATCTCCGGGAAACCTGACTCCGTGATCGTTGAACACGGCGTGAAATATTTTATCGATCTCACGTTGAATCAGGATACCAGTTTCTATGGCGATACCCGTAATCTGCGGAAATATCTTGTGGAAAATTCCTCCGGGAAACGGGTACTGAACACCTTCGCTTATACCGGAAGTCTGGGCGTTGCCGCCCTTGCCGGTGGTGCCGCCGCGGTGACTCAAACCGATTTGTCCGGCAAATTTCTTTCGCTTGCGGCAAAATCTCTGGAGTTGAACGCGATCGATTGTAATAAAATGGAAATCGTCGAAGGAAACTTTTTTCCGGTGATCTCCGGATTGAAAAAATCCGGATGCTTATTCGATACCGTCATCCTTGACCCGCCGTTTTTCAGCCGGAGCAGCAAAGGCTCGGTCGATTTATTGAATCAGCCGGTTGCTCTGATCAACAAAGTCCGTCCGCTGGTTTCTGACGGCGGGACGATCATCATGGTGAATAATGCTCTTTATCTTTCCGGGCGGGATTATCTCGCCGCCGCTGATGCGCTCTGTGACGGCAAATATCTTTTCCGGGAGAGTTTTATCGATATCCCGGATGATTTCTGCGGCAACAATGCGATGATTGCTGATCCGGCGCCATTCAATCACCCGACCAAGATCATTGTTTTCAAAGTGCGGCGCAAGGCCCATTGAATCAGGGTTCGTAATAGTCGTCGTGTTTGGAGATGACCGACGGCGAGATGATCAGCAGCGTGTAGAAAAATAGTGTCATAAAGAAGTAAAACATAAACAGGAAATTGTAACAGGTCATCGGTATCCCGAAAAATTTCCAGTCCGGCATCAATACTCCTGCCGCCAGAATCAGCGTCGTTCCGGTTCTGCCGATCGCAGTTCCCAGATTGGTGAGCGTTTGACAGAATGCCGATGCCATGATTTTGTTGCCCGGTTTGGCACATGCCAGCATTTCTGTTGAATTCAAGCAGAGCGAGAATGATCCCCCGATACCGAGCATCCATGCCAGAATCGCCATATAAACATTGGAGTGAGCCGTTTCCGGGCGTATCATCATGATACAACCGGCGCCAATGACAAAAATTGTATGCATAGTGATTTGAAAATAACGGATGCCCAGTTTCCGCATAGCAACTCCGGTCAACGCGTAACCGGTGATCTGTCCCACCATGTACAGCGAAGTGATGGTCATAATGGTTTCCGCGGTGAAGTTCAGCCGGGTTTTCATGTAGATCACTGCCAGCGGCATTATTGAAGCGGTGGCAATCCCGAAAAAGCAGATATAAAATGAAAAACCCACCAACGGCGTATTGCGGATGGAGATATTGAGTGCTTTTTTGATATCGAGTTTATTCTGTTTGACTTCGGGATTGTCCGGCATCCGATCCATGCATATTTTTCTGCCCAGCGCCATCAATCCGGCAAAGGCGATGATAAATTGCATGACAATAATCGAGGGATTATTGCCGAGCAGTTTGCCGATGGCATAGATGAATCCGGCATTTATCAGGATGTAACTGAAACGCATTCTGCCGAAAAATCCGCCGCGTTCCTCCGGAGTCAATATCATATCCAGCATCGGATACCACGCCACTGAATAGGGGAAACGCATCAGACAGTAGACCATGCAACTGGCGATGACCAGATATTTGGCATAGCCCGCCGGAACCAGAGTCGGCGCCGCCGCCATCAGCAAAAAGGCTCCGCACGAGACATAACAGGATATGGAGTAGGAGAGGCGCAATCCGATTTTATTTGCCAGTCCTGCGCAGGGGATCACCAGAAATATACCGCACAGCGCGCTGAGTGAAGTTGAAAACATCGAAAACGATTCGTTTCCTCCGAGCGCGATCAGGTAGATGATTATAAGCGAATTACTGTCCAGCAACTGTTCGGCGACACAGCCGAACCATGCAGAGAAAATGGCTGAACGCTGATATTTTCTCCGTTCAGCACAAGCGAATTGGTCTGCGTTTCCCACAATTATTTCCCCGTTGTATCACTTTGATTTTTTTTCGACGATTTCGATGGCGTAGTTGCAGCTCAACCGGAAGCACCACTTCAGCGCTTCAAACAGCAGAAGCACCGGGTCAGTCGAAGCGATGAGAGCAGAGTTGCTTTCGCTCCAGTTGAGGTAATTTTCGGCACATGCCGCCGGGAAACCGGAGTTTTTGAATTTTTCAGTTATTTCATCTTCGGCGTAGACCGGGATCTGACCGCCCAGCATGCCGGTCAATTCAAAATTATCCGGCTGGTGATTGTACATGTTGGTCACCGCCTCGGCGGCTTTGCCGAAAGTGAAGGTAAATAGTGAACTTACTTCATCCGCCTGCAGAACTCCGGAATTTTCACCGTACTCTTCGCGGATTTTCCGCAGCATCTTGATGATAAGTTCCTTTTCCGATTCGGCAAGGTGCGGGGAAATGGCAACCTGGCCGTTGACCACTCCGCATTCGACGGCAGTGTCAACGATACATTTGGCGGCACATTGCGCCGCCAGCGAACGACTGAATTCAGCCATGAATCGATCCTTTCAAAAGAATATGAAAAATATTCCGATCAGCAAAAATAAGCCGAGAAAAAGGCAGTACAACACCTTCCAGCAGAGGAAATAACGATTGGATTTCCAACTGCCGGGAGCGCTGGGGTGCCCCGCGAGCCGGGAATACCCCCCCGTGTTGACGTAATTGCCGATCCGGAATGCTGACATCAGCGCACCGGAATAAAGGATTCGTCACCCTTGAACGAGGCGATCGTTTCGGTGAGCAGTTCGACCGCCGCCCAGGCATCGCGCAGGTCGCACATTTCGACCTGGGAGTGCATGTAGCGGTTGGGGACGCTCAACAGCGCCGTTGCCACACCGGCACGGGTCATCTGAAGCGCGGCGGTATCAGTGCCGCCGGTGGCGCGGTGCGCGGTGGTTTCCTGAATGGCGATCGCTTTATCTTTCGCAGTCTTGCGGAGCATTTCTCCGAGAACGATGTTGTTGTCGCAGCTCTTGCTGAGGATGATTCCCCGGCCCAGAGCAACATCGCCATACTGACGTTTGGGAATATCCGGCAGATCGGTGGCAAAACCGACGTCAATGGCAAATCCCACCTGCGGATCGACGCCGAAACCGCCGACGGTTGCGCCGCGCAAGCCGACCTCTTCCTGAACGGTTCCAACGCCGAATACGGCGACATTGAGTTTGCGTTCAGCCAGTTGGCGCATAGTTTCAGCAACGATAAAAGCGCCGATCTTGTCATCGCATCCTTTGGAGATGTAACGGTTTGCATTGAGCATGCGGAAGTTTTCCCGCATGACCACCGGGTCGCCAACGGAAACCAGTTTGGCGGCTTCTTCGCGGTTGGCGGCGCCGATATCGATCCACATATCGGTCAATTCGACAGCGCAATCGCGTTCTTTGGGTTTGAGCAGATGGATCGGTTTCTTGCCGATGACACCGGGAACTCTGCCGGCAGGAGTGAGAATATCGACTTCGCTGGAGGGAACATTGAGTTTGTCAATGCCGCCGTTGGGACGGAAGTAGAGCAGACCTTCTTCGGAGATGTAGACGATCTGGAAACCGATTTCGTCATAGTGGCCGCAGAGCATGACCCGCATGGAAGCGTTTTTATTGAGTGATGCGATGGTATTGCCCAGTACATCGTAACGGACATTGCAGACATCGGAAAGGTAAGTACCGAAAACTTTGGCAGCTTCGGCTTCATATCCGGTGGGGCTGGCGGTGCGGTGCAGCGCTTCGAGGAATTTCAGACTGGATTCAGAAAAAGACATTTTCACTTCTCCATATTTATCATTCAATCTTCGACAACGTCGAGGATGACGATGTTTTCACAGGGAACGTCCCGGTGCATACCGTGGGAGGTGGTTTCCACCGAAACGATGGCATCGGCAACCTCCATGCCTTCAACGACCTTGCCGAAAACGCAGTAGCCGTAGTGCATCGAGGTCGGAGCCTTGAAATCGAGGAAGTCGTTGTCGGCAACGTTGATGAAGAACTGGCTGGTCGCAGAATCCACCACCTGGGTACGCGCCATGGCGATCGTACCGCGTTTGTTGGAAATCTGGTTGGCGGCTTCATTTTTGATCGGTTTGTCGGTCGGTTTCTGGAGGAATTTTTCATCCATGCCGCCGCCCTGGATCATGAAGCCGGGGATGACCCGGTGGAAAATGGTGTTTTTATAAAATCCGCTCCGGACGTAGGAGAGGAAGTTTTTGACGGTGATGGGGGCTTCGGCCTCAAACAGTTCGAGTTTGATGTCGCCTTTGCTGGTTTTGATAGTGATCATGATATTTTTCTCCAAATTTGTTTTTGTTTAATATACAGTATTCTGCGGCCTGAGGCAAGCGGATTTTTTCAATATTGTTCAAATACCTGCTGGATTTCTGCGGAAGAAAGTCCTTTCGCCAGAGCGAACATCAGCAATATCCGGGCTTTCTGGGCAGAAAGATTGCCGCCGCAAACCGTTCCCAGCGCATCGTCATCCTGCGAACCGTTGCGGTTGACACTGCCATTGGCGCGGGTACAGCGGACGATTGCAAGCTGCGGAGCGTATTTTTTTACCTGATCTTTCCACGAGGAACTCAAATTGCCGTTGCCGACCCCGGCGATAACGATACCGGCACATTTTTTTTCGACGCAGTGATCGAACCAGTCTGCCGGGGCACCGGCATAGGCATAAAGGATACGAACTTCCGGGAGCGTTTCGATCATGCGGCAGTCAAAAGCGCTTTCAGCAGTATGTTTCCGCACCGGGCGGTAGTAAAGTTCGATTGTTCCGTCGGTGATCTGGGCGATCGAACCCATTTCGACCGGGGTGAAGGCATCCGGGCGGGTCGGGTGGATTTTCCGGGCATCTCTGGCGGCGATGAAGAGCCCATTCATTGAGATCAGGACTCCGCAGTTATCCAGTTTCCCGGAAGCGGCTCCGGAAATCGCATTGTAAATATTCAGCGCCGCATCCGAACTTACCGCCGATGCCGGGCGCATGGAACCGGTCAGAATTACCGGTTTACTGCTGTTGACACACAAATTGAGGAAATATGCCGTCTCCTCCATGGTGTCGGTGCCGTGAGTGATGACCACGCCGTCGCACTCTTCCAGAACTTCGCTTACCCGTTTGGCAAGAGTGAGCCAATGCGCCGGAGTGAGCGAGGCGCTGTCCATCCGGAGAATATCTTCGGCAGTAACTTCCGCGATTCCGGCAAGTTTATCTCTGCCCAGCACTGCCAGCACCGCTTCGCCGTCGAGGACAGTCCGGTAGTTGGTGCAGGAGAGCGGATCGGGACTGAGGCTGGCAATCGTACCGCCAACGGCGAGCAAATGGATTTTTTTCATCTTATTTGAACCGCTTTTTGAAGTTGCGCTGGCGGGCGGCTTCATAGAGCAGAATGGTCGCGGCACTGGCAACGTTGAGAGAATCGATTTCGCCCAGCATCGGGATATTCACCTTGAGGTCGGCCTGATCCATCCAGAAATCGGTCAGTCCGGTCTGTTCAGCTCCCACCACCACCGCCACCGGCTGGGTGAGGTCAACATCGGTGTATTTGAAATCCGTATGCGGGGTCGCGGCAAGTATTTTCACTCCGCGCGAACGCAAATAATCCATCGCGGATTGGTTGTCGCAGACCGCTGTCGGCACCGAGAAGATCGCTCCGGTGCTGGCGCGGATGACATTGGGATTGTAGAGATCGGTCATCCGTTCGCAGACGATCAGCGCATCGGTGCCGGAAGCATCGGCGCTGCGGAGCATGGAACCGAGATTGCCCGGTTTTTCAATGGTTTCTGCGACCAGATAGAGCATATTCTCGTATTCGGGAAGGTCGGTGAGTTCATGTTTACGCATTTTTGCCACGGCGAGAAGTCCTTCGGGGCGTTCCCGGTAGGTGACTTTTTCCAGCAGATGCGGAGCGAGCCGGACGACCTTGATGCCGCGGGCGGCGATGGACTCCAGAAGCGGGAACTCATTGCTGCCGAGGAAGTGTTCCGGAGAGAAGTATACTTCGGTCAACTCCATGCCGTATTCGATGGCGCGGGTAAGTTCCCGGTATCCTTCGAGCAACGTGAGTTGTTCTTTTTCTCTGGGGCGGCGGTCGCGCAATTTGACCAGATGTTTGAGTGACGGATTTTGTGCGCTGGTTATCTCTAAGAATTGCATGGAAAATCTCTCTTTTTAATATTCGTGAGGTGTATACTTTTTACACACCCGGCGTGTCATAAATATACATTAAGTGGCACACTTTTTCAAGCGCTTCACTTGAAAAATCCTTTGGCACAGTTTATGCTGTAGCAAAGGTGAAGAAAACTCAAAAATACGGAGGTGAATCATGAATCTTGACAAACTTACCAACAAAAGCCGCGAAGCACTGCTCAATTCCCGGCAGATCGCGCTCGAACTCAAAAATAATGAACTGCGCGTACTGCACGTACTGGCGGCTCTGCTTGCAGATGATAACGGACTGATTCCGTCCATCTTTGAAAAATGCGGAGTCAGTCGCGAACTCTTCGCCAATGCCCTGCAGAAAGCGTTGACGGAACTGCCCCGGGTTTCCGGCAATTCCGGCGGCGACCTCTACAACTCCCGCGAATTCAGCGAACTTCTGAATGATGCCGCCAAACACGCCGAAAATATGAAAGATGAATATATCAGCGTGGAGCATCTGCTTCTGGCAATGTTCAATTCCCGCAATCAGGCAAAGGAGCTTCTGGAAAAATCCGGAGTGACCTCCGACAAAGTCCTTCAGGCGCTTCAGAGCATCCGGGGCAATCAACGGGTCACCAGCGCTGACCCGGAATCCACCTTTGAAGCCTTGGAAAAATATTCCCGCGACCTGACTCAAATGGCGATGCAGGATAAACTCGATCCGGTCATCGGCAGAGATGATGAGATCCGCCGGATGATCCAGATCCTTTCCCGGCGTACCAAAAATAATCCGGTGCTGATCGGTGAACCCGGTGTCGGTAAAACCGCCATCGTTGAAGGACTCGCCCGCCGCGTGGTGCGCGGAGATGTTCCGGAAAACCTCAAAAACCGCCGGGTGGTTTCGCTGGATATGGGGGCGCTTATCGCCGGAGCCAAGTACCGCGGCGAATTTGAAGAACGGCTCAAAGCGGTCTTGAAAGAGGTGACTGCCGCTGAAGGGAAAATCATTCTCTTTATCGATGAACTGCACACCGTCGTCGGCGCCGGTGCTTCGGAAGGTTCCATGGATGCCGGAAATCTGCTCAAGCCCATGCTCGCCCGCGGAGAACTTCACTGCATCGGCGCAACTACCCTCGACGAATACCGCAAATATATCGAAAAAGATGCCGCTTTGGAACGCCGCTTTCAGTCGGTACTGGTCAATCCGCCGACGGTGGAGGACACCATCAGTATTCTGCGCGGACTCAAGGAACGTTATGAACTTCATCACGGCGTGAAACTCCGGGACAGCGCGCTGGTCGCGGCGGCTGTGCTTTCGGATAAATATGTCGCTGACCGCTTCCTGCCGGACAAGGCGATCGATCTGGTCGATGAAGCCGCCGCCGCGCTGCGGACGGAGATCGACAGCAGCCCGGTCGAACTGGATGATCTTCAGCGCAAACTCATGCAGCTTGAGATCGAGCTTACCAGTTTGCGCAATGAAAAAGATTCTGCCAGTATCCGGCGGCGGGAACTGCTTTCAGAAGAGGCCGCCAATTTGAAAGAACGTCAGAAAGAGTTGCAGTCCCGTTACGATAATGAGAAAAAAGCGATCACCGACCTGCGGAACTACCGCGAGGCGCTCGACCTCGCCAAAGGTCAATTGGAACGCGCCGAAAGAGAGTATAATCTGGAAAAAGCCGCCGAATTGCGCCACGGCATCATCCCCGATTTGCAGGATAAAATCGCCGCCGCTGAAGAGGATATCAAAAATCAGAGCGCTGACCGGTTGCTCAAAGAGGAGGTCGATGAAGAGGATATCGCCGCTATCATCAGCCGCTGGACTCACATCCCGGTTACGAAACTGGTTCAGAGTGAAAAGGAAAAACTGCTCAATCTGGATTCCAGGCTTCACCGCCGTCTGGTCGGTCAGGATGAAGCCGTGACCGCTGTTTCGGATGCGGTACTGCGCGCCCGGGCCGGACTTCAGGACCCGAAGCGCCCGATTGCAAGTTTCATTTTCCTCGGGCCGACCGGGGTGGGAAAAACCGAACTCGCCCGGGCGCTCGCTCAGGAACTCTTTGATGATGAACGCGCCATGGTGCGGATCGATATGTCGGAGTATATGGAGAAATTCAGTGTTTCCCGGCTCATCGGCGCGCCTCCGGGATATGTCGGCTATGAAGAGGGCGGACAGTTGTCGGAAGCCGTCCGCCGCCGCCCCTATTCGGTGGTGCTGTTCGATGAGATCGAAAAGGCTCATCCGGATGTGTTCAACATTCTGCTGCAGATATTGGAAGATGGTATCGTGACCGATTCGCAGGGACGGACGGTGAGTTTCAAAAATACCATTATCATCATGACCAGCAATGTCGGAAGTTCAATGATTCTGGAAAACGGTGAGGATGAAAACAAACTCAAGGATATGATGATGCAGGAACTGCGCCGTCACTTCCGCCCGGAATTCCTCAACCGTATCGATGAAACTTTGATCTTCCACAGTTTGAAGCGCGAAGATATCCGCCGGATCGTGGCTCTGCAGATGGATATTCTCGCCGGCCGTCTTGCTGACAAAGAGATCAAGCTGGAGATGTCGGATGCGGCGCTGGATCTGATCGCTGAGGTGGGATATGACCCCGATTTCGGCGCAAGACCGCTGAAACGGGCAATCATCAGTATGGTGGAAACTCCGTTGTCACGCAAGATGATTGCCGGAGAGTTGAGCGAAAACAGCCGATTGCTCATCGATGCGGAACATGAGGAACTGCTGTTCAAGGTGCTGGATAACGCGGCTTGCTGAACTGGCACTTCGGAGGGCAGCTTTAAGAGTAGAGGTGAGTGCTGGCGCAAATGCGATTGCCCCAAGTCGATCAAACGATGCTCATGGGAAACTTTGGGAGATATTGAGAGATCTTGGGAATTTTTGGGAGTAGAGTTGCTTGCTTTTTTGCTGACAACGAGGGCTCAGCAAACCAGCCACTCAACCGTACTCATCCGTACAACACTACTTTCCGCCTGTTGGGCGAACCGCCCAACGACAGGCGGCAAGTCACCTTGGATTCAGGAGCAATATTGCAAAGCAGGGCGTGTTTTGCCGAGGAGTCCGCGATGGGAGCGTACTTGAGTACGTGACCAGAGCGGCGACGACTGCAAGGCGCGCTCCGGTAATCAACCGCCGTCAGGCGGCACTATCAATAAAAACTGCCTTCCGCCTGTTGGGCGAACCGCCCAACGACAGGCGGCAAGTCACCCTGGATTCAGGAGCAATATTGCAAAGCAGGGCGTGTTTTGCAAGAGAGAGCCGACAGGAGCATACTTGCGTATGTGACTGGAGGATCGAACGCAGCAAGGCGCGCTCCAGTAATCAACCGCCGTCAGGCGGCGCTATCAATAAAAACTGCCTTACGCCTGTTGGGCATCAGCCCAACGACAGGCGCCGCTCCAAGAAACATTATGCGGAGCGATATCGCACAGCCGGGCGGGTTTTGCCGAGGAGTCCGCGATGGGAGCGTACTTGAGTACGTGACCAGAGCGGCGACGACTGCAAGGCGCGCTCCGGTAATCAACCGCCGTCAGGCGGCGCTATCAATAAAAACTGCCTTACGCCTGTTGGGCATCAGCCCAACGCAGGCGGCAAGTCACCCTGGATTCAGGAGCAATATTGCAAAGCAGGGCGTGTTTTGCCGAGGAGTCCGCGATGGGAGCGTACTTGAGTACGTGACCAGAGCGGCGACGACTGCAAGGCGCGCTCCATCAAACTTCGCCTGCCGGGCTGACAAGCCCGGCGACAGGCGCAAAACAAGCCGCCGTAAATCAGGAGCGATATCGCACAGCCGGGCGGGTTTTGCCGAGGAGTCCGCGATGGGAGCGTACTTGAGTACGTGACCAGAGCGGCGACGACTGCAAGGCGCGCTCCTGCGAAGCAAGATTGCTCCGTGAACAAAAAAAATGGTGCGTTCGCACGGGCTCGAACCGTGGACCCAGTGATTAAGAGTCACTTGCTCTACCGACTGAGCTACGAACGCACTGATATTTGTCTTGCGACTTTGCTTAATATACCCCGTTTTTTTGAAAATGCAAGGGGAAAATGAAAAATATTTGACCATGAGACGGAAATTTTCTTGATAAAAGTGTGCTTTTGTGGTATATTGACCGCCAAACAAAGATATTTTATTTACAGGATATGGAGATATTATGCACGGCTTTTATCGGATTGCGGCGATAACTCCGGCGATCGTGCCGGGAGATGTCAGACACAATTGCACGGAAATAATCCGGCTTTGTCAGGAAGCCGTACAAAACGGGGCGGCGGTAATGTTTCTGCCGAAGTTGGCAGTCACCGGAAGCAGCTGCGGAGAGTTGTTCTTTCAGGAAGAGTTACTGCGTGCCGCAAGAGTTGCGGTCGATGAAATTGCCGGATCTCTGCCGGAAAATTGTGTGGCTGTTTTCGGTTCTCCGTACAGCGCACCGGGGCTGGATGAGGTGTGGGATATGTTTGCCATTGCCGGAAACGGTGAAGTGAATTGGGCGCCGCATCTTGGATTTGACCGGAGATTTTTCAGTAATGACCGGGCGTTTGCCGATGATTTCAAAACGGCAGGCGGTATTCAATGCGGATTCGATCATACCATCGCCGTTTCCTGTTCAGCGGCATCACGCTGCGGCGGGGAGATAAATCTGGTCTCTTTCAGCAAAAGTGCGCTGCCGGGAACATTGGAGGAGTTGAAAGAGTTTGCCCGGTCGGCTTCCCGGACTTCCGGTAATGTGTTCGTGGTGAATACCGGAAATATCGGGGAATCCACCGCCGGAAATATCGCCGCATCTGCAGCGGTAATTGCGGTTGACGGCAAGATCGCCGCCTCTTCTCCATTGTTGTCAACTGAATCAACGATCATCTACGCGGATGTCGATCTGGAAAGTTTGAAATACCGCCGCCGCCGGAGCGGCAAAACGTTACTGGATGGAAATGCCGCCCCCGACGGAACCCCTCTGCCGGAATCTCCTGATTTGCAGTATGCTGGGATTTCTCCTTATCCCTATTTGCCGGAAACTCCGGAAAAGTTGGCGGGTTTCTGCCGGGAAACTCTGGAAATTCAGAGTTTCGCTCTGGCGCACCGGATGAAAAAGGCGTATGCCAAAAAAATGGTTCTCGGTATCTCCGGCGGATTGGATTCAACTTTGGCGCTGGTTGTACTCAACCGCACTTGCGAATTGCTCGGCTGGGACAAAAAAAATATCGTTGCTGTGACCATGCCCGGATTCGGAACCACCGGAAGAACCAAAAATAATGCCCTTGAACTTGCCCGGATCATCGGTGCTGAAATCCGGGAGATTTCCATCGCCGAAGCCTGCCGTCAGCACTTCAAAGATATCGGACACGACCCGCAGATCCGCAATGCAGTCTATGAAAATACCCAAGCCCGGGAACGTACCCAAATTCTGATGGATATCGCCAATGCGGAAAACGGTCTGGTCATCGGTACCGGCGACCTTTCTGAAATTTCAATGGGCTGGTGTACCTATAACGGCGATCAGATGTCGATGTATTCGCTCAACAGTACCATCATGAAGACGGTCATTCCGGAGCTGCTAAAGTTTGAATCCGGCGTAAAACCGGCAATGGCAGACGTCCTGCAGGATGTGATCGATACTCCGGTAAGCCCGGAACTGCTTCCGGCTGAAGATGGTGCCCCCGGTCACAAGACCGAGGATATTCTCGGCGCCTACGAGATACACGATTTCTTCATTTGGCACTTCTGTTACAACGGCGCCGGTAAAGAAAAGGTGCTGGCGCTTGCCGGAATCGCCTTTTCCGGAAAGTACGATGCCGCAGAAATCCGGCGCTGTTACGATATTTTCAGCCGGAGATTTTTCAGTCAGCAGTTCAAACGCAGCGCTTCGCCGGAGGGAGTCAACGCCAATGAAGTTTCTCTCAATCCCGGCGAATGGCGGATGCCGTCGGATGTTTCCGGAATACTTTGGAGATGATGCGTATTGACACTTGAGTTGCGCTGTTTTACCGCATTAAAAAAATAAAAAAAAGGGACTGTTTTGCAACAGTCCCTTTCTGTTTCAGAAATCAGTCCGATCAATCCAACTGCTGTTTGGTGTAGTTGTTTTTGTCGATCAGGATATAGCGGACTTCGAAACTCTTGATGAGATCATCTTCATCAGCTTTGACTTCGTAATCGGCTTTGTTCTTGTAACCGACCATACCGGCAACCTTACCGGATTTGAAGAGCCGGACCAAAGCTTTGCCGCTGATGTTGCCCTGGCTGAGCAGGAAGACCACCGGAGCATCTTTCTTGTTGAAAAGGCGTTCGGATTTTTCGGGCAGACCGATATCGGAAACGATCACCTGAACATCGCTGTGATTTTTGAGCAGAGCGGCGAGTTCTTTATCAGTCATGAGTTCTTCCAAAGCGCCGTTTTCTTCATCGAAGTCGGGGGGAACAGGAATGCTGTCGATGGTCACATCTCCGGAACCGTAGGCGGCTTTGAACGCTTCGACCTGTTTTTCGACCTGTTCTTTGCGGACTTCATCTTTATTCCAGCCGGGGTTGGTGATAAAGAGGACTTTCTTCCCGGCGTTGTCGACTTTCAGACATTTGCCGGCGACAGCGCTGCGGGAATAGAGGAAGAGGCGCTCGTTTTCGATATCGCCGACCGTATCTCCACCCATTTGCTCATAAAGAGAGATTCCCAGACCGACGAACATCACGATCGCAAAGATATAAGCGATTGACTGCATTGCCGGATTGACCCGCTGTTTTTTGGCACAAAAAATCAAACCGAGCAAACCGACGACCATGATTGCAATACCAACGTAATACAAAATTTACCTCCCTCAACAATTTTTATATTTTAGACACAACTTTTGCAAAACACTGCAAAAATCGCTTGCTTTGATTATACATTATCTCCACAAACAGCAATTGTCAAATTTTTTCAGATACTTTTTTTAACATTTTCCGTGTTTTCAGAAGATTTGCTTCCGGCATCGATGGCTTCGAGTTCCGCCTTGTCTGCCAGGGACATATTACCTTCGACCTGACCGTTGTCAAGGAAGTTCAATTTGCGGTTTTTTAGATCGTGGAAAAGTTGCCGCATATCGACCACCGCACCGATTCCGAACCAGAAACTGCCGATGACCGCAATGATTGCCGGAACCAGCAGGCTGATCACGAAGAAGTAGCGGCTCCACCACTCAACCGGCCAGCGGTAGAAGATATTCCAGATCACGATCACGACAAAGGAACCGATGAAGCGGTATACGATCGAGTAGAGGAAGATCGAACGGGCAATGAAACGATCCCAGAAAGTGTATTCCGGCGTGATGCCGATCAACTTGTTGCAAATGGTACGCAACGTCCAGGCGGTTTTGCTCTGGTTCAAATTGTCCAGATTGTATTTGCCGCGGTGGAGCATCCGGTCAAGGTTGAACGGTTCTTTGCAGGTGAGTTTGGAGACCGTGATATAGAGTGTCATCGCCACGATAAAGGCGATGAGGTTGAATTCGTAGGCATTGATGAAGCACTTGTAAGGATTCACCCGCCAGACGATGATCGGTTCAAACGGCCGGGAGATGCTTTCGACGACTGCAGTGAAACCGTCCAGCCAGTTCATCTCTTTGAGGAAAGCATAAAAATTGGTCCAATACTGCTTCATGCCGATATAGAGCATGCCGAGAACACAGCCGGAACCAAGACTTGCCCACGCTCCGGCAGTCGTCCCGAAACGGCTGTACAAGCCCAGCAGACTCATCGCTCCGGCACCGGTCCACATCGCCGTCATCGTGGAGATGAACAGCGTAATGTAGTCCAACTGGCTCATCATCGTTGAGCCGAAATAGAAAATCACACCGATCAGAATCGACACTAACCGGATGACCCAGATGTGCTGGGCGGGAGTCAGCGGTTTTCTGATAAAGGGCATGACCACATCCTGAGTTATGGTCAGCGCCGCGGAGAAAATTCGCGTATCATCGGTGGAGATCATCGCCATGATCATCAGCACGCAGAAGAGTCCGCTCAATCCCGGCGGCAGCATGTGACGGATGCCGACGGCGGTCATGGTCTGGAAGTAGAGCGTCCGGAACTGCTGATACATATTAGCATTGGCTTCCGGAGTATCGAGTTGGTTGTTGTCGATAGCCAGTTTGACTGCGGCAAGATACTTGGTGTCAAGATTGTTGTCATCGGAAAGTTTTTCATCCTTGCCGATTTCGTGAATGATCGGCTGCTGATTGACTGCGGCGGAAACCACTTTGTCATGCAGTTCCTGGTGGCGGGTTTCGTGGAAAAGTCCTTCCGCGATGCGGGTGCTGATGGTGTCGCGCACCTCTTTCGCCTGCGGAGCGAAGTTCTTGTGGTTGAAGTAGGTGATAAGTCCGACCGCGACCATGAGGTAAAGAACGTTGTTCATTGCGCCGCGATAGGTTCCGAGCAGACCGGACATCTTCTGTTCGTGGGGTGATTTTGCGCTGGAGGAGTTTCCGGCACCGATCCAGCTGGCGTGGTTGTAAACGGTGAAGATCAATCCCAGTCCGATGCTGAACAAATTGAAGTCGCGCAGTTCAGATATGTCATAGGGATCGAGGAAGTTCTGTTTGGCTACATGGTCGGTCAGCACCGGGATGATCTCGTTGCTCCAGGAGAATTTGTAGAGCAGGAAGCCGGCAAAGACCGCCATGATCGGATAACACATCATACCCTGAATACTGTCTGTTATCACCAGAGCCAACGTCCCGCCCATACAGATGATCCCGATCGCCATGATCAGGCAGAGGACGATGATGACATTGAATGTCGGTATTTCAATGCCGCAAACGGTGAAGTGCTGCGGCATGCCGAAAAAGTAGATGAAAAAACGTCCGGCAATGGCGGGCATGATCATATTGGCCATAACTTCAGATGCCGAACGCAGTGCGCTGGCAAATATCCGCAATCCCCGGCTGTAACGCATTTCGATGTACTGTCCGTAACTCATTGCCTTGGTTTCGCGGAAACGGTAGGTCACAAAGCCGGTCAAACTCATGATAATTCCCAGCGGCATGGTCAGGTTCGACCAGAATGTAAGCGCAAAACCGGTACGGTAATGGATTTCAACGTAGGATACCAGGGTCAGGATCGCCAGACCGTTGGCAACCGATGCCATACTGATGACATACCGTCCGCACAATCTGCCTGCTGAAAGAAAATCCGAAACTTGCACGGTATAGCGTTTGGCGTACCAACCCATGTAAAGCACGAAAGCGGTAGGCAGGATGATGATCAGCCAATCCAGCGGACTGACATAAAGCCAATTATCATTCATAAACCATCGGAAAAACTCTGTCATAACACCCCTTTCCTGCCGTCGCCGGCATTGATGAATCACATAATCAAAAAGTAATTATTTTTTGATAAGTTACACCGTGAAATTAATTTTTCAAGTTGATAATGAAAAAAAACGGTGTTTTTAACACCGGGATATTTTGCAAAAAAGCGCCGCTTTCCGCTTGACTTTTCACGCTTCAAGCCTTATAGTAAGTCAGGTGAAAACAAACACTCAACAGGAGAATTATTATTATGGAAAACCTCGCTGAAAAAATTACCGCCCGTCTGGAAGAACTCCGCTGCCATCTGCAGGCTGACGGAGGAGATCTTGAGATCATCTCCATCGACGGTAAACTGGTGAAACTCAAACTGCGCGGCGCCTGCGGCTGCTGTCCGCACGCCACCATGACCATCAAGAACGGTCTGGAACGCATCCTCCGTGATGAAATCGATCCGGAAATCACCATCGAACGGGTGATGTGACACTTATTATGCACAACTGGAAAACACTTTCCAGACTGCTGCAGTCCCAACTTGATCTCGCCTGTGCCGCCAATGAAGAGTGCGGCTGTCAGTTGTCGCTGTATGCCAATGGTGAGCAGGTGATCGATATTGCCGCCGGTTCCGTTGAACCCGGCGGCAATATTGCTATAACGCCGGAACATCTCTTTCCGGTTTTTTCCTGCGGCAAGGCATTGCTGGCGGCAGCGGTACTGCAGTCGGTCGACCGGGGGATTTTCGATCTGGATACTCCGCTTGCTGAATTCTGGCGTGAATTCGCCGTTGACGGCAAATCTGAAATAACCGTTGAACACGTTTTATCCCATCGGGCAGGGCTGTATATCCTGCCGCGTCTGGATTCTGATGATACTCTGGCAGACTGGGATAAGATGTGTTCGCTGATTTCCGCTCAGACGCCCCGCAATCCTGCCGGGAAAAAATGTGTATATCATCCGCTGACTTTTGCCTGGCTGGCTGGAAATCTGCTGGTTCTCACCGAAAAACGTCCCCTGAAAGATATCCTGACGGAACGCATTTTGCGCCCCTGCGGTATCGAAAACGAATTTTTCTTCGGCACCGATGATGTTTCTGACCGCCGTTTTGTTCCGATCGATGACAGCGCCATGCCGGAAAATCCTTCATGGTATGCCATCAAAATGCACAATGAAACTTTGCGCCGGGCGTGTATTCCATCATTCAATGCCTGCGCTTCGGCGCGGGCGCTTGCCCGGTTTTATGCGGCTTTAAGCGGAACTCTGCCGGGAGTCGAACTGCTTTCGCCCCGGATGCTGAAACTTGCCTCTGAAACCGAATGGCGCGATATTGATGATACGGTTCCGGTCAATAACTGGCACCACTTCGGTCTGGGAATGGTGCTGGCCGGACCATCCTATAACCGGACGAGGATATACGGTCACGGCGGCGCCGCCGGAGCGGAGGGCTTCTTTGACCGGGACAGCGGTATCGCTTTCGGTTTCACCAAGAACCGGCCGCTGGCGACTCATCCGCACCATCCGGTACGGAACAAAATTTCTGAATTGCTCAACATTCCGGTGCGGCTGTGGTGACCGCAGAGTGCGGAACGCGCCGGACTCAGCCGATATTATCCAGTGCCTCTGATTCCAGATGAGCGGTGTCGTTCCAGGTTATCAACTGCCAGTTTGTTCCGCCGTCGGCAGTCGAGAATACCGCAATGCAGGTGTTGTCCATGCGCGGACGTTTGGGGAAATTGCCGCATTGCAGGACATGATTCAGCACTTTGACCATAAAACCGCCGTGAGATACGCACAAAATCTTTTGTCCGGGATGGTTCGCTGCCAGATAGTGCATGAAATCTCCGGCTCTCTGTTGGAATTCCCTTGAACTTTCTCCGTTTTCCGGATGAAAATCCGGGGAGTCTGCCGCAAATAAATTGTATTCCTCCGGGAAACGCAGTTTGATTTCGCTGATCGCGACTCCCTGCCAATGCCCCAAGTCCCATTCCCGCAGCCGGGGAGTCCGGATGACCGTTCTGCCGCTGGCTATTTTTCCGGCGGTGACCGCTGCCCGGCACAAGTCACTGGAATAGATCACATCAAAGGGAAAATTTTTCAATCTGGCTCCGACCAATTCCGCCTGCTTCAAACCGGTTTCATCCAGCGGGACATCGGTCTGTCCCTGGATCGTACCGGTTGCATTGGCGGCGGTCTGTCCGTGCCGGACAAAGTATACTGTTGTAATTGTATCCTGATTCATGATAGGTGTTTTGTTTCCGGTAAATAAACAAAAGGCGGCGGGGAATCCGCCGCCTGCGTAAGTTTTTTCATCAGGGCTGGTTGTCATATTCTCTGGCTGCATGGTCAAGCGCTGAACCGCGGGTGCGGACACCCGTTCCGGAAGCCTGGATCGTGCGCTTGTGAATACCGAAAAAGATGAAACTTTCCGAGGTGCTGACTGTGACATTCACCACGCGGGCGGCTTTGCGTGCCTTGGCTTCTTTGGTCAGCAGGTAGATCGCATTTTCCGCCGTAAGGTTGTTGCGGAACATCGTGCCTTCGCCGTCACCCTTGGTGCTGCCGACAAAAATCGGAATTCCGAAAAGATAGTAACCGGGAATTTCAACGTAGGTGTGGCAGACCGCCTTTTCATTGGGGGTGCCCAGACCCATGCGGTTGAATTTCTGGGTGGATTCGACCGTGGTGCAGCCGGTGAAGATAATTGCCGCTGCCGCCGCTGCGGAAAGATAAAATTTTTTCATTTTACAACCTTTCTTTTTTATGTTGATGTGAAATGACCTGTTTTTACATGGAATGTGTTTCGCGGATGGCTTGCCGCAATGTTTTGTACGACCACAATGTGCGCCCGGAAACATTTTTGAGCGGAGTGAACTTTGAATCGGTTATGACCATGCTCGGAACACCTCTGCTTTTCCAGAATGGATATTTTTTCCGGACGCTTTCCCATTGGCGGGGATTGACATTTACGTACAATCCTACACATTCGGAAGTTATCATCTTCTGTACATCGCGCTTTTTCAACACTTTGGAGTGAAGCGCTTTACACGGGCCGCACCAATCCGTCCCCGAAAACAGTATCACTATCGGTAACCGGCGGGCGGCGGCAAATTCTCTGGCTTTGTCCGGATCAGTAAACCAGCCCTGCGGCGGCTCTCCCTTGTAGTCGCGCGGCAATTTGCGTTGGCGCTGGGCTTCCTTTATCTGTTCGGATGTGGAATATCTGGTCTTGCTTTTGTTATCCGGGCGGTCGGCTTTGACTTCTTTTCTGAAACTGCTTCTGTTTACGGTTTGGGAAAGAGCAGTAACTTTTTCCGGAACAACGGTTTTTGTGCCGGACGGTGTCGCCGGTTCTTCCGGGCGCGGTTCGGCAGGCATCGCCGCAAGTGCAGCTCGCGCCTGACGGATCGAACGTTTGAATCCGCCAAGACTGAAATTGGGTTCCGGTACATTCAAATTGCGGAATTCTCTGTCAACAAAGTAGATCGACGGCAACGGAATACCCGCCGAAACTTTTATGAAAGGAAATTCTGCCTGCAGCCGGGCGCGGTAATCGCGGGTCCAGCGGGATGCCGGCGCAACTTCCACATACAACGGTACGCAGTTTTCCCGGATGAAAACTGCTGTCTCTGAAGCATTTTTCAGTTTGGTCAGAAACTCTGTCGAACTTTCACTCCAATCCCCCCCGCTGAATAAAACAATTATCGGCAGATTTCGGCTCCGGGAAAAAGATTTAGCCTTGGAAACATCACTTAACCAACCATCCGGAGCCGCACCGCAGCACCGCACAGCCATTGCCGACAGCACTGCAATAAAAATAAATCTTTTCATCTCGTTCCCTCCCGCGCGTACAGTTAAAAGTGTCACACGGTTAAAATATCACACGTCAACAATAAATACAACTCTTTTTGCAGAATTTTATAGCGTATTATTTGACAACCGGCGTTTTCGGGGTTATATTTTAACAATATGCTTGGGAATGCCAATTTAGCTCAGTCGGTAGAGCAGCTCACTCGTAATGAGCAGGTCATCGGTTCGATTCCGATAATTGGCTCCATTTTTTTTGTCCGGATTCCGTGAGAATTGCTTTGATACACTCCAAAAAACATCTTGCAAAATGAATTTTGCCGCTGTTTTTGTCATGTATCATCGCTTTGCTCATTGGCTGCCGCCAATACGCAATTCTCACTTGGTTGTCGGTTGCCGTCGCTTTGCTCCGGCTCTTCGTCGGGCTTCGCCCTCCTCGTCGATTCCGATAATTGGCTCCATTTTTTTTGCCCGGATTCCGTGAGAATTGCTTTGATACACTCCAAAAACATCTTGCAAAATGAATTTTGCCGCTGTTTTTGTCATGTATCACCGCTTTGCTCATTGGCTTCCGCCAATACGCAATTCTCACTTGGTTGTCGGTTGCCGTCGCTTTGCTCCGGCTCTTCGTCGGGCTTCGCCCTCCTCGTCGATTCCGATAATTGGCTCCATTTTTTTTGCTTTCACGGAGCAATCTTGCTTCGCCGGAGCGCGCCTTGCAGCGTTCGCCGCTCGGGTCGAGTACTCAAGTACACTTCCCTCGCTTCTCACTTGCAAAACCCGCCCTGCTTTGCAATATTGCTCCTGAATCCGGGCGACTTGCCGCCAGTCGCCGGGCTTGACCGCCCGGCAGGCGAAGATGCGCAATATCGCTCCTGATTCCCGGCGGCTTGTTTTGCGCCAGTCGCCGGGCTTGACCGCCCGGCAGGCGAAGATGCGCGATATTGCTCCTGAATCCGGGCGACTTGTTTTGCGCCAGTCGCCGGGCTTGACCGCCCGGCAGGCGAAGATGCGCGATATCGCTCCTGATTCCCGGCGGCTTGTTTTGCGCCAGTAGAAAAATTTGCCGTTGCTTGACAAAAAAATTATTGGTGCTATATTTAGAACATGTTGTTGTGTGATTGTGTTTTTTTTTAGAAAGGATTATTTGATGATGTTTTTGAAATCCGCAAATTCCGTCTGCAGACGGGTAAAAGAACATTCTTTTACCCTGATTGAACTCCTCGTAGTCATCGCCATCATCGCTATTCTGGCAGCAATGCTGCTCCCCGCACTTCAGCAGGCGCGCCGGCGTGGTCAGAGTACCGGATGTCTGAACAATCTTAAGCAGCTCTACATCCCCTGGGTCGAGTATCAGAGTG
>SUVV01000006.1 GCA_015061805.1 Lentisphaerota bacterium | reverse complement strand
ATTGGGCTGACAAGGCGGTTATTGATGGTGATACCGTGGTCGTTTCCTCGGTCAAGGTTCCTGAACCGGTTGCGGTGCGTTACGCGTGGCAGAATAACCCGCATTGCAATTTGTACAATAAAGCCGGATTCCCTGCCGTACCGTTTACCAGTAAATAACCGTATTTGCTATTGATATTTCATCCGTTTGACCTATAGTGTTTTGTAGCACGAAAGGAGTCGGACGGATGAAAATTTTTTTACCATTGATCGTTGTTGCCGTTGGATGTTTTATCTTCGGCTGTTCGGAAATGAGAACTGCGGATATCCCGGCTGTTGAGAATTTCGATCTCAAGCGCTATTGCGGCAAGTGGTATGAGATAGCCCGGCTCCCAAACTGGTTTGAGCGCGGGATGAGTGATGTAACTGCAAGTTATTCACTTTTACCTGACGGCAGTGTCAAGGTAATCAATCGCGGCATCCGTCATGGGAAAACGGTCGTTGCCAACGGGAGCGGTCGTTTTGCCGGTAAAAGTGGGCAGGGCGAATTGGAGGTTTCTTTCCAGTGGCCGTTCTGGAGCGGCTACCGGGTGATCTGGCTTAATGCGGACTACTCCATTGCGGCGGTGTGCGGTGACCGGATGAATTATCTGTGGATTTTAGCGCGAACTCCGGAAATTCCGCTTAATGAGTTGGATATCGTCATCGATTTTCTCCGGAATTGCGGTTTCGCTGTTGATAAACTGGAATATACCGGACATGAAAAAAGCAGTATTGAGACCAATACTGCTTTTTGATTTTTATTTTTTCCGTTTGATCAACCGACCAGAATTCCGGAGGGCATATCCTTATCCGGAGTGATCAGACTCAAGGTGTCACCGACTTTTGCCGCCAGCAGCATTCCGTTGGATTCCACACCGCGGATTTTGGCTTTCTGCAAATTGGCAACGACAATGATCATCTTGCCGACCATCTCTTCCGGAGTGTACCACTGGGCGATACCGGAAACGATCTGACGGAGTTCTGAACCGAGTTCGATCTCCAGTTTGAGCAGTTTGTCGGCGCCTTCGACCTTTTCGGCTTTCAGGACTTTGGCCGTGCGCAGTTCGGTGCGTTTGAAATCATCGATGGTGATGATACCGGGAAGACCGGCTTGCGGAGCAGGGGCGGCTTTTGCCTTTTTCTCTGCTTTTGCGGTCTTGGGGGCAGGGGCGGTTTCGGCCTTTTCTTCGATGATGCGGGGGAAGAGCGGGGGAACATCTTTCATGACCCAGCCGCAGATACCGCTGTGGGTTGCCAATTCCGCGATTCCGGGGACATTTCCGGTGCCGCCCAGCGCGGCGATCAGTTCGCTCATTTTATCCGGCATGACCGGAGCCAGCAGTACCGCAACCTTGAACAGCGCGGTTGCCGCTGAAGCCAGCACCGTATGCAGGCGTTCGGTTTCGCCGTTTTTGGCAAGCGTCCAGGGGGCGCATTTTTCCAGATAACGGTTTCCGGCGCGGACGGCGTTGAGAACAGATGCGATACCCTGATCAAGTTTGTAGTTTTCCAAACTGCTGCTCATGGCCGCGATCGCCGCATCAACGGCGGCGTTGAGTTCTTTGTCATCATCGTTCAGCGCGGAGATTTCCGGAATGGTTCCGCCGGTGGCGCGGATGGTGAGTTTTACCACGCGCGACAGCAAATTGCCGAGGTCGTTGGCAAGATCACTGTTGTAGCGGGAGATAAAGGTTTCTTCGGTGAAGTTGGCATCGTTGCCCAAAGACATTTCAGCCATCAGGAAGTAACGGAATGCGTCAACTCCGGCACGTTCGATCATATCCATCGGATTGACCACGTTGCCCAGAGATTTACTCATTTTCTGATTTCCGGTCAGCCACCAGCCGTGCGCGAAGATGGTCTTGGGTAAAGGCAGATTCATCGCTTTGAGCATGGTCGGCCAGTAGACGGTGTGGGTGGTGAGAATATCTTTGCCGATAAGTTCACAACTTGCCGGCCACCAGCGTTTGAATTTTTCATCGTCGGTACGGTAGCCGACACCGGAAACGTAGTTCAGCAGGGCATCGAACCAGACATAGGTGACGTAATCGGTGTCGAATGGCAGTTCAATACCCCAGGACAGACGGGATTTCGGGCGGCTGATGCAGAGGTCAGCCAGCGGTTTTTTCAAGAATCCGAGAGTTTCGTTGGCGCGGAAGGAGGGCAGGATGAATTCCGGATTGTTTTTGATGTGATCGATCAGCCAGTCCTGATATTTGCTCATGCGGAAAAAGTAGTTGCTCTCCGTGATCGCAGTCACCTCTCTGCCGCACTCCGGGCACTTGCCGTCGACCAGATCTTTTTCGGTAAAAAAGCGTTCATCGCCCACGCAGTACCAGCCGGTGTAATCGGCTTTGTAGATCTCGCCGCGGTCATAAAGATCCTGCAAAACTTCCCGGACGACCCGTTTGTGTTCTTCCTGAGTGGTGCGGATGAAGCGGTCGCAGGTGATGCCGAGTTTCTGCCAGAGTTCCTGAAAACGCAAGACAGTTTCGTCGCAATGCTGCTGGGGAGGAATACCATGTTTTTCAGCGGCGTTCTGAACTTTCTGACCGTGTTCGTCGGTTCCGGTGAGAAAGAAGGTGTCTTTGCCCAGAGAGCGGTTGAATCGGGCAAGCACATCAGCCAGCACGGTGGTATAAGCATGCCCGATATGGGGACGGTCATTGACGTAGTATATGGGGGTTGTTACGTAGAATTTTTCCATGATAATCATATCTCCGTATATATATTAAACAAAACTTGCATCTAATATAACACCCTAAAGAGATTTATTCAACCGTTTATTTTCTCTTTGCCTGAGAAATTTGAGTGTCTCAAAAAGAATGCGGTTGTATTGCACTTGAATATCCGGCGGCAGGGTTTCCGGTTTTATTCTGGCAAAAGCGCGGTATACTCCGTCCGGATTCTGTTTGCCGACATGAAGCAATCCGGTAAAGTAGGCGATAAGAGATGGGTTGACCGCTCCGGCAAGTTCTGCCTGACGGATGACATGGGCGGCGATTTCAAAGTTGGAACTGCGCATGGCGGCATCCTGGATCACCCGGAAAGCCCGGTCGTTACGCATCAAACTTTTTTCCCAGTATTCGTAATAGGCATCCATTGCATCATTGGTTCCGTATGCCGCTTCGGTGGCGATCGCCCAGGAGTGGTAATCCGAAAGGCGCAAACCGTGGTTGCGATTGAGTTCAAATGCCGCCGCACCAAGTGCGGTCACCGCTGCAATCAGAACGAAAATCCGTTTTTTGACGGTGCTTTTTATTCTTGAAACCGAGGAAATGCCGATGACTGCGATGATGATGAAATAGGGGCATAACATCAGCCGGTATCTGCCGATGGCTTCTCTGCCGCAGAGGGCAGGGGCGAGCAGAAGCATCCACAGGATAATACCTTCCGGATGTTTCCATCTGCCGGAAAACAGCAGCATCAGCAGACCGAAAACGGTCAATGTCATCAGAATTTCCGGTCCGAGCAGCAGCCGGGTTTCCGGCATTTTCTCCCGCCAGAAATAGATGTTTTGATTTTCCGGCAGTTCCCGGACGCTCAGCAGCAGCGGTGTGCGCTGAATCATTTTGGTTGCGGTAAGAGCAAATTTTTTCCACTTGCTTTCTTTGACGGAGAGTTTTTCGGAGGCGGAAGCGCTTTCAACGGTGTTGTAGCGGATGGTGTAGGGCAGAACATTGTAGAATGGTCCGCAGCCGCTTTTGAAGTGATGGTTGAACCCGGAGGCGATTCCGGTTATCAACAACGCTCCAGCGAGAAATATCCACCAGCGCCTGATCATCTGTTTGCGCTTGCAATACCGGAAAACCGCCGCAAAGGCCGCGATCGCGACCAGCAGAGATACCGGTCTTCCGGTCAGTACAAAGCCCCAGAGTATTCCGGAGGCAAGTGCCGGGAAACAGGTGAACCGCTTTTTTCTTGCGTAAATGGTCATCCACACGGCAAAAAGGAGCGTGTTGAGAGTGAATGTTTCCTGAAGTACGGAAAATTCGTAGATCAGAAACGGCAGGTAGAGCGCGTAAATTATGCCGGCGACGATCGCTGCTTTCCGCTTTCCGCTGAGCTTCAGCGTGAGGTCCGCAACCGCCAGGGCACCGGCAATGCCGGAGAGCGCCTGCAGTAAAAAAAGCATATCCACCGAGTGGACGGCATGGTTGAATTTCCAGATCAGATATATCACCACCCGGTGCAAGGTAAAAAAGGGCGGCACCAATTGGTCGGACTTGCCCCATTCGGAAAAACGCAGCAGCGTTTGCATATCCAATCCGGTCACCATGTGATAGTGCCGGAACATCGTCCCGGAAAATAGCGCGTAAAAGACCAGTCTTACAGCGGCGGCAACGATTCCGGTGGTACAGAGAATGTGTCTGCGGGTCAGCATCGCGTTTTGAAAATCAGTTGATTTTTCCGGTGAGTATGAACGGATTGCCTTCGGGGTCATGCGCTTTTTGGGCGCGGCGGCCCTTGCGGATGAATTCATCTCCGGAGAGCATGCCGAGTTTTTTCAGATTGCCGCAGATTTCATCGAAGTTTCCGGTTTCGATGACCCAACTGGTCGCGCCGGAGGTGTGTTCAAGATATTTGGCAAGGCACTCTTCGAGTACCAGAGAAACATTTTCTCCGAGTTTGAATTCGGCAAGTTCACTGCTGTCGGTGACAGGTTCCCCCAACTGCAGGGTTTCCCGGTAAAAATAGCGGCACTCCTCCAGGGAGTTTACCAGAATAAGGATTTCGTGTTTCATAGAAAAGTTTTTCCTTAAAATTAATTCAGTCCGCCATTGAATATAAACCGCAACATTGCAACTGTCAAGTCGGCGCTGCGAAAAATTTCTTTTTTTGAACTCTTCCCCGTTTGAAGCATATCCGGAGGCAGGGAAGGCCGCCGCTCCGGCACTTGCCGGAATCATGCAAAAAATATTTTTCTGAATTTATGTCGTTTTATTACAAAATCAACTTGCCAAAATCGATTTGACACCGTAAATTATAAGAGTGTCATTGTGTTTTATAATGTTTTTACCGTTTCAATGCGGGAAAACAAAACTTAAGGAAAGATATCGTGGACAAAAAAACGGCAAACAGTTCGTACCGTAATCCGCTGACCGACCGCTACGCCGGCAGCGAGATGAGTTTTATCTGGTCGCCCCAGCATAAACACTCTACCTGGAGAAAACTCTGGCTCACCCTCGCCAAATGCGAACAGGCTCTGGGTATCCCTATCGATGATGAGCAGATCGCTGAACTTGCCGCCCACCTCGAAGATATTGACTTCGACCGGGTCGCGCAGTTTGAAAAAGATCTCCGTCACGACGTTATGAGCCACATCCGTGCTTATGCGGAAGTCTGCCCCAAAGCGGCCCCCATTATCCACCTCGGTGCCACCAGCTGCTTTGTCACTGACAATACTGAACTGCTCCAGATCCGCGAAGCATTCGCGGTCATTCGCGGAAAAATGCTCCGCCTGATCGCCAATCTCGCTGATTTCTGCGATAAATATAAAGGTATGTCCATGCTGGGCTTCACTCACTTCCAGCCTGCCCAGTTGACCACTCTCGGCAAACGTTTTGCTCTCTATCTGCAGGACTTCGTCCTTGACTTTGAGCGGCTCGACCGGGAAATGAATGAACTTCCGTTCCGCAGTGTCAAAGGTACCACCGGAACTCAGGCCAGTTTCCTTGAACTTTTCAACGGCGACCATGACAAGTGCCGCCAGTTGGAAAAGAACGTTGCCAAGGCAATGGGATTCGATAATGTGATCGCTCTTTCCGGTCAGACCTACACCCGTAAGGTCGACTACTTCGTGCTGGCTGTCCTCTCCGGAATCGCCCAGAGTGCCGCCAAGATCGCTACCGATATCCGTCTGCTTGCCAGCATGAAAGAGGTCGAAGAACCCTTCAATGCCAAGCAGGTCGGTTCCAGCGCCATGGCTTACAAACGCAACCCCATGCGCAGTGAACGTATCACTTCTCTTGCCCGTTATGTGATGAATCTGCCCGGCAACGCGGCGATGACCGCCGCCACCCAGTGGTTTGAACGTACTCTCGATGACTCCGCCAACCGGCGCATCGTCCTGCCGGAAGCTTTCCTTGCGACCGACGTCATCCTCTCCATTCTGATCAACGTTACCGATGGACTTCAGGTGTGGCCCAAGGTCATCGCCAAGCACATCAACGCTGAACTGCCCTTCATGGCGACTGAAAATCTGCTCATGGAAACTGTCAAACGCGGCGGCGACCGTCAGGAACTGCACGAAGTCATCCGCGAACACTCCATGGCCGCCGGCCGCCGGGTCAAAGAAGAAGGTCTGGATAACGATCTGCTCGACCGCCTCCGCAATGATCCTGCATTTGCCGCGATCAAAGATGATTTCGACAGTTTCATCGATCCTGCGGCATTCATCGGCAGAGCCCCGCAGCAGGTCGAAGCATTCCTCAACGAAACAGTCCGTCCGCTGCTTGCCGCCAACGCCTCCGATGTCAAATCCGGCGATGCGGTCAATGTCTGATCTTCAAATTTGTGCAAAATACAATCAACGTAAATTAAGGATAAATTATTATGGCTTTCATGGGTGACAATTACCTTATCAGCAACGCAGCCGGAATGCAGTTGTTTGATGTTGTTAAAAATCTTCCGGTGGTTGACCCGCACAACCACGCCAACGTCAAAGAGATCGCTGACAACAACTGCTACAGCGATGCCTGGCAGCTCTTCGCGGCGACCGACCACTACGTCTGGGAAATGATGCGTAAACGCGGCGTTCCTGAAACTCTTATCACCGGAAAAAACGCCACTCCCAAAGAAAAATTCCTCGCTTTGGCAAAGGTTTTTCCCGAAATCGCCGGAAACCCCGTTTATGAATGGATCCACCTCGACCTCAAGCGTTACTTCGGCATCGAAGAACTGCTCTGCGAAAAGAACGGTTCCATGATCTACGATACCGTCACCGCCAAACTTGCCACCGACGCTTATCGTCCTCAGGCTCTGCTTGCCGGTCCGCTCAACGTTGAAGTCATGTGTTCCACCGACGATCTGATCGATACTCTCGAAGATCACGACCGCGCCAACAAGGCTTTCGGCAGAACTGTTATCCGTCCCACCTGGCGTCCGGACAAGGCGATGAAAATTTTCGCTCCCACCTGGAGAGCCTACATGGATCAGGTTGCCGCCCGTTTCAAGTTCAAACTCAACAGCATCACCGATCTGCTCGATGCGGTCAAGATGAGTCACGATTATTTTGAAGCCCGCGGCTGCCGCGCCAGCGACCACGGTATCGAAATCCCCCTCCGTGCGGATTACTCCATCGCTGATGCTGACAAGGTCTTCAAAAAGGCTATGGCCGGAGAAAAACTCACCGTTGAAGAAGAAAACTGCTTCATGGGCTGCTTCCTCGCTGAAGCCGCTGAACTCAACAGCAAGAGCGACTGGGTAACTCAGCTGCACCTCGGCGCCGTCCGCGACGTCCGCACCACTCTCTTCAACAACCTCGGTCCCGATGTCGGCGGCGATATCAGTGACCACTATCTCGACTACGCTCCGGCGCTGTGCAGTTTCCTCAACCGTTTCGACGGACGGCTCAAAGTCGTGCTGTACTGCCTCGAACAGTCCCATCAGGGCACTCTTGCCACCATCTCCCGCGCGTTCGGCGAAAAGGTTTCGCTCGGTTCCGCCTGGTGGCTGCTCGATACTCCGGTCGGCATGCGCCGTCAGCTGGAATATATCGGTTCAACGGATACTTTCAGCAATTTTGCCGGTATGGTTTCCGATTCCCGTAAACTGTTGAGCTACGGTTCCCGGTTTGAAATGTTCCGCCGGGTGCTGGCCGATGTTATCGGTGCCCATGTTGAACGCGGTCAGATGCCGATGGAAATCGCTTCCGGTCTGGTCGAAAGAATGGCGTTCAGCGGTACCAAGAAATTCTGGAATCTTTAATTTTTCAAAAGAAAGTTTTTATAATCATGGCAAAAAGCGAACTTTATAAAGCAGCCGGAGTCGATATCGACCTCGCAACCAATCTTCTTGGTAAAGTAAAAGCGGATCTGGCGGCTACCCGCCGTCCGGAAATGCTCTCCCCCATCGGCGGTTTCGGCGGACTTTTCCAAATCGACCTTTCCAAGTATGAAGAACCGGTCATGGTTGCCAGTATCGACGGTGTCGGTACCAAACTTATGATCGCCGCCGCGATGGAAAAGTATGATACGGTCGGATACGATATCGTCAACCACTGTATCAATGATATCTCTGTTCAGGGCGCTGAACCGGTCTACTTCCTCGACTATATCGGCATCGGCAAACTCCGCAGCCCGCTTTATGAGCAGGTTCTTGCCGGTATCGCCGGTGCCTGTAAGGCCGCCGGATGCGCTGTTCTCGGCGGTGAAACCGCTGAAATGCCCGGAATGTACGGCAATGACTTCGACCTGGTCGGTGTCATCACCGGTATCGTCGAAAAGAAAAAACTGATCACCGGCGAAAAGATCCGTCCGGGACACGTCGCCATCGGTATTGCTTCCAACGGTCTGCACACCAACGGTTACAGCCTTGCCCGCAAGATCCTCTTCGGTGAAAACAAATACACCGTCAACACCTACGTTGATTCTCTCGGCGAAACTGTCGGTGAAGCGCTGCTCAAGCCCCACACCTGCTACTACTCCGCGATCAAGGCTGCGATGAACAGCGGTCTGCCGCTGGATGGTATCGCTCACATCACCGGCGGCGGTCTTTATGACAACGTTCCGCGTATTCTGCCGGAAGATGTTTCGGTCATTTTCCGTCCCGGTTCTCTGCCGGTTCCGCCGATCTTCAAACTGCTGACCGAAGAAGGCAACGTCGGTAAAGAAGAAGCCTACCGCGTCTTCAATATGGGTGTCGGTATGGTGTGGTTCGTGCCTCAGGATGCCAAAGATTCTGCGCTGGATATCATCCGCGGCGCCGGATTCACCGCTGACGTCATCGGTGAAGTCGTTGCCGGAAAGAAAGATGTTCAGGTCATCTGAACATCGATTTGAATGACTGAAAGGTCAATGCGATGGCGGATTCTGGAAAATTCAGACAGTTTTTGTTCAGCCGGATTAATGTCGGCAGGACATTGCGCGACAGTTTTGATTTTGTCGCCGGTTTTATCGGATATGAAAACTCCGGTAATTCCGGCGGTAACCGGATCCGCCATGCGATAAATTCTCTGGTGCATGCCATACTGTTCAAGGATGGCCGCATTTCAGGCAGCCGTCGGGATATCTGCCGGCGGCTTTATGAAGAACGCTTCGGCCACAGTTTCGCTGAAGAACGCTTTCTGGAACTGGTCAATACCGAGCCGCTGCCCCCGGAAGAAGCCGCGCTGTGTTTGCAGGATATCCCTGCTGAAAAGCGCGAGCAGATCATCGAATTTTTGTTGGCTCTGGCGGTTGCCTCCGGAGATGCACCGGCGGATTCCGAACTGATTTTTTCGGTTGCTGAACGCGCCGGAACCGGAAAAACATTCCTCGAATCCAAATATGCTCAACTTCAGGAAGAGCATCACAAGCATAAATTGCTGGTCGGTTCCGGATGGGGCGTGATTGCGGCGATCGGAGTATTGCTGCTCTTTGTTATTACCGCCAAATTGCTGCAGTCGGTCATATTCGGACTGATCATCGGTTGCGTACTGCTGCCGCTTGAAAAGTTTATCGAAGATCAGTTGCGGCGCAAGAGCGGTCTTTTTTATTGTGTCAGTGCGGTGTTGTCATTCATTTTCGCCCCGTTGCGAAAACTTTCTTCACTTATCACCCGAACTGACAGTTTCAGAGCGCGTGATGAAGCCAAGGTGCAGGAACACCGTCTTATCCGCAACTCGGTCGGCATTACCGCACTTACCAGTGTCGTACTGGTAACCGCGTTATTTATTGGAATTTTCGGATTTTCCCGGGGGTATTTGCGCCAATGGCGGAAGTCGCTCCGGGAACAGGCGGTGTTTTCCGGTCACAGTTCCGGATATATCGTTGAAATCAACCGTAAACTCGATGCGTGGAAAGAGCGCTTTCAGGCGCTTCCGCTTGTCCGTCACTCCATTGAGTCAGTCAGTAAAATGTTCAATGATTCCGAATTCCGCGGTCAGCTGGGAAATGAATTCCTCAAGCGCAGCGGCGGAATGCTGTCGGTCACCGCAGATATTTTCGGCGCGGTAACTGCATTTTTTGTCGATTTGCTTTTGTCCTTGTTTTTTGCTCTGCTGTTTTTATTCAAACTGGCGGAATTCTGCCGTCAGGATGACAGCGACAAATCCAAGAGTGAATATGTGATCCGGATGATCTTCAACGGTATCTGGCTGCCGGGTGCCAACGAAGCGATCATCGCAGAAGCCCGCCAGATCATTGAAGGAGTGTTTTTCCGGTTGCGGATCTGGCTCAAGGGATATTTATCCTTGGTTCTGATCGATTCAACGGTGTATACTACCATATTTTTCTTCATGGGGGTGCCGTTTTTCTGGCTCATGGGCATCATTGCCGGTTGCGGAATTCTGCTGCCCTATCTCGGCCCGGTCATCTCCTGCGCGATCACATTGCTGGTGACCATGGCTTTCGGCGGAGCATCCGGAGCATCTCTGTTGTGGATCATTGTTGCCTACCTCATCTACAACGGTATTATTGAACAATTTATCCTTTATCCGGCGGTGATCGGTGAAGCCCTCGGTTTGAGTACTCTTGAAACCATTATCGTGGTGTTGCTCGGTGCGATCTTTGCCGGTATTACCGGTATGATCTTTGCTCTGCCAGCCGCTTCGGTGGCGAAGTTCATCATCCCGCAGTTGTACCGTAATTTTCTGCATCGTACCGGCGACAGAGCCGGCGGCACAGGAGAGCATGTATGAAATTCCCCTGCGGCAAGCGTTCTCCGGAATTCCGGAATAAAAGAATATTTTCTGTTTTGGCAGGAATATTTTTCTTTGTCGTGCTTGCCTCCGGCGGTGCGTGGTGTGCCGGCGCATTTTACTTTACCTGGGATTTTTCCGGAGTGGAAACCATTTGCTTTGCTCTTGCTCTGACCGGGATGCTGATTGCCGGATTTTTTATCACGCGCGCCCGCTGGATGCTTCTGGTAATTGAAGCGGCGGTATTACTGGCATTCCTTTTGCAGACTCCGGAACGGCGTTTTGCTTCGGAACGCTGGAATATTGAATGCCGCAAACTTCCTGCTGTCGGGGTTTTGAAAGATGGCAAGATCAGCATCACCGACATCCGGGATTTTCATTACCGTACCCCGGAAAATTTTACTGTAAATTACCGGAGTGATATCTTTGATCCGGAAAAACTGGAATCGATGGATATCATCTTTTCGTACTGGCATTGGTCGGATTTGGTCGCGCATATGCTGTTGCGCTTCAATTTCAGTGACGGCAAGTCGCTTGCTGTATCATTTGAACCGCGTGTGCCGGAAGGCAAAAAAGGCGGTTGTTTCTTCCCCGGTGTCTACCGTCAGTACGGGCAGATGATGTTGTTGTCAACGCCCGGAGATATTATTGACTTGCGTACCATGTGCCGCGGCGAAGATGTTTACAGTTACCGCACCACCGCCCAAGGTGCTGTTTTGAAAAAAATCTTCAGTAAAATCGTCCGTCAGGCAGATGCACTTGAGGGAAAGAATGAATTTTATCACTCAGTTACCAATAATTGCACCACCGGTTTATTCAATGCTCTGCATGAAGCGCCGGAGTTGCGCGGGTTTGATATCAGAACTGTTTTCAACGGTCTTTATGACCGCTGTTTATTTGAGCGTGGTTTTCTGCAATGCCGGAATGGTGAGAGTTTCGCATCGTTGAAATCCCGCAGCTTTCTTCCCGGAAAGAGTTCCGGATATAATCATGTTATACAATAAAATAAAATATATGGAGATTTTGTGATGAAAAAGAGTTCAAAAGTTTTACAATCCCAGGCGCGTTTTCTGAAATATATTCCGAACATGCTCACCTTGTGCAATTCGTTGTGCGGTTTTGCCGCCATATTATATATGATACAGTCCTTCAAGGCGCAACCGTCGATGGCGATCAATATTTTTTATGTTGCATCATGGGTGATTTTCTTTGCGATGATTTTCGATGTCTTTGACGGACTTGCCGCCCGCTTGCTCAATGCGGCAAGTTTACATGGTATTCAGATGGATTCGCTGTCGGATATGGTCACTTTCGGTGTTACCCCGGCAATCATGACGGCGCTGTTTGCTGAATGCTGTTTCGATTGGGAACCCCATCTTTACTGGCGCATCGGGATCTATCTGCTGTGCAGTATCTACCTCGGTGGAGCGGCACTGCGTCTGGCGACCTATAATGTGCATGCCACGTTGAAGACCAAATCTTCCTCTGACCGTTTCTCCGGACTCCCTTCTCCCGGAGCCGCCGCCGCGCTCTGTGTCACGGTGATTTTTTTGAAACACCGCTTCGGTGCGAATGATGAAATGCTCAAGTATGTCGGACGTTATCTGCCTTTCTTTGCGGCATTTCTCGGTTTGATGATGACCAGCAAGGTTCCTTATATCCATGCCGGCAAATGGCTGATGTCCATCCGGAGAAACCGTAAGAAAATGCCGTTAGTGCTGGTAGCGGCGGCGATTCTGGTCTGTTTCCGGATGGATGGTTTGGCATTTCTCACCGGAGCTTATATTCTTTCCGGTCCGGTGCTGCTGGTCTTTGAATCCTGTTTTGTGAAGAAAAATTCTCAACTCGGGGAGGATGTGAAATGACTGTTCTTATCACCGGAGGAGCCGGGTTTATCGGCAGTCATCTCTGCCGGGCGCTGTTGGCGCGCGGCGAAGAGGTTTTGGTGGCAGATAATTTTTCAACCGGATCAAGAGAAAATATCCGTCCGGTCGACGGACGGTGCGCGGAAGTCTTTGAAATGGATGTCGCTGTCCGCAAAGATGAACTTGAAGCATTGGTCAAACGCGCGGATATCATCTTTCACCTTGCCGCAGCTGTCGGCGTTGAACTGGTGGTGAATGACCCGGTTCGGACGATTGAAACCAATATCGACGGCAGTGCCAATGTGGTCAAACTTGCGGCAAAGTACCGGAAGCGTTTGTTTATTGCTTCGACCAGCGAAGTTTATGGAAAATCTTCCAAAGAGGAATTTTCTGAAAGCGATGATCTGCTGATCGGTTCTCCGCTCAATTCCCGCTGGAGTTATGCCTGCAGTAAATTGATGGATGAGTTTTATCTGATGGCGTATGTCCGATCCTGTGCGTTGCCGGGAACCGTGGTGCGCTTCTTCAATACGGTCGGCCCCGGTCAGACCGGTCGTTACGGTATGGTCATTCCCCGTTTTGTTGCCAGCGCGCTCAAAGGTGAGGCGCTGCAAGTCTATGGTGACGGCGGTCAGTCCAGATGTTTCTGCCACGTCAGCGATGTTGTCCGGGCGTTGCTGCTGCTTATGGAAAAAGATGAATCCATCGGGCAGGTCTACAATATCGGCAGCCGTCAGCTGGTTACGATCCGGGAGTTGGCGGAACAGGTGATCCGCCAATCCGGAAGTGCTTCGGATATTGAGATCATTCCCTATCATGTCGCGTACTCAGCCGGTTTTGAGGATATGCGCCGTCGCAAGCCCTCTACTGAAAAGATCCGGGAGTTGACCGGATGGCAGCCGGAAAAAGATCTTTCTGATATCATCGACGATGTTATCGCCTTTGAACGCACCCGTTTGAGTTGATTCGGCGCAGTTTCAAGAAGATCCGCCCCTGATCTCGAGTTGTTTTTCAGGGGTTGTTAATAAGTTGTAAATAACTTTTTGCGCAGCTGGTAAAAAAGTTGTAAATCTGTAAAATCAGCGTAGTTTTCCGTAGTTATACAGTTTTTTGTCTGCGTTGGTCAATTTGCTCCGGAGATCGGGGGATTTTTGCCGGAAAAAACGTTTCGGACGGATAAAACCTGGCTCTTTTTTTATCGGTCTTGAATGGGGCAGATGTGGCATTTTCTTTGTAACTCATTGAATGTATGCGAAAGTCCGCTGAAAAGTGTTAATAAGTGGAAAAATATTTGAAAAAGTTTAAATAAAAAAATCTTGAAAAATTTTTGTTTTGTAACTCCCTGATATTGACCACAACTTCCTGCGCCGATGAAAAAAATGGTTGAAAATCGGGGTTGCAAAACTCCAGTTGGATGTTATATTATGTCACACGCCAATTGAGGAAATTTTTCTCCCGGTGTGTTGACGATAGTTGACAAAGATGAATATGTCGTCTTATGAATGGCAGATATGCCGGAGTGGTATAATTTAAGAATGCGGAAAAGTGTTTTCGTATTCGTAATTTTTTTTAGAGGATAACGATGGAACAGAACAAATGCATGGTTTCGACGGTATGGGAGACCGTATTGTCGCGCCTGCAAAGTAAAAGTGAAACAGTTCGTCAGTATTTCAGCAGCGTGCAGCCGCTGGAAATCGCTGATGGTGTTCTGTCCCTTGGTGTCCCTGATGATTTCTTCCGGGATTTCATTTTGGAAAACTACGGTGATCTGCTCGCCGGTGCTTTGCTCGATGTCGATGGTATCGATTATAAGTTTGAGTTGAAAGACGGCTATCCGGCGCTTCCGGTCAAGCCCCGTCCTGCCAAACGCAATGCCGCCAGAAGTCAGGAGATCGCTGAAGCCAAAGCCGCCGCAAGTCAGACGATGCCGGCGATTCCGGTTGCCGGACGCCGCAATATTCACGTTTATTCCTTTGACAACTTCGTGGTCGGTCCCAGCAACCGGGAAGCCTTTGCCGCTGCCCGCGCTGTTGCCTGTGATCCGGGTAATATCTACAACCCGTATTTTATTTATGGAACCAATGGTGTCGGCAAGACCCATTTGCTTCAGGCGATCGCCGCTGAAATCAAGGCGATGCGTCCGCATTGGGTGATTCGCAATGTGACTTGCGATGAAATTCTCAACGATTACTACGATCTGCTTCTCAAGAAGGGCAGTTTCGCTGATTTCCGCGCCGGTCTGCGGGATGTTGATGTTATGTTGATCGACGACATTCACCGTTTGTCCCGCAAGCCGCAGATGCAGGAAGAGTTCTTCAACATCTTCAATCTGCTTTCCCGTCAGGATAAGCAGATCGTGTTGACCAGTGACCGCCATCCCTGCGAAATCGCTGATTTGGACAAGCGTCTTTCCAGCCGTTTTGAGCAGGGTATGACCTGCGAAGTCGGCATGCTTGAGTACGAAGAACGTCTGGTAACTTTGCGGATGTGGCGTGATAACAGTTTGAATAAAACGGTTCTTCCCGATCAGTTTTTGGAATTCCTTGCCGGAAACATTGCCAGCAATGTCCGCCGGTTGAAAGGTTGTTTCCTGCGGCTGTCGGCGGCAATTGAGATGAATGGCTGTGATGACTTCACGATCGCTGATGCCGAGGAACTGCTCCACGCACAGCTGTCCGAGGAAAATGCTTCCAAAGATATCCGTCCGGAAGCGATCCAGCAGCTGGTTGCCCGTCACTTCGGAGTTTCTGTACCCGATATCATCGGCGCCAGACGTACCCGGCAGGTCGCAGAGCCCCGGATGGTGGCAATGTATCTCTGCCGCGAATTGACCCGTTTGTCCAGTAATGAAATCGGCAGTGCTTTCGGCAGAACTCATGCCAACGTACTTCATGCTGCCAAAACCATTGCTGACCGTTGCGGTATTGATGAAGATATGCGCCGTGCGGTGAGCCAGTTGAAAAAACAACTTCAGCATTGAGGTTGTTTCTTTGTCGCTGTAATCGGAATATGGTTTCCGGTAATTATATATTTTTTGGGAGGATTTCAGTCAAGGAAATTTGCGGAAAATTATTTTTTTAGACAACTGATTGTGTGCATCTGTCCCTGAATTAGCACTTCGAATTGATAGTTTTGTATGCAAAAAAATGTGATGATCAGTGTGTCCGTGTAAAAAACACGGGCACATTCTGATTTTGTGTTTTTTTGCAGCGCTGTGCTAAGCGCAGGGACAGGCACTGACGGGATGTGCCTGTTTTTTTATGTCCGTACGTCTGACTGTTCGGGGTGGGTGGGAAGCGTACGGCTTTTTATTGCCCGGAAACTTGAAAAGTTTATGCTCCGGTATTATATTTAGACACATGTAATCAAAATGAAATCCGGAGATATTATGAAAGATTTACCGCCGGGAGTCCGGTATAATGATGATGCGGAGTATGTCGCCAAACTGCTCGCCGCATTGAAAAAGCGTAACGGTTTTTGTCCGTGCCGTTTGCAGCAGATTCCGGACAATGTCTGTATTTGCCGGGAGTTTCGCGGGCAGATTGCCGACCCGGAGTTTGAAGGATTGTGTCATTGTAAACTTTTTTATAAGGAGAAATAATTATGGATGTACTGCATATCGATAAAAATGCTTTCGCAAAACTTGCTGAACAGGATAAGCCGGTCGTTGTTGATTTCTGGGCGACCTGGTGCGGTCCCTGCATGAGACTCGGTCCGGTGCTGGAGGAACTCGCAGCTGAACGCAATGATATTATCATAGCCAAAGTTGATGTCGATCAGCATCCGGAATTTGCTGCTGAATTCGGCATTGATACGATTCCGGCGATATTCCTTTTCAAAAAGGGCGTCGAGCAGAAGCGGGTCATCGGTCTGATGGATAAAACTGCGCTTTGTGCGAAACTCGGCTTGTGATAATGCCGCTTTGAAATACACTTGGTATGCACGCGGCTTGAGGTGAAAAACTCAAGTCGCGATGTTTTTTTGCTGTTACTCTCCTTTTTGCTTTGAAAAAAAAGAAAAATTATCTGATTTAAGCGGTAAAACACTTGAAAATTCTCTTGCTGTGCGGTACATTTAACCGGATGTAATTGCAAATTCAAATTTTAGTAAGGGTTTATATTATGACAGCCAGAGAATTACGCGTAAAGTTTATTGAATTTTTCAAAGCCAATGGTCATGTCGAGATCAAAAGTGCTTCTTTGATTCCGGAAAATGACCCCACCTGTCTTTTTACCACCGCCGGTATGCATCCGCTGGTTCCCTATCTTCAGGGCGCCAAGCATCCTGCCGGACGTCGGTTGACTGACTGCCAGAAGTGTATCCGTACCGGAGATATCGATGAAGTCGGTGATCCGGTGCATTTGACCTTCTTTGAAATGCTGGGCAACTGGTCGCTCGGCGATTATTTCAAGGAAGAGGCGATCAACTTCAGTTTCAACTTCCTGACCAAAGAGTTGGGTATTCCGGTCTCCATGCTGGCCGTGACGGTTTTCGCCGGTGACGATGACTGCCCCTTTGATGAAGAAGCATGGAATATCTGGCGCAACCTCGGAATTCCCGCTGAACGTATTGCCAAACTCGGCAAAAAAGATAACTGGTGGGGCCCCGCCGGAACGACCGGTCCCTGCGGTCCGGATACTGAAATGTTCTACTGGACCGGAACAACCCCCGCACCGGAGGTGTTCGATCCGGAAAACAAACTCTGGGTCGAAATCTGGAACGACGTCTTCATGCAGTACAACAAGCGTGCCGACGGCACCTTTGAACCTCTTTCCCAGCGCAATGTCGATACCGGTATGGGACTGGAACGCATCACTGCGGTACTTCAGGGCAAACCCAGCTGTTACGAAACGGAGATCTTTGCTCCGCTTTTTGCCGAATTGGATGCGGTTCGCGGAGTTCCCGGCGTGCCCGCCAATGAACGCGCCGCTTCTGAACGTATCATCGTCGACCATCTCCGTGCCGCCACCTTTATCATCGGTGACGGTATTACTCCGGGACGGGTCGATCAGCCCTACGTCCTGCGCCGGTTGATCCGCCGTGCTATCCGTGAAGGCCGCAAACTTGGCATCACCGATGTTTTTGCCGGCCGTCTTGCCAAAGTCGTTGTCGATCAGTTCGGTGAATTTTATCCGGAACTCGCTGCCAATGCGGAAACGATTTTCGCCGAGTTGGAACGTGAAGAAAAACAGTTCGCCGCTACTTTGGAAAACGGTACCAAAGAATTCCAGAAACTCATCGACCGCGTTCCGCCGCACATCGCCCGCAAGGTCGTCAGCGGTAAAAATGCGTTCAACCTTTACGAAACCTACGGCTTCCCCCTCGAATTGACCGTGGAAATGGCAAAAGAGCAGGGCTTTGAAGTCGATGTCGAAGGATTCAATGCCGCCTACATCAAGCACCAGGAGCAGTCCCGCGCCGGTGCGGAACAGAAGTTCAAAGGCGGTCTCGCCGACAACTCCGAAGAAACGGCCAAATTGCACTCCGCCACCCATTTGCTTCAGGCGGCCCTGCGGCAGATCCTCGGCGATCACGTCGAACAGCGCGGTTCCAATATCACCGCCGAACGTCTCCGCTTTGACTTCTCCCACCCCGATAAAGTCACTCCGGAACAACTCAAGGCCGCCGAAGAATTGGTCAATGCTGCGATCGATCGTAAACTTCCCATCGTCTGCGAAGAGATGACTGTTGAGGCCGCCCGCGAGGCCGGTGCCATGGGATTGTTCGGTAACAAATACGGTGAGATCGTCAAGGTATACACCATGGGGGATGTCAGCAAAGAAATCTGTGGCGGACCCCACGCTGCCAATACCGGAGATCTGGTGCGTTTCAAGATCCTTAAAGAAGAAAGTTCCAGCCGCGGTGTCCGCCGTATCAAAGCGGTCATCGGTGAAGCTGCCCTTAAATAACATTAGATACGGAGCAGATCATGAGAGCAGAAGACCTCAAAATTACAGAGATGAACGGCGGTTACCTGATCAAGGTTTCCGGTCGTGCCAACTTTGATTATGCTGTTCCTTTGCGGGAACTTGCGGATAAGATAACCTCCGGCAGTTGGATCCAGTTTGATATGGAATATTGCGAAACTATGGACAGTACCTTTATGGGAGTGCTGACCATGCTGGCGCTCAAGAGCCGCAAATGCGGTTTCCAGATCATGCTGATCAATGCCTCCGGTCAGTTGAATAAACTGCTCCGTGATCTTGGTGTTGCCAAACTTTTCAAATTTATTTCAGGAGAAGAGAATAGTTCGGTTCAAAGCGGAAGTGCTTCTGATGTACCGGTTGCCGGGACTTCCAGTCTGCTTGCGACTGCTCAGACGGTGGTCGATGCTCACAAGACATTGATCGTTGCCGACAGCAGCAATGCTGAAAAATTTGACAAAGTCGTTGAGTTCGCCGAACAGGATGTTCAGCGCCTGAAGGATTCTGAAAATGTATAAAACTGAAAAAAGCAATATCGATTTCAACCGGATATTGCACGCTGATCTCGTTGTGGTCGGCGGAGGACTTTCCGGTACGCTTGCCGCTGTTGCCGCCGCCCGGGAAGGCGTTGAAACGGTTCTTATCCATGACCGCCCGGTGCTTGGCGGACCCGCCGGCAGCGAATGCTGTGACGGTTCCGGCAAGATGGTGTGCGGCGCCCCCAACTACTGCAACCGCAATGCGCGTGAAGCCGGATTGGTCGAAGAGTTGCGAAATTTCCACTCCCGGCGTTATGTTTACGGCTGGCGCAACCATTGGAGTCTTTCAATGCGCGATTTTGTGGAACAGGAAAAAAACATCACTCTGCTGATGAATTGTTCCATGTACGATTGCGTTTGCGAAAACAACCGCATTGTGTGCGTCAAGGCACGGCAGAGCGGCAGTGAGTTGGAATACACCGTCTATGCCGATAACTTTATCGATGCCAGCGGCGATGGTGTACTTGGATTCAAAGCCGGTGCGGAGTTCCGCATGGGCAGAGAGGGCAGGGCGGAATTCAATGAATCTCTGGCTCCGGAACTGCCCGACAACAAAACCATGGGGACCAGTATCAATTTCCGGGCGGAGGATGTCGGACATCCCATTAAATTTGAAGCCCCGGAATGGGCATACAAAATCAACAGTGATGATGATCTTCCTTACCGTATGCACTCCAATCCGTCCAGCGGTTACTGGTGGTTGGAGTACGGCGGTGAACTGGATACCATCGCCGATAATGAAACGATTTATAAAACCTTGCGCAGTGTACTTTTCGGCATGTGGGATCACGTCAAAAACGGCGGAGATCACGGCGCGGAAAACTACGCGATCTCATGGGTCGCTTCTGTCGGCGGCAAGCGGGAATCCCGCCGCTTTATGGGTGACTATATCATGTCGCAACGCGATGTGCAGGAACATCCTGATTTCCCGGACACGGTAGCCTATGGCGGCTGGCCCATCGATATTCATCCGCCTGAAGGTGTTTTCGGCAAAGGGCATCCCGGCAGTACTCCGCCGTTTATTTTTCCGGGTATTTTCCCGATACCGTTCCGTTCGCTTTATTCCAGAAACATCAGCAATATGATGATGGCGGGGCGCGATATCAGCGTTTCCCATGTGGCGCTGGGTTCGACCCGTTTGATCGCCACCTGCGGACTTACCGGTCAGGCAACCGGTACTGCGGCGGCATTGCTGAAAAAATACAACTGTTCCCCGCGTGAACTGTATCAAAATCATATCGCTGAATTGCGGCAGCTGCTGCAGAAACGCGATGCGGTAAATCCGGGTTATCCGGTGGCGGTTTCAGATGATCTTGCCAAAAGTGCGGTTGTTTCCGCTGACCGGAATTTTACTTTTACCATGGAAACTCCGGAGAAGTTTATTCCGCTTCACGCGGTCGATACGCCGACTAAAAAATTTGACCCCTGCGATGTCGCTCCGGCGGATCGCCGGGTCGGAATGAAGTTCCTTTGGGATGGTTCCCGCCTGACCGGTATTGATTTCAGGATGAATAATCCGGAATCTGCCGGGCGGGAGATCACTCTGCGGATACGCAAAGATTTCTTTGATGAAAATGATCTTGCGGTAAGTTCTGCGGTCGCGGCTCCGGGCGAAAACCGGGTCCATTTTGAGTTTGATCAGCAGCTTGCATCCGGAGATTATGCGTTGATTTTTGAAGATGATGAAGTGGTGCAAATCGGTGTTGCTTCAACTCATCTGCCCGGATTTGAACGCAAACTTGATGGATGTTATCTCGATTTCTTCCATCCGGTTTGTGAATTTTATCCGCTTCAGCGGCCCTATCTCCCCGGCAATGTGGTCAATGACAACGGCAGAAGTATCGATGGTGAACCGTCGTTGTGGATGGCAGACGGCAAATGCGGCGAATTGAAACTTGCGTGGACAACTCCGACAGACATTTCCGAAGTTGCAATCACCTTTGATACTAATTTGGATCGTATCAATCTTGACCGTATCGCTCCGGAATGCGTGAAAAGTTTTGTTTTGAAACTCGACGGCAGAGAGATTCTGCGCCGGGAAGACAATTCTCAGCGCTTCGTCCGCTGTGTGCTGCCGGAAACAGTCAAAGCCAGTACCCTGACTTTGGAAATCAATGATACCAACGGCGATGAATTTGCCCGCGTGGTTGCTCTGCGTTGTTTTTAACGCAGAGCGATCGCTTTGATCAGATTCTTGCCGTAGAGCAGGAATCCGGAGTCGTTGGGATGGAGATAGCCGTCAGCGAAAAATTCCGGCAGGTGCGGCACGAGCGGCATACCATCGATGATTTTTACGTTGTCAAATGATTCGTAAACTTTCCGCAGGATCGCAATCGCATCGGTCAACTGTCCGGTGGGGTGGATCTCTTTCATATCTTTGCGCCAGATCGGCAACAGCGCAATGATCGGAGTTCCGGGATAATTTTTGATGATATTTTGTACGAATCCGGTCGCGTTTTTTTCCAGGCTTTCGCAGGTGGCTCCCTTGCGCCAGTCGTTGGTTCCATAGGCAATGGTGATCAGATCCGGTTTTATTTCATCTTTGCAAGCTGCGAACGCCGGATTGAAAATATCTGCGCCGATGGCTTTGTTAAAGATCTCGGCATCCAGTTCCGCCGCCAGCAAATTGGTGTAGGCAAAAGAGGGATAAACCGCATCATAACCTTGAGTGATGGAGTCGCCGTAGCAAATCATGGTTTTGGATTTTTTTGCCGGAGTGACGGCGGAAGCATTGACGAATTCCAGATTTTTCAATGCTGTTTTGGTCAGACCGGGGAAGTAAATCGTTACCCGGTTGCAATTTCCGGAGAGCGGGATCGTCAGTTCAAAACCGGAGGTTTCAAAAATATTTTCAACACCGGAGTGCTGAACCATGCATCCATTGACAAAAATATCGAAAAAAGCATATTTCCGGGTGGTAGCCGGTGTGAACTCTCCTGCTAATTTGACCGCTTCGGCATCGGTGATGAAATCCATCTGAATACCGGATGAAGCGGTCGCTTTTTTGGCAAAGTCCTGAATATTCTGTAAAACGGCGATTTGTTCCGGAGTCATGCGGTTGAATTCATACGTTCCGTTGACTTCAATTACCTCATGTGCACCGAAGGTCAAAGTTCTGATAAGGCCAAGATCTGCATTCATAATTTATTTCACTTCAATATTTTTACCATAGGTTTCTTTTAAGAACAACGAATTGACTGCGGCAACGCAACCAAGGAGCGTGAGCAGGATAAATACCGTCAGATAGGAATTTCTGCCGTATATTCTGATGCCGTCGACGATTTGCGGCGGATATAATTCCAACAGTTTTCCGGTCAAACTGCCGACGATGGCGATTATCATGTATGAAAAACAATTACCGATACTCAAGCTGGTGCCGACCTGATTGGCAGGGTTGGTCTCCTTTTGCATGGCAACCTGGATGGTGGCACAATTTCCGGCAAAACTGAACAGTATCCATGCTGCCGCCGATAACTGCCACGCAGTTATTTTGAACAACACCGCACTCAACAGCATCAGACTGCCGGTCAATGCTCCGAAGCCGCAAAAGCGCATGAAGATCAGACGGCGGTTGCCCGCCAGGCGGCTCAAGAGCGCCAGTAAAAAGGCGTTGCAACTGGAAATTATCATGGTGATCGACATGATGACGCCTGCCATGGCGGAGGATATTCCGGTGTAGTCTTCCATGTATTTTTTTCCGAAGGTCATCTGCATCGAATAGAATATACCGAAACTTACTCCGGTTGTCATATACAAATGCAGATTGTGTCTTCTTGAAAGCACCGATTTGAAGGTGGAAATGTTCAACTTCACCTCTTTGTCCACCGGAGGCGTTTTGGCAAAATAAGCGTTGAGGAGAAAGAGCAGATAACAGATCATGGTCACAACTCCTGTAATCAGCATACAGCGGCTGTAACCGAAGGCATTGACCAGTTTTACAAAAGGCGCACCGCTGACCACGCTTCCGGAATAACCGATCAGCATGATCACTCCCAGCACCAGCGCAAAGGAATCCCCGGCGGTTCGGAAAATCAGTTTCAGCATGCTCAGATAGACGGCACTTGCGCCGAAGCCGGTCAGTATCCGGCATACCATCAGCAATTCAGCCGAACTGGTGAATGCCGACAGCAGAGAACCGATACAGAAGATCGCGCCGCCTGCGGCGATGACTCTGGTTCCGGAATAACGGTCAGCCAGAATTCCTACACTCAACTGATTTATGCTGTACGCATACATGAACCCGGCGCCGAGCCCGGTGACAGTTGCGGCATCGCAGTTCAACAGCAGCTGCAGTTCATTGAATACACTGCCGGGAACGACCACTTTTTGCAGATTGGCAAAAAAGTACATTATGCTGACTAAAGTCAGCAGTGACCAGGCAAGAATAGTCTCACGTTTTTGACTGTTGATCATAATTCAGCGGTGGAAACGGTTGTTGCGGCGGTTGCCGTCGCGGTGATGCGGATGGGAGGATTTGCGGGTTTCTTCACGCTCCGGAAGTTTTGGATTTTTGACCGGTTCCGGAAGTATAAGCATCTCTTCGGTCGGAAGAATACTGCTGAATTGAGTGCCCAGAAGTTCTTCAATGGCAGGCAGATAATAGGCACCGTATTCGCAGAGGAAACTGATGGCGGTTCCGCGGTGTCCGGCACGACCGGTTCTGCCGATACGGTGGATGTAATCTTCCGGCTGTTCCGGCAGGTCATAGTTGATCACCAGAGAAATATCGTCGACATGGATGCCGCGAGCCGCAACGTCGGTGGCAATGACGACCCGTTCTTTGCCGGAACGGAACCGTTCCAGAATTTTAATGCGTTTCGCCTGTGTGATATCGCCGGAGAGAACCGGTATCTCATAACCGTAGCGGGCAAGATCATATTGCAAACGCAAATTGACATCTTTGCGGTTGCCGAAAATGATCAGCCGTTCATAATCCATTGTGCGGAGGATGTAAAGGATGAGCGCGAGTTTTTCTTCGCGCAGAACCGAGTAGAAGGTCTGGGTTATGTTCTCGCTGACCATCCTTTCCGGTTCACTTTCATAAATGACCGGGTCGGCGAGCCATCCGGAAGCCAGGGTCAGGATGCGGTCTTCCAGAGTTGCCGAAAAGAGCAAGGTCTGCCGCTTGCCTTTTTCCGGCATCCGGGAAACGATCCGCTTGACATCAGGGATGAAGCCCATGTCCAGCATGCGGTCGGCTTCGTCAATGACCAGAATTTCAACCTGTGAAAGATCCAATGCCCCGGAACGGGAATAGTCGATGATCCGTCCGGGAGTTCCAACCAGTACATCCAGCGGACAATCCAGTGAACGGCGCTGGGTTTCATGATCCATTCCTCCGAAAACGACCGCTATATTCAGCCCGGTAAAAATACCGAGTTCGCAGGCATCTTTGTGTATCTGCATCGCCAACTCACGGGTCGGTGCCATTACCACCATGCGGGGCTGGGCATTGACCCGCGGTTCGGGCAGCGGCGTGTTGAGGAGCCGGGTGAATGAAGCCAACAGGAACGCGGCAGTCTTACCGGTTCCGGTCTGGGCTTTGCCGGCGAGGTCACGCTGTTCGAGCAGGGGCGGCAGCGCCATTTGCTGAATCGGGGTGCAGTATTCAAATCCGGCATGCTGGATGCCGTATTTTACCAGCAGATGCAGATCGAGATCAAGGAATCGGGTTTTGCCTTCGACGATGGGAACTTCCACCAATTCTTTGGGCAGCGGCGGCGGTGGAGGAGGAGTTTTTTTCTGTTTTTTCTCTTTGGGCGCAGTGCGTTTTGCTGAATCGGCTTTGTTTTTCTGCGAATTATTTTTACGGCGTTTTTTTCCGTTTTTTTCGTTGGATGAGATATTTCTGGAAAATTCTTTGGATTCGAGTTCTTTTTGCAGTAACGATTTCAGCAGTTTTTTCAGTTTCTTAAACACGTTGGATACACTTTCATTTGACAAATTTTGCCGCGATTTCAGGCGACAATGCGGCAAGTTTCTGGTTGATTGCTCCGGCGAGTTTCGGATCGCGGAGAGCGAATGCGATATTGGCGGCGAGAAATCCGGCTTTGCTGCCGAGATCGTGACGGTGTCCGGAAATGATGCGGGCATTGAGCCGGTTCGACGGGATAAGTTGTTTGATGGCATCGGTCAACTGGATTTCGTTGGCTTTGCCGCGCGGGGTGGATTTCAGCAGGGCGAAAATCTCCGGAGAGAGCAGATAGCGGGAGGCTACGGCGAATTCTCCGGGGACTTCATGGGGCAGGGGTTTTTCCACCATGGCGTTGACCAGCAGAACCGACTCCGCAACCGGGATTCCTCCGATACAGCCGTAACTGCCGAGCAGTTCTACAGCCATTTTTTCAACGGCTACCACTGAATTTCCGGTAAGTTCATGTGCTTCGATCAACTGTCTGGTGACCGGGATATCGCAGGTGCTGTCCAGTACGGTATCACCCAGCAGAACGGCGAAAAAATCATCCTTGACAAACTCTTCGGCAAGTTTTACTGCTCCGCCGAGTCCGTCGAGTTCCTCCTGCCAGACGCAACTGATCTTGACGTCACTGCTGAAAGGAGTGATCGATTTGAGCAATTCGATCTTACCGCTCTCTTTCAATCGTGCTTCCAGTGCCGGATGTGGACGGAAATGATTCAGTACCGCCTCTTTGCCTTCGCTCAAAATGAGCAATATGTCGGTGATGCCGGAATCGACTGCTTCCTCAAGAACATATTGGATCACCGGTTTGTCGACCAGCGGGATGAGTTCTTTGGGAACCGCCTTGGTGAAAGGCAGCATTCTGGTACCGAATCCGGCTGCTGGGATAACGGCTTTGGTGATCCGTCGCGGCATGAATTATTCTCCTTTTCCGGAAGTGACGATGGAAGGACGGATCACTTCAACATCAAATTTTTTCAATGTGGTACGAAGTTGTTCAAACATGGAAATATCTTCGTAAGTACCGATGATGGCACCTCCGGAACCGGTGAATTTTGCCGAGGCGCCGCAACGGCGGGCGATCTCCACCATGCGGCGGTTTTTTTCGCTGATGCTTCCGGCACAGACTTCGCAGCGCAGGTCAAAGTTGCGGTCGATCAATTTGGCAACTTTGCTGCAATCTCCGCTTGTCAGCGCTTCTTTCATTCGGACAGTCAGGTCAGCCCACTCGTTTACGGCATCGATAACTTTGGGGACCCCGGCATTGTAGTCTTCGCGCAAACGGGAGTGGAGTATCTCCGAACCCTCTGCCAGATCCACCCGGTAGGCGACGTAAAGATTGAGATTTTCCGGAATTGCGATCGGCTGATATATTCCGTATCCGAACTTCTCCATGTGTTCACGGTCGAAATCCATGAATACCGGCGTATTGTACGCTTGAGCCACCCGATCCTGAAGTCCGGCCGGGATGCTCAATTCATCTCTTTCGGCTTTCAGCACTAAATTGGCAAATTCGTCATTGGAGATCGTGATTTCGTAAAATTGGAATATCGCCCGCAATGCCGCCGTAATGATCGCCGAAGATCCGGCAAGTCCGAGCCGGTTGGGGATGTCACTCTCGTAGCGGATGGAAAAATTCCGCCGGGGAATGGACAGACCATTTTCTTTGCAGTAAATGAAAAACTTCCGGGCGGCGGCTTTGAGCAGACGGATGCCGCCGTAGTAACCGTAACTGCTGATCTTTTCGTCGAGATCGTTCAAGTCGGCGAAGGTCGTGTAGTCGCGGCTGGACGGAATGAAGTTGATTTCCGGGGTTTCATACAATTGTACTTTGACCTGATAATTGTCAAAGACAAAAGCGATAGTTTTGCCGAAATAACCGTCAGACGGATTGCCGATAAGCGCAGCGCGCGGATAAGCATAACCGGTAATAATCATCATCATCTCCCAAAGAGCAGGAATAAGGTCAGTGAAATCAGGATCGCCGCACCGGAAATCGCTGCAATTATCGGCCAGGAAGCCGGGGACGCGCTGTTTTGAACCGGTGTCGTCTGTGCAGCGTTGCCACGTCTGGAAACAGCGGCTTCAAATCTGCCATAGGCCTGGAAATATTTGATCCGGAGCAAATCGGTTTGCCGCGGAGTCAGGTTTTCCTGATTCAATTCATCCAAAAGTTCTTCTGCGATTTTCCGGAAGTTTTCCATGGCACAACTTCGGTTGGAGATCAACTCTTTTTCCGCTTCAATGAAACTTAAATCCCGCAGTAAGCATCCCTCGAGTTCGCGCTTTTCCCGGTTGTCGCCGTTTTTGCTGCTGTTCAGTGAGGGCAGGCGTGGAGCCGGGACTGCCGGGGCAGGTGCCGGGGCAACCGGTTCAGAGCTGGAACGGTCGGCAACTTCCACGCTGTTTTCTGCCGGGACTTCGGAGAGATGTTCGGCGTGATTGCGCCTGAAGCGTTCTCTCATGTTGTAGAGATTGTCACTGATAAAACGATCGCGTGCCATACGGTATTATTATTCAGCAGCAGGAGTGAGTTCGGCGAGGCGTTTTTTCAAATCCCGTTTGCCGATGGTGCGGAGGGCACAGATTGCGGCGCGGGCATCTTTGCGCGGTGAATTTTTTCCCAGTTCCCACATGGAAACGGTGTGGGTGGAAACATTCAGCAGTTTGGCGAAATCACTCTGGGTGAGTTTGAGTTTGGTGCGGACCCGGATGATGCCGGCGGCATTGAGCCGGAGTTTTTTGGTTTCATCGGCGGGTTGAACTTCATTAGAACCGGCGGCGGCAGTTGCAGTTGTTTTCCGGTTTTCCAAAGCGGAGATGCGTTTTTTGAGTTCAGATATGGTTTTGCGTTGTTCAACAATAGTTTTTGCCAACGGAGTGACCGCGAGTTTGACCTCTTTTTTGGCAAGTCGTCTGATTTCTTCGGAGAGAATAGCTTTGATGTCAGGCATTTTTTGATATCCTTATTTGAGTGTTTGGAATGACACAAATTATTTACGCTATATAATATACTGCAAATTGCATATAATGTCAAGCAATATATTATAATTGCATTTTTATTTGACCTGTTTCAAGAATCGGGAGATTTGTGTTATCTTGCAAAGATTATTCCTGCGGCGGCGTAAAAATGTCCACTGAAAGATCAAGTTTGGCTCGCGTGATATCTTCCATAAAGCTGGGGATATTTCCGGTCGGAACGTATGTTCCGGTCATCCGGCCGTTTTCATCCCATCCGGTGTGCTTGTAGACAAAGATATCCTGCATCGTGATAATATCGCCTTCCATTTTGGTGATTTCGCTGATATTTATCACTTTGCGGCTGCCATCCCGGGCACGGGTGATCTGTACGACAATATTGATGGCGCTGGCAATCTGTTCGCGGATGGCCCGCAGCGGCAGATCGAAGCCTGCCATCAGCACCAGCGTTTCCAGACGGGCAAGCGCATCGCGCGGAGTGTTGGCGTGGATAGTGGTAAGACTGCCGTCATGACCGGTATTCATCGCCTGAAGCATGTCCAAAGCTTCGCCGCCGCGGCACTCACCGACCACGATCCGGTCGGGACGCATACGCAGGGAGTTGCGGACGAGGTCGCGGATGGTGACGGCGCCGCGTCCTTCGATATTCGGCGGACGGGATTCCAATCGGACGAGGTGTTCCTGATGAAGCTGGAGTTCGGCGGCGTCTTCGATAGTGACGATACGTTCGCGGTTCGGCAGGAAGCTGCTGAGTACGTTGAGCAGCGTGGTTTTACCGGAACCGGTACCTCCGGAGATGATGATGTTTTTACGAATAGCAATACATATTGCCAGAAAGTGCATCATGTCATTGGAGATCGAACCGAAGTTGATCAGGTCTTGAGCCTGAAACGGTTTTTTGGAAAATTTCCGGATGGTAATGGAGGGACCCACCAGCGAAAGCGGCGGAATGATCGCATTTACACGCGAACCGTCGGCAAGTCGGGCGTCTACCATCGGCGAACTTTCATCGATACGGCGGCCCAGCGGCGCGACGATGCGTTCAATGGCGGACAACACCTGGGCATCATCGGCAAATCCGGTGTCGGAACGATAGATAGTTCCCCGTTTTTCCACGAATATCTGATCCGGACCGTTGACCATGATTTCGGTGATATCGTCTCTTTCCAGAAGCGGTTCCAGCGGACCGAGTCCGACGGCTTCCTGGAGCAGTTCTTTTTCCAGCTGTTTGAGCGACTCTTCACCCGGAAGCGGAATGGTCAACTGGCTTAAAATTTCCTGAATGATCACTTTGGCTTTGCTCGCCAACTCTTCATTGGAGACTCCGGAAAGCGCCATTTTTTTCAAATTCATCCGCACCAGCAGTTCCCGGTGGGCCTGACGCTTGATTTCCTGGATCGCCGGGCGCAGTTCGAGCGGAAATGCCGAGGTTTGCAGGATCGGGATTTCCTCTTTTTCCGGAGTGACCGAATATGCTTTGGGAATGCTCCGGCGCGCTGCCTGATCAGCTTCCGAAAGTCCATCGGAACTTTCCTGTTTGACCGTTTGCTGCACATGCAGCGCTTTTACCCGGATCACCGCTTTGCCGATAGAGAGGTTGGCGCCGGCAGAGATATCGACCGGAGTGTTGGGGAATATCGCTTCGCCGCCATTGATTTTGGTCCCATTGCTGCTGCCGAGATCCATGATGGTGATTCTGTTGTCGGCAACTATAAGCTGGGCGTGACGGCGGGAAATTCCGGTCACTTTGAGCGGAATGTGACAGCTGCTGCTGGCTCCGATTATGTAGGCGCCATTCTCAAGAGTGGCGCTTGCTGCCGGTGTATCCGGCGTGGTAATTGTGATTTCGATCATACTGGATCAAAGTCCTCTGCGGGTTTTGCGGCGGTTGTTGTAGTTCGGGATCTCTTTTTCGAGCATGATGAAGTTGACCTTGCGGGATTCGATGTTCCGGTCGATGGAGCGGTCTTCGTGGTTTCTCAGTGAGAATGAAAGCGTTCCTTTCTGAGAGGCGAATACCAGCATTTCAACTTCGTCGGGGTAGACCTGCAGCGTGATCGTGCCGTAGTTGCGGTTGGCGCGGGGATCGATGGCGCCGCTGCCCCAGCGGTTGCCGACTGCCAGCACCTTCACATCCTGCAGAATGGTGATAGTGATGGTATCGATTTCCGCATTGCCTTTGTTGCTGGGAAAACGGAAAGTTCCGATGACGTCCACATTGTCATTGGGCTGGATCAGGTAGTTTACCGAACTTACCGGATCGACCGGAAGCGCGACAGCCCGCATGTTGCGGTTGACCACATTGTTGAAACTGTTGCGCTGGGTAGGCTGTTCGAGGTCTGTGGTCTGCAGGGTCTGATCTTTGGAAACGGCGGTTGCCAGTTTTCTGCCGACGACCATCGCCAGTTCGCTCCAGGGGATTTCGCGGCTGAGCATCTGGGTTTCCCGGTTGCGGCGGGTCTGATAGCGGATGAGGTCAGATTCGGAGATCTCTTCGCCCTCGTTCATGTCGCGGGCAATTTTGATCAGGACGACATGTTCAGCATCGCCGTGGATGCGGGCTTTTTCTGCTTCGAGCTGCTTGTAAGTCAGCACAAAGGCAAGCAATCCGAAAAGTACAGCGAGGAAGATCAATAATTTGTTGCGCATAACGGAAATCCTTATTTTTTTATATGGTACGATTTGTCTATATCTTCAGTAAATATAGACCATATTCCGGCGTTTGTCCAGTACTTTAATGCTAAAAAATGACTTTTTGTGAAAAAACAGATGTCAAAACGGCTTGACAAATCGGCTATTGTGGTATAATTTAGATTAGCGACGGGAATATCCCGCCTGAAAACAGGAAAGATTGAAGTTAAATGTACAGGACGATGCTCAGCGGTAAAATCCATACTGCAACGATTACACGTTGCCTCGTGGATTATGAAGGTAGTTTGGAAATAGATCCGGAATTGTTGAAAGAGGCAAATATCATGCCTTATGAGAAGATTCTGGTCGCCAACCGGAATAACGGTTCAAGACTTGAAACTTATGCGATTCCGGGCAAGCCCGGCGGTCGTGATTTTTGTCTCAATGGCCCCGCTGCCCGCCTGGGAAAAGTCGGAGATGTGGTTACGATCATGGCGTTCAGCGCTGTCGAAGAGGAGCGTCTTGCCGATTTCCATCCGACTGTGATCGTGTTGGATGAAAAAAATGAGATCAAGAGCCGCCATAATTAAAAAAGGTAGACGATCTTGCAGAGGGCAGGTCATCGCAGAATATGTGATTTTTCTGGCGGCAACGCTGGTGCTGTTGATGGTACTGGTCTTTTTGATGAGGGCGGTCGGCGCCCATGGAGAGAAAACGGTTGACCGGATCGGTTATTCGATTCCGTGAACAAATATAGTTTTGTAGTCCGGCAGGAGTGCCGGGTAGTTGCAGATAACCAAGAAGGAGCTATGCTGATGAAAAAAGCTGTTATCCGCCGGCGCAAACGTGAAAATGGACAGGCGTTTGTCGAGTATGTGATCTTGATTGCAGTTGTGGCTTTGGCCGCGTTGTTTGTTTTGGCAAATTTCAGTGACCGTCTCGGCGAGATGGTTACCGGTATCACCAAGACTCTCGGCGGCGAAGGTGAAACCACCAGCAGTCTGGAACGTGTGCAGAACCTCAAAGCCGATGGCGCAGGCGACATCGACTGATAATTCTGTGTAACCGTTATTTTGTATGCCGTTTGTATTTTTTGCAGACGGCATAATTTTTTGTATGCTTTGTGAGATATGCTTTATGGTGCCGTTTACTTACTATCTTGATTTTGCCAATCTCAATGACGAACAGCGTGTCAGTTTGCTGAATGAATTTGCCGGCTGCGGCGGAAAAAACATCGTTTTATCTGAAACATTGCTTCAGCAGTTTGCCGGGACACCTGCTTCCCGTAATAAAATAAAAAAACAGGTCGCGGATGCCGGACTCAAGTTCGTTGACGCCCATGCTCCCTATGGCGGTGAATCCGATCTTATGCAGCCGGATGATCAGTTCCGTATCGGTCTTGCCCGGCAGTTTCTCACTCTGGAACTGGCACATGACTGTGGGGTCGATACCTGCTGTTTTCATCTGGGCAACGCTCCGCTGTTTCCGCAATATACGCTGGATGAATTGCATACTTTCATTTGCCGCAATCTGGAATTGCTGCTCAAACGTGCTGAAGAACTTGGCGTGATCGTCTGCATCGAAAATATCTTCAAACCGCTTAATACGGTCTCTGAAATCCTTAAACTCATCCGGATGTTCGACACGCCTTATCTCGGTGTCTGCTACGATACCGGTCACGCCAACATTATGGAGCATGGCATGAATTTCCCGGACAGCCGTCCCTGGGGCCAGTGGGCGGGCAGGGGAGATGTTGAATGGGAATGCAATATCCTTGAAAAACTGTACGAGCATATCGTTATCTGTCATTTGCATGACAACGATGCTGTAAACGATCAGCATAAACTGCCGGGGGACGGCAGCGTGGATTGGGAACACACTTTGAAATTGCTGTCAACTGCCCCCGGATTGCGTTCCATGCAGAGCGAAGTGGTGCCGGGCCGTCATAATATCCCGATTCCTGAACTTACCGCCAGATGGCAACAGTACATCAAGTAAACTGATTCAGGAATTCTGAGTAGAAATACAAAACGGGCAGCTGCAAAAAGTTTTTTGCAGCTGCCCGAACTTTTTTATTCAGGAATTCTCTTACTTGGCAACCGGAGCTGCCGGAGCGGCGGGCGCGGTAGCCTGCTGGGCAGGAGCATTCAGTTTGCTGACCATCATCATGATCTGGGCGATGGCACCCTGAACTTCCATGGCGGAGAATTTACCGCTGATAGTGACGGTGTTGCCTTTGGAGGTGACGGAGACTTTTTCCAGAATGGCAGCAGCTGCCGGATCTTTTTTCAGATCTTCAATGCTCTGCTTGCTGATGGCAAGAACTTTTTGGGTGGCGGCGGCATCGACGAGGAGCGTCTGATTGGCGAAGGCAAGTGAACCGTCAGCATTGAGTTTGAGAGAGCCGATGGCGAGTTTCTGTCCGGCAAGGAGATCTTTGACTTCCTGCTCGTTTTGTTTGAGTTTTTGGGAGACCATGCTGGCAAACGCCGGGGTGTCGATTGCGACAACGAGCGTGCTGTTTTTGACTTCCGGGCGGTTGGTGAGCAGGTTTTTGCTCTTTTTCAGATTGACAAATTTGTATTTACCGGAACGGGCCTGCAGGATAACCTCCTTGGGGGAGATCAGGATCGCTCTTGCATCATCATCTCCAAAGGCGGGTTTGCCGGCAACTTTGAATTTCTTGGCTCCGGATTTCATCGCTTCGGCGGAGAGGAGATTGAAAAGTTTTCCGGCAGTCGGTTTTGCAGTCTGGTAAACGGCATTGAATGCCAGATTTTTTTCTTTTTTGATGTCGCCGGTAAAAGATGCACCTAATGCAACTTTTCCTTCAAAGTCGTTGATGCTTATTTCCGGAGGAAGCGTTACCGAACCGAGGAACTGCTGAACCAGCGGGTATTTGATGATTTCAGAAACGTTCGCGTAGACCACGACTCCGGATTTTGCCGGGATTTTTGCGATCGGGGAGGCGCTTGCAATGAGTGCAAGGCACACCGCACAGATGACAGACAATTTTTTCAACATAATAATTCCTTTCTTGGGTTGATTGATATCAATATATCGCGCTAACTTTGAATTGTCAAGTTGAATATCCGATAAAAAAGTGATATATTATGTAAACAATAGTAATTTTCCAAAAGAGGATCAGAGATGTTTTTTACCAGTACCAGAAAAAATTGTGAAATCACTGCTTCTGCGGCGATTGCCAAAGGTATTTCCGATGATGGCGGTTTGTTTGTCCCTTCCGCGTTTCCCAGACTGTTCCCCGGCGAGTTGGAAGCGTTGGCAAAATTGTCTTACAAGGAACGTGCTTTCCGTATCCTTCAGAAGTTTCTGACCGATTACAGCGCCGATGAGTTGAAATACTGTGTCGAAGGCGCTTATGAAGGACGCTTCGATAACAATGATCCTGCTCCTTTGCAGGAAATCGCACCGGGAATGAATATTCTGGAACTGTGGCACGGCCCCACCTGTGCTTTCAAAGATATGGCTCTGCAGATACTGCCCTATCTGCTCACTGTCGCCACCCGGAAAAACTGTCCGGGACGCACGACCGTTATTCTGGTCGCCACCAGCGGCGATACCGGCAAAGCGGCGCTGGAAGGTTTCGCTGATGTCCCCGGTACCCGCATCGTCGTATTCTTCCCCGGAGACGGGGTGAGCGACATGCAGAAACTTCAGATGACCACCCAGAAGGGCGCCAACGTCGCCGTCTGCGCTATCGAAGGAAACTTTGACGATGCTCAGACCGGCGTGAAAAATATCTTCGCCGATAAAAAGATCGCCGAATATCTCGAAGCGCGCAATATGGAGTTTTCTTCTGCGAACTCCATTAACTTCGGCCGTCTGGCTCCTCAGATCATCTACTACATCTCCAGTTACTGTGATTTGCTCAAAAACGGCAAAATCGCTGCCGGAGATGCGGTCAATGTGGCGGTTCCGACCGGCAATTTCGGAAATATTCTTGCTGCATACTATGCCAAGCAGATGGGGCTGCCGGTGAAGCGCTTCATTTGCGCCTCCAACCGCAACAATATTCTTTCTGACTTCATCGCCACCGGTATTTATGATCGAAACCGTGAATTCTACACCACCGATAGTCCCTCGATGGATATTCTGATCTCCTCCAATTTGGAGCGGCTGCTCTATCACCTCGCGGACGGCGATTGTGAACTGGTCGCTTCCTTGATGCAGGAACTCAAGGAAAATGGCAAATACCGCATTCCGGACAGCATATTCGGCAAACTCAAGCAGGAATTTTACGGCGGCTTCTGCGATGATGAAGAGACCCGCCGGACAATAAAATGCTGTTTCGACAAATACAACTATCTCTGCGATACCCATACTGCCGTAGCGGTCAATGTCTATCAGCGTTATGTCAAAGACAACGGGGATACCACTCCTGTTATCATTGCTTCTACTGCGTCCCCTTATAAGTTCGCGCCGGCAGTGCTTTCTGCTATCGGCGGAAATGGCATGGAGAGCGATGGTTTCACCGTGATGGAGAAACTTTCCGAAGCGAGCGGCACTCCGATCCCGGCGCCGCTTGCCGCTCTGCGTGAAAGTACCGTGCTGCACAAAAACAGTGTTTCCAAGGAAGCTATGGGCGAATTTATCAAATCCGTGTTGGCATAACCTTGAGTTTTTTTTAGAAAATCACTTGAAAAAAGCAGTTCCGGTGATATAGTATGTAAATCACAGGATGGACCCGTAGCTCAGTTGGTTAGAGCAGGTGACTCATAATCTCCGGGTCCTCGGTTCAAGTCCGGGCGGGTCCACCATCTTTTGAATTGCAGCCGCTGTTTCTTAACAGCGGCTTAATTTTTATGATATTTGAGGGAGTTTATGAATCAGATCATTTTATTGTCCATACTTGCCGGATTTATGTTTTCCATTGGCGGCGCCGCTTATAAGATCGGAGCCAACGGCAATGTCCGCCCGATCCAATGCGCGGTGTTTCTGTCGATCGCAGGAACATTGGGCTTCGGTCTGATCGGTTGGAATGAATGGAGTCTCTGCACTCTTCCGGTAATTCTCATCGGCGCTCTGATCGGCTTTACTCAATACTGGGTGATCGTCTTTTTGCGTTGGGCGCTGCAGCTGGGGCCATTGTCGCCGAGTTGGTGTGCGGTTTCGCTTGGATTTATTCCGGTGATCATCTATTCGGCGCTCTCCTGCGGAGAGAAAATTTCGGTGTTTCAGCTGTTTTCGATACTGGCGACCATTGGCGCAATCATAAGCGCTTCATTCTGTTCCGGCGGGAACAAGGTGGAATCTTCCTGGAAACAGAAGATCTGTTACTGCCTGATACTGATTTTGCTGGTTGTTTTCAACAGTACCATGTCGGTTGGTTTGAAGGTCGCTTCCCAGATAAATCTGCCCGGAACTTCCCGGACTTTGAGCGATGCCTGCGGAAATGTCATCCTCTCTCTGGTCTATTTCGGAATCATGCTCTGCGGTGTGATCGAACTTACCGTCGGGAAAAAATGGGTGTTCAACCGCTATGCTTTCTGGGGTGGAGCGTTGCTGGCGATCGGTGCAAGTTCCGGCTACGGACTTCAGCTTTATCTGGTCGGCAAGGCATCGGCGGTGACGGTTTTTGCTCTGGGAAACACAGTGTCAATTCTCGGAACAGCCTTGATTTCGGTCTTGCTGCTCCGGGAAAAGATCACTTTGTCATGGTATTTCACCATCGGATTTTCAATACTTGCGATATTGCTTAACCGCTGAAATACGGTCAATTCCACGCTTTATCGAAGTTGAATGTATCCGTTTCGGCGTTTTTCCAATGGGCGTTGCGCAGGTCGTAGAAGTCGTAGACTCCGGCAATGCGCGGGATCGACACCACCCGTACCGGGAATATCCGCGATAATCCGCTGCGCTTGTCATAGCGCAATTCAAACTTATTGCCTCTGGCATCGTTGAATGCCCCCTCAAATGGAATCCGGGCGCGGGTGACCAGAAGTGATGGTCTGCCCAGACGGAAACACTCCAATTCAAACGGCGCTTTGTCGCGTAATGCTTCGATTTCGGCTCCGGTCATTTCAATATGGGCGGTCGCTCTGGAAACATTGAAGCGGGCAAGTTCCATGAGCGCCATGCTGTTGCACACCGGGAGCGGCGCAGAGGCGATAACTTTGATATCCTGGTATTCTGCCAACAGTTCCAGCGCGTAGAGCGAAGTCACCCGGAAACGCCGGATGCCCTGCTTGTATGCAGCGTTTATGGCTTTGCTGACGGCGGCAAGGCGGTATTCCGGACAGAATTCCGGCAGGATGGCTTCCTGAGTCATCTTGTTGATATCAAAGAGGTTGTCCGCTCGGATCGCCCGGCGGTCAGCCGGTTCGGCTCCATTGGGTTTGAGGGCGACAGTTTCCACCAGACGGGTTTCCTGGGGATAGCGGAGCGGCTGGATATTGCGGTAATCGGTGAGGAAGCGGTCAAGCGCTTTTGAACTGTCATTGACCGGATTGAGCATTTCCGGATCAAGTTGTGAAAAGATCTCATCCCACGCGCTTCTCCGGAGTTGTTTCAGCACCGAACCCGGCATGAAGTAGTTGCCGTCAATTTTGACGGAGGTGCTGCTGCTCAAGGCGAAAACATCTGAATTATTTTCGGCAAATGCCGCTTTGACTGTTTCGGATTCCAGCGGATGCTTTGCCGCATCGGCAAGGTCAAGCGGCAGCATGACCGGTTCTGTTTTGGCATTTTTAACCTTGACTGTCATCATTTTGCGGGTGATACTGATGTCCAGATCGACCATCGCTTTGCGCGGCGGCAATGCCGCGATGCGCTTGCTGTAATCAGCAAAACTTTCGCCGATCTTGAAAACGATCCCGTCCGGAGAAACCGGTTTGTCACAGCAGACAAAAACTTTTTCTCCCGGCATAACCCGGCGAACCGACTGATTATCAACGAGCATCCGGGTCAATGTGACCGCCGTACCATCGTCACCCGAGTGCGGCTGGATCCGCAGACGGTCGCCCAGAAAGAGCCGTTTTCCCGAGGTGAAGACAAAACCGCGTTCAGAAACTCCATCCACATTGCCGACCCGCATTCCGGCGGCGCCCAGCGCATCGGCTTTGATCAACTCCTGCGGTGAAGTTTCGGTATAGAAGCCGGTCGACCAGCGGCGGCCGCAGGTACGGCTCAGCAGATTTCTTGCTTCGGAGAGTGCTTCCTGAAAATTGTCATCCGGCGTGTCCAGAAGCATCCGGTAGGCTTTTACGGTGTTGCTGACATAATCCGGCTGGCGCAGACGGCCCTCGATTTTCAATGAATCAACACCGATCTTCCGCAGTTGCGGTATGAGTTCTGCGGCGCAGAGGTCTTGCGGTGAGAAGAAAAATCCGTTCCCGGTCTTGGAGTAGTAACGGCGGCGGCAGGGCTGTTTGCATTTTCCCCGGTTGCCGCTCCAACCGCCGAGATAGGAGGAAAAGAGACAGCTGCCGGAGAGTGAACAGCAGAGCGCTCCGTGAATAAATACTTCCAGTTCCAGTTTGGTACGTTTGCGGATAGCCGCCAACTCTTCAAGGGTGAGCTGACGTTCCAGAACCACTCTGGCAAGTCCCAATTTTTCGGCAAGCGCCATGCCTGCCGAGTTATGGATGCCCATCTGGGTCGAACCGTGCAGTTCAAGTTGCGGGAAGTATTCCCTCGCGATACGCAGGACACCGAGGTCTTGCACCAGCACTCCGTCCGGCGCGATATCGCTGACACAACTGAGCATTTCCAGTAATTCCGGTAATTCACACTCTTTGATGAGCGTGTTGAGCGTCAGATAGACCTTCTTACCGTTTTTATGGGCATAGTCGACTGTTGACTGAAGCAGATCCACAGTGAAATTGTCACCGCGCTCTCTTGCGTTGAATTTGGACAACCCGGCGTAAACCGCATCGGCTCCGGCATCGAATGCCGCCAGCGCACAAGCGGCGTTTCCGGCAGGGGAAAGCAGTTCAGGAAGTTTCATGACTCTCTTTTACTCCAATTTTATTCGCGGGTCGACCCAGGCATAAGCGATGTCAGCCAGCAAATTCATAATTACAAACAACAATGCACTCAACAGAACCAGTGCTTTAAGCAGCTGGATATCCGAGGTGTTGAGCGCTTCAATCCCGGCAAATCCCAGCCCGGGAATACCGAAAAACGATTCCAGAAGCAAACTGCCGGTGAAAAGAAACGGCAGTCCGGCGCTGATGCGGGTGATGATCTGTATCAGCGAATTCCGCAACAGATGTTTGCCGTAGAATGCGGCAGTTGAACACCCTTTCGCCGCCGCAGTCCGCAAATATTCCCGGCGCAATTCGTCCAGAAATACGGTGCGGAAAAAGCGGATATTGCTCCCGGTGCCGCAGAGTATACCGATCAATACCGGCAAACCGTAGTTGGCAACGCCGTCAAATCCCCATACCGGAAACAATTCAAGTTGATAGCCCAGTATCCATTGACCGAAAATGATCGCCGCCAGATAACTTACGCTCATGGATGCAATGGAAAGCAGGGTGATGATACGGTCGGTCAAAGTTCCGGCAAAGGCGGTGGCAGTCAGCGCAAAGATTATTCCGAAGATTATTTCTCCGGCAAATATCGGCAGCATCAGAGAGAGCGAAGGCCCCATGCCCCGGAGCAAGACCTCCGAGATCGGTTCCCGCGAAAGCAGCGTACTGCCGAAGTTGAAGATGGTGATATAAGGAAAGGTCGATTTGAAAGAGATGATTTCATCCAACGCCCGTTTCAACTGACTGTTCCACGGTGAATCCTGCACGCGGAAAACTTCGATCTCCGCAATCTTTTTTCCTTGCGGAGCGGAAAACTCCACCGATTTCGATCCGTCTGGAATTTTCTGAAAATAAACCGTTCGGTCATCCAGAGTTATTTTTGCCTCAAGTGATCTGCAATCGAATTTTTTGGGCAATGTAACGGCGGTTTGAGGCGTATTTTTCCATTTTTCAAAGGCTTCAGTCCGGCAGAATTTTCCGTAAAACAGCGGCAGATCGCCGCCGATGGAACGCCGGAAATTTTCAATTTCTTCCGGAAGCGCATTCTTGCCGAGTACTGCCGCCGCCGGGTCTCCTGCCGACAGATTGAACAACAGAAAGGTCAGCACCAAAACTCCGGCGATGACCCAAAGTGAATAAAATGTCCGTCGTAAAATATAATTTAACATGATTCAGGAGAAAAACCGGATTTGACCGGATAAACAAACAGATATTGCCGGTTTCTCCGGCAATATCTGTCGATGGAACAGCGGTTTATTTTGCCTGATTTTTGACCGCACCAGACTGAACTTCTGTGCTTTTGACCTCTTTGACCGCACTTTTTACGGTGATCTGCTGATAAGGCTGGAGCATCAACTGGGTGCAGAGCCAGATGAACAGGAAGATAATGAAGTTCATGCAGTAGAGACGATAGGTCAGTCTCTTGCGGGCAGTGGTGACGGCCAGACGCAGCAGCGCCAACAACAGAACTGCCGAGCGGATGATCGTGATCTGTTCCCAGTTCTGGAACTTTCCCGGAAGCAGGTCAGCCCAGGGATAGACCAGAAGAATACCGGCAAACGCAAAGAAAAAGAGCATCGCCCACGCCGTGCGCTTGCGGGCAACCGGAGTTGCCGCCCGGTTCAACGCCTTGGCACCGATATCTTTGCGGTAGAACATATCTTTGAAGGCGATCGGCTTCACACCGTAGTAGGCGTTGTAGATCGCGTTGCGGATGGAACTGCCGGTGGCGGAAACACCGAGAACACGACCGCCGGAAGTGACGATCTTGCCATCTTTTTCTGTTGTTCCGCAATGGAATACCACAGCGCCGGTGTCGGCGGCTTCTTTCAAACCGGTGATTTCATTGCCGGATTCATATTTGCCGGGATATCCGCCTGCCGCGATAACAACTGAAACTGCGGCATTTTTGCTCCATTTGAGTTCGGCTTCGGCAAGTTTGCCGTCGGCGGTCTTGCGGAGGACATCGTACCAGTCGCCTTCAAAACGGCGCATGACCGGCTGGATTTCCGGGTCGCCGAAACGGACGTTGAATTCCAACACTTTAGGAATACCGTTTTCGATCATCAAGCCGCAGAAAATAACACCCTTGAAGTTGAGTTTTTCTTCATTGATACCTTTGAGGAAGGGTTGAAGGATCTCCTGATCGATCCGGGCGCTGACTTCATCAGTTACGACCGGGGCAGGGGAGTAGGCGCCCATACCGCCGGTATTGGGACCGCGGTCGCGGTCAAAGATGCGTTTGTGATCCTGACTGGATACCAGCGGGATGATGGTGTTGCCATCGGTGAGGGCGAGGATGGATGCCTCTTCACCGGTGAGCATTTCTTCGATAACCACGCGGGTTCCGGCATTGCCGAAAGCACCGTTGAAGCACTCTTTGACAAAGTCTTTGGCTCCGGTGCGGTTTTCTGCGACCAACACGCCTTTGCCGGCAGCCAGCCCGTCGGCTTTGACCACGATTCCCTTGACTCCGGCATCGAACTGTTCATCGATATATTTGCAGGCCTTTTCCGGCTCGGTGAACGTGTCGTACGCGGCGGTGGGGATGTTGTATTTGACCATGAACTTTTTGGCGAAATCCTTGCTGCCTTCAAGCTGAGCGGCAACTTTATCCGGGCCGAAGATCGCCAGATCACGGGATTTGAAAACATCGACGATACCGGCGCAGAGCGGGGCTTCGGGGCCGACCACGGTGAAGTCGATAGCGTTGGACTGCGCGAAATCGGCAAGTTTTTCCAGTTCATCGACTTTTATATTGACACATTCGGCATCGGCGGCGATACCGGCATTACCGGGAGCGCAGAAAACTTTGCCGACCTGGGGACTGCGTTTCAACTGCCAAACCAGCGCGTGTTCGCGACCGCCGGAACCGATGACTAAAACTTTTTTCATAAATCCAACCTTTCCTGTTGTATTTTTTGTGTTAAATTCCATTATCTTCCGGTTACAACGCCCCGGAAGCGTAAATCAAATATCTGCCAATTGCTGCCGTAAGTGAGAATCACGGTCTGGAGTTTTGAAAGCAGAAAATCATAATCTTCGTCGGTCGACGATGGCAGCAGTACCACACAGCGTTTGCGTTCGCGGTAGTAGAGGGAAACTCTCAACTCATTTTTTACCGACAGCGATATCTCCTGAATGGCGATTTCAGGATAATTGCTCAATGCGCTCATGATCAATTTCAGTGCAGCCTGAAGTTGAACCTGGTTTTCGCTTCTGAAGTGCTTGATGACCGGAAGTTTCTGAATGATGGCGCTGGATTCTGCGCGCTTCATCACTTTGCCGTTGCGGTCAACTACCAGCGGTGAATTGGCTGAATAAAGTGATGCCCGGGGGATACGTTCGTTGATTTTGATTTTCAACGTATCAGGCAGGACAAAGCGGACTTCGGCACTTTCGATGCTGGGGATCTCGTTCTCCAGTTTTTCCCGGATATCTGCCGGATTGATGGCGAACATATTGGTACCGTATTCAAGACCGATTCGTTCAAGCAGCAGTTTGGGCTGTTTCTGCCAGTAGCCGGTGCTGTCGATCTCCAGATTTTTGAATACGAGCCGGGGATTGCGGGTATACATCACTCCGGGCAGAAAAATTATCGCCAGAATCAGTAATATCAGCGCAACCGCCGCCGCAGACAACAGCATTATCCATTTGAGGTTCAAATGGAACAGTTTCTCATCTTTACTGTTCTTGCGTTTGCTGCAGTCAGACATTGCTCAAAAAATTCCCTGTTGTAAAGTAATACGGCGCTCCAGAAAAATTCCGGAACGCCGCACATTTATCCAACGGTACATTCCGTGTGCTTAATATACACCGTATCCGTTGCGTTTCAACTCCATTTTCAATTCCGGAATGGAAATCATTTTGAAGTGAAATACCGATGCTGCCAGCAGGATTTGCGCACCTGCTTCTGCGGCTTCGATGAAGTGTTCCATCTTTCCTGCGCCGCCGGAAGCGACGATCTTGGCGGAACATGCCTGCGCCATCGCCCGGATGACCGGAAGGTCGTAACCGGTTTTAGCTCCGTCGCCGGCCTTGCTGGTCGGCAGAATGACTTTTACGCCGAAATCATCGACCTGCCTGGCGAAATCGACGGCATCGGCACCGGTGGCGGTTCTGCCGCCGTCGATGTAGACTTCATAGCCGGAGGGCATCGCCGGGTTGACGTCAAGATCTATAGCAACGGTGACGGCATCGACACCGAATTCACTGATAAGTTCCCTGATCAATTCCGGTCTGCGGAAGGCGGCGCTGCTGGTGGATACTTTGTTGGCACCGGCAGACAGCACCTGCCGTGCGGATTCAACGTCGCGGATACCTCCGCCGACGGTGAAGGGAATGGTGCAGACATCGGCGACCTTGCGGACGACTTCAGTGAGCGTATCCCGTTTTTCCACAGTTGCGGTGATGTCGAGCAGGGCGAGTTCATCGGCACCGGCGGCGCAGTAAGCGCGCGCGCACTCCACCGGGTCGCCGGCATCGGCAATATCAACAAAGTGAACACCTTTCACCACCCGTCCGCACTGCATATCCAGACAGGGCATGATCGAAACTTTCTTTTCCATAGAAACAAACCTTGATATAATATAATTAACGGGGCATACGATCCGGTTCTTCCGTTACCAGCTTCTGCAGCCATTCAACATTGGGGAAGTAGTCAATGTAGAAAGAGCGGATCAGGGTATCCAGTCCTTTGAGACCGTATTCCCAGTCCAGAACTTTATCGCCGAGAACTTTGCGGACATTGCTCTGGTCAAAGACGATATCGCTGCTGAAATAAGGGAAGAGGTCGCCGATGAAACGGGACATCAGATCGCTGTTGGGAGTTTCAGCTCCGGGATTGTCCATGCCGACATAGACATTGTCCAAACGGAGGGTGCGGCAGATGGAATCGCGGATCTGCTGAGTGGTGACGGGACTGTCACCGGTGATGTGGTAAGCGCTGTTGGTCACCGGCTTCTGGAAGAGCGCGGTGATGGCTTCCTGCACGTAGTCGATCGGCACAAAGTAGACGTGTTCAGAGGGAACGGTGGCAAAGTTGATGCCCAGCGGCATCCAGTCAGCGGGATTGAGACCGCGTTTGGAGCACTGGTGGCTCTTGATCTTACCGAGGAATTCCAGAATACGGTAGAAAGCCAGCGGCTTGCGGATGCGGCCGTCGGAACGGCGTCCGGTAACGATCGCCGGGCGGTAGACGCTGAAAGGAATACCGGAATTGCGGACGAGAAATTCAGCTTTGAACTTGCTTTCTTCATAGGGGTTGTTGAATCCGCTGTCGATCGGATTGTCTTCGATGGCGGTTCCCTGAAGTTTTCCGGCGATGTAGGCGGTGCCGACATAGTGGAATTCTTTGACATTCAGAAGCTTGGCAAGGGCGACCATGTTTTCGGTGCCGTGGTAGTTGATACGGAAGACTTTACCGGTGGGGTCCTTGCCGAGGTTGACGTCGGCGGCGCAGTGGAAGATGATATTGACACCTTTGAGGGCTTCATCTTTGGCGAGAGTTTCCGGTTCGATGGAGGTAACGTCACCTTCTACAACGCTGATCTTTTTCAGGATCCGGTCAGCTATTTCCGGACAACCGTCAAAAATACACTCATCGCGGATGATCGCTTCGGCACGTTCTGCGGCGGTTTTTCCGCCGCCCTTACGGACGAGACACACGATTTCATAATCATCCCGTTCACGGAGTAATGCTACGACGAATGCGCTTCCAACCAACCCGGTCACGCCGGTCACCAAAATTTTGTTCATAAAAGTACCTGTTTTCCTTCTTTTTATTGCAAGGCACAGTTTACAGGAAAAATTCCTGTTCCCCATCACTTCATTGCATCGATCCGGTGAGTCCGTTTCTGTTTTTGATTTGAAACTCCCGGGTTGCCGGTAAATAAAATAAACTTCCTTACTATACACCCAATCGTTGATTTAATCAAGCGGTTATGCAGAAAATTCATAAAAAAAGTATCCGGAAGCGATGAATTGTGAAAATTCTGCGGTGATGAAAAAGTGGTGTTCCGATGAGAAAATGTTAATTTTTAACATAAAAATTTTCTATTTCATCTTGTATTTGAAGCGGTGTTGTACTACTTTATCTGAGAGCATTGTTAAATAGTAATGTTTTTACTTATTTGGGAGAAAGTGTATGGACGATTTCAAATTTTTCAACGTCATTCCCTACAATCCGGGCAGGGAAGAGGAAACGGCACAGGATATTCTCGAGTTTTACCGCCGGACCGGAATTCCCCGGATACTGTACAGCCTTTCGTTTCATCCGCAGGGGGCCGATGCCATGGTCAAGGCAAGACGCCTTGCTGCCAGTTTCGGTAAACTCCGCGATCTGCTCTCCGTTGAACCGGGGATCAAGTGCGGTGTCCTGATCCAGAGTATTCTCGGTCACGTGATCGGTGCCGAGGTCGAAAGTGAACACTGGACCCGGGTCGTTACTCATAACGGTAAACAGGAAGGGGTTTCCACCCGCTTCTGTTCGCTTGATCCCGGATTTACCGATTATATCCGCAAGGTCGGTGCGATGGTGGCAAAAGAGAAGCCGTTTTTCATTCTTGGAGATGATGATATCCGCTCCTGGTCGGCAGGTGTTGAGTGCTTCTGCGAACTGCACACTGCTGAATACAACCGCCGCCACGGAACCTCTTTCACCCCGGAAGAGTACCGCAAGGCGGTTTGCGAATCCGATGTCAACAGCGAACTCTATTGCAACTTTGACAAACTCCGCGAAGATACCGTCAACCGGGTCGCCGCTCTGCTGCGTGAAGGAATCGATTCGGTCGATCCCTCCATCCCCGGCGGCAGCTGCATGCCCGGCGGAGAATATTTCTTCAATCATGATACTGCCCGCGCGCTTGCTGCCAAAGATCAGTCCGGAGCGGTCATGCGGATCTGCAATGCCAATTACGTGGAACAATCCCCCCGTGACTTTGCCGCGAATGTCTTCAAGACTCAAGCTTACCGCAAATATCACTGCGGTGTGGAGACTGTGCTGGATGAAAGCGACACTTTCCCCCATTCGCTTTTCAGCAAATCCGCCATCAGTTTCCATGCCAAAGAGACTTCTGCGATTTTCAACGGACTCAACGGTGCCAAACTCTGGTTTGTCAACTGCCGCCGTCCAGGAATAATCGTCAGCCGTAAATACACTGATATTCTGGCGAAATATGCCAAATTCTATCCGGCGCTCTATACGCTGGTCAACCGGAGCGAAACTTCCGGTATCCGTATCCCGATCCGTTCCGGCAAAGGCGACTGGCACGCTATCACCAACCGGGCACCCAATATCACTCCGGCAAATTCCTGGAGTGAATATCTGGGTATCTACGGTATTCCTTTCTCCGCTGAAAAGGATTTCACCCTCGACGGTATCTATGCCATTCGCGGCAAAGATGCGGTGGACGGTTTGAACGATGACGAAATCCTGACGCTTTTCAAGGGCAAAATGCTTATCGACGGCGATGCGGCAAAAGCATTGACCGCCAGAGGATTTGATAAGTATATGGGCGTCAAGGCGCAGACTCCGACTCACCCGTTCAATTCTGAACATTACGCTGAAGGCACCGAGCCGATCTACTGCCGGACCTGGGTCGATGCTCCGGAACTGGTCCCGGTCGCCGATGGTCTGGAAATTGTGACCAATATGTACTACACTCCGTTCTACGGGGCAGCGCTTTCTGAACAGACTCTGGTCTGCCCCGGAGCTGTCGTTTACAACAATGCTCTCGGCGGCAGAATTTGCACCACCGCTTTCCGTACTACTGATGAATTCACTCCGCGCGGCGGCGTTCCCCGCAAAGATTGGCTCATCAAGCTGATCGAAGTGATCGAAGCCGGTGCCGCTGACGGCACATTGCTGGTTGAACATCCGGCGCTGTCGGTTTCCCGCAAACTTGCCGACGGCAGTACGATGCTGATGTTCTGCAATCTGGGATTTGATGCGATCGAGCAGGTGGAGGTCAAGTTTGCCGGTGCCGGGAAAGTTTCCGAACTTACTGCTGATGGCGAATGGAAAAAATTGGATTTCAAGGTCGACGGTTCCAAAATTGTGATCGGCCGTTCGATGGCGTGTTACGAAACTCTTATTATCAAAGTGGAGAAATAATATAAATGAAAAGAACTCTGTTGCTGCTGGCTGTATTGGCGCTGGTTTCCGGATGCGCCTCTAAACAGGTCGTTGCCAAACCGGAAGGGCGCTATGACTATCTGACCAATAAATTCAATATGTGGAATATCGTTCCGCCTGCGATCGGCAAAGAAGATATTGCCGTCAGGGACATTATTGAATTTTACAAACGAACCGGTATCGATACTGTCCTCTACAGTATGCCGCTCAATCCGCGGAATAGTGAACCGTACAAGCACTTGGAAGATTCTGTCGCAAGTTACCGTAAGATCAAAGCCGGTCTTGCCGGTCATCCGATAAAATTCGGTATCCTTATTCAGGCGATCCTCGGTCATGTGATCAATCCGACGGTGGTTGTCAAGGGGTGGACCCGCACCTATACTTCCACTCAGAAAGCCTCCCGCTTCTGTGCGCTCAATCCGCTCTTTGCCGAATACATCCGTACGGTCGGAGCGAAAGTCGCGGCGGAAAAGCCCTTCTTCGTCCTCGGCGATGACGATATCCGTTCCAACAACGGCGGCAGAGAGTGCTTTTGTAAACTGCATGTCGCGGAATACAACCGCCGCTTCAAAGGCAACTTCAAGAGTCCGGAAGAGTACCGTCAGGCGGTTATGAATGCCAAAAACACCGATCAGGTCTATATCAACTACGAAATCCTGCGCCGCGAAGGTGTTGCCAATATCGGCAGACTCATCCGCGAAGGCATCAATTCGGTCGATCCCTCCATCCCCGGCGGAACCTGCTGCCCCGGCGGTGAATATCACCACTATTTCGACGTCACCCGCGAATTTGCCGCCAAAGGTCAGCCGCACATGATGCGTATCTGCAACGCTCATTACGTTGAGGAATCTCCGCGTGAATTCGCTTACAATGTCCTCAAGACCCAGATCTACCGCAAGCATTTTGATGCGATCCCGTCACTCTTTGACGAAAGCGATACTTTCCCCCATGCTCCGCACAGCAAATCGGCAGTCAGTATGCATGCCAAACTTGCTTCCGCAATCTTCAACGGTCTGAAAGGTTCCAAACTCTGGTACGTCAACTCCACCAAGTCCGGTATCTGGAAGGTCAACCGTTGTTATACCGATATTCTGGAAAAATATTCCAAATTCTATCCTGCGCTGTTTGAGGCGGTTCAGGGAAGCACCGACGGCGGTGTCTATGTTCCCGGATATATCAGCCAGCACCTGCTGCACTCGACGACCAATTACACCCCGGTTCTCCCCATGGAAAAAGAAAACTGGGCGTACTACATGGGTATTTACGGTATTCCGTACTGCGGCGAAGTCCGTTTTGAACATGACGGCGTTTACTCTCTGCGCGGCGCTTATGCCGTTTCCCGTCTGACCGATGAGCAGATCATGGCGATGTTCAAAAACAAAATGTTCATCGACGGCGCCGCCGCTGTTGAACTTTGCAAACGCGGATTTTCCAAATACATGGGGGTCGAAACCCGCACTCCGGAGTGCTTCTACACCTCCGAGGTATACAAAGACCGCAATGCTTACATCTACACCCGCAGTTGGAAAGGCGCTCCGCAGCTGGTTGTCAAATCCCCGAAAGCCAAAGTCCTGACCGATATCAATGGTACCGCCTATGCGCCCGAAGGCGACCGCCGCCGGGTCGTCCCCGGTTCGGTGCTGTTTGAAAACTCCCTCGGCGGCAAGATCATGACGGTTGCTTTCTGCAGCGATGAACACTTCACTCTCCGCGCCGGCAAGCCCCGCAAAGACTGGATGATCTATCTGCTGGAAAAACTTGATGCTGAAGTCGTTCAGGGTGCCATTCTGAACGATACCCCGGTCATGTCGATCAAACGCAAAGCCGCTGATAATTCCATGCTGCTCATGGTTTGCAACCTCGGCTATGACCCCATCGAAAAACTTCAGATCAAATTGAATAAATCAGAAAAAATCGAAATGCTCGGTGACGACGGCAAGTGGAAATCGGTTGATTTCAAACGCTGCTGTGCCGGTTCTGTTGCTGCTGATGTTGCCTTGCCCTGCTACGGCGTGGCGATCCTCCGCATAAAGTAATTAATGTTAAACAAGGATTTTGATCATGGGTGTCGCTTGTATCACCTCTGCCGCGGTTGCCGGAAATTATTATGTCAAACGCAGCGAGATGCTGAAATTGCTTTTTGCTGAAATCGACGGAAAGAGCATTGGCGATGCCTATTTGAACGCCGTTCATCAAAAGGACGAAAACGCTATGATCCGGGAGATTGCCGGATATTACCGTAATCGTCCGGATTCCCGTTATCTGCAGGCAAAGATCAAGAGCCGGAATTTTTCTGTTGAAACTGCTGACCGGGCGAGCCGTAATGATTTTACGGTGATCAATATCCCGTGGCAGTTCAATGATGGAGTGAATTGGATATTCAATCCGACGTGGGAAAATAAACCGGTCAATAATGAGTGGCTCTGGCAGTTCGGAAGAATGGCTTTCTGGCATGACATCTCCCGCTGTTATCAGAACAGCGGAGACGAGCGTTATGCCAAAGCATTTGAACAACAGGTCGCATCATGGATGTTTCAGGCTGATAAAAAGCAGGCGCTTGCCGGTCCCGGAAGCCACAATACCTGGCGTACTATCGATGCCGGTATCCGTTTGCTTTACGCCTGGCCCGCAGCATTTGAAGTATTCAGGAAATCCGCTTGTTTCAGTGATGAAACGCTTTGTCTGATGTTGGCTTCGATGTATGAGCAAGCTGAATTTTTGCGCTGTAATCACAAAAAACGCACTAATTGGCTGCTGATGGAGATGTCCGGAGTCTATACTTTTGCTTCGGAGTTTCCGGAATTCAAAAAATCCCAATCCTGGCGGGCGTATGCTGTCAAAGTTTTCGGCAAAGCGTTTTGCGGTCAGATGCTGCCGGACGGCATGCATGATGAGTTGTCACCGGATTATCTGCTGGTCAGCTTGAGTACCGCCAAAAATTTTATCGATCAGGCTCAAATCTCCGGAAGAATGAACGAACTACCTGAAAAGTTGATGAAAGATTTTGAAGCCGGCTTTGAATCATATATCGCTCTTGCCACTCCGGGATTGACCGCACCGAGAACCAACGATTGTTACACCACGCATTTGCCGGAGATTTTCAAAAACGCATTGGAAAATTTTCCGGAAAATCAACAGTTCAAGTGGATCGCATCCGAGCGCAAAGCGGGCAATGCTCCTTCTGATGTGCCGACGGCATCCAGATTTCTGCCCTATGCCGGATTTATTGCAATGCGTTCCAACTGGGATAAAGATTCACTCTATTGCTGTTTTGACGTCGGACCGATCGGAATGGGGCACCAGCATTGGGACAAACTCAATATCAACATCTGCAAAGGGTGTGAAGAGTTGATCTGTGATGACGGCGGTGGACAATATGAATTCAGTCCATTCCGTTGGTACGGCCGTTCGGCGGCAGATCACAATACCGTGCTGGTCGATGGTATGGGGCAGATGCGTTATCTGCCGAAAAGAGTGACCAAACCGATAGATGCCAAGTTTATCAGCAATGAAAATTTTGATTATGCCAGATGCCGTTATACTGAAAGTTTCGGCTTGAATAAGTTTGACGGTACCGATGATGAAAAAAATATTCCTCTTTTCAAGCCGGCTGTCCACACCCGTGAAGTGCGGTTCTGCAAACCGGAATTTTTCTGTGTGGTCGATCATCTGAAGTCTGCTGACGGCAAATTGCATGATTACGAATTGCGTTTTCAGTTGAATACGATCAAGACCCGCAAGGTGCGTCAATTCCCCGGCGCGGTGATTTCGGATTATGACGGTTATGAATACGATATACTCATTGTTCCGCTTTTCCCGGAAAAACTGAAAGTTTCCACCGCATCCGGTCGGCGCAAGCCGCTTATGGCAGGATGGTTTATCGGCAGAAACGATTTGACCCGCCACAAGGCGACTACTGTGATGATGAGTGCGGAACAGCAGAAAAACTTCACGTTTGCAACTCTTCTTATCCCGGTTCGCAAAAATGGCGCGCTCCCGGAGATCAGGGCTTTAGGGCAAAAACGTTTCTCGGTTACGGTCAACGGAACATCTTTCGAGATCGACCTTGCGGCGTTAAATCAATGATTTGTTGCAAAATACTCTTGACTTGAGAGCGAAAAGGTGTTATATTCTTCAGGTTGAACATTGAAGAATAATGAAAAGGACTGATTTATGCTGTCAAAACTGAATACGGTGATTGCTGCCGCAATGCTTCTGCTCTGCATCGGGTGCGGACAAACGGAAAAAAGTGCATCTGATGAAAAAACCGCAGTTTGCGGTTTGCCTCCGGTGGCGTTTATTGCTGAACAGATCGGCGGCGGCAAATTCAAGATTTCCTCCATGCTTCCGGAGGGGCGCAGTCCGCATGATTATTCGCCGCGTCCGGCCGATGTCCGCAACGCCGGACGGGCAAAGTTCTTTTTCACTACCGGAATGAATTTTGAAAACAATGCCGTGAAAAGTCTGCCGGATACGGTGAAAATCGTTGATGTTTCTGCCAATATCAAACGGCGTCCATTTGATGACGGTCACGGCAGCTGCGACGGTCACGGTGAAGATCATCATCACCACGGCGAGGAAAGTCTTGACCCGCACGTTTGGCTTTCTCCGGTCAACGCGGTGATCATCGGTGAAGCCATCTGCAGCGCCATGAGCGAGGCCGATCCGGAAAACCGCGCTTTTTATCACGCTAATTCAGAAAAACTCAAACAGCAGTTCAACGCTGCTGATGCAGATATGAAAAAACGCCTTGCTCCCTATGCCGGGCGGGAATTTCTGGTTTATCATCCGGCATTCGGATATTTCGCCGATGCGGTAAAACTGCGGCAGTGTCCGTTGGAGATCAATGGCCGCGAGATGACCGCTGTTCAGTTGGCAAATGTTATCAGCAAAGCGGAAAAAGAGAATATAAAAGTTGTTTTCGTGCAGAAGCAGTTCAATCCGCGGCTTGCCGGAGAACTCGCCCGCCGGATCGGCGGCAAGGCGTTGCCGCTGGACCCGCTGGCTTACGATCTGCCGGGGAATTTCAAGGCGATGACCGATGCCATTGCACAAGGTTTCGGGGGAGGTGAATGATGGGATGCTCCTGCGGTTCCTGCGCTGAAGAGCCGGTGGTTGAACTGAATAATGTCGACTTTTCCTACAGTTCCGGAGAATTGGTGATCGACAATGCCTGTTTGAAGATCATGCCGGGCGTTTCCGGATGTATTGTCGGCCCCAACGGCGGCGGCAAAAGTACTCTGCTGAAACTTTTGCTCGGCATTCTCGTTCCCGAACGCGGCAAGGTTCGCATTTTCGGCAAATCACCTTCGGAATCCCGGCGGCGCATCGGCTACATGCCCCAGTATCATCAGTTGGATGCGGCATTTCCGGTGAGTGCTTTGGAAGTGACCCTGATGGGCAGAGTTTCCAACCGGGTGTTTTTCCGTCACAGTAAAGCCGACCGCAATTATGCGCTTGAAGTTCTGGCTGAACTGGGTATCGCTGATCTGGCGGAGCGCAACTTTGCCGGACTTTCCGGCGGACAGCGCCAGCGGGTGCTGATCGCCCGTGCGCTTGCCGGAGAACCTGAACTGCTGCTGCTGGATGAACCTACTGCCAATATCGACCCCGGTGCCGAAGAACAGTTTTACGGTATTTTGGAACAGCTTCGTAAGCGGATGACCGTGATCACCGTTTCTCACGATCTCGGTTTCGTCAACCGGGAAACCGATCTCATTATCTGTGTCAACCGTCAGGTGGCGACCCATCTGCCGGCGGAATTTACTGCGGAGACTGCCAATGAGATCTATCATCACAGTATGAATTTGATCAAGCACGATCATTCATGCTTCTGCCATTGCGAAGGGGAGGGTAAATGATCGATATCAATACTATGCTCTTTGCTCCGGAATGGGGATTTTTGCGTTTTGCCGTACTGGTCGGACTGCTGATCTCTCCGGCGCTCGGCGTTATCGGTACTCTGGTTGTTACCCGGAGAATATCTTCTCTTGCCGGTGCCAGCGCTCATGCGGCTCTGGGCGGTTTCGGACTTGCGCTGTTTCTCCAGCGGGCATGCGGTCTTGCGTTTGTCACAGCTTCCGGCGGCGCGTTGGCTGGAGCTCTGATCGCCGCGCTGACCGTCGGAATTGTCAGCATTACCGCCAAAGAACGCGAAGATACCGTTATCGGTGCGGTCTGGGCTCTCGGGATGTCGGTAGGATTGCTGTTTCTCGACCACACTCCGGGATATGTCGACTGGCAGAGTTACCTTTTCGGAAATATATTGCTGCTCTCACAGCATGATCTCTACCTTACCCTGGGATTGGATCTGATCGTACTGGTGCCGGTAACAGTATTTTTCCCGCAACTGCTGGCAATGCTCTTTGACAATACCTTTGCCGGACTGCGCGGTATCCGGGGAAATCTGATCTATCTTGCCATGCTGGCGCTTACTGCCGTGACGATAGTATTGTTGATAAATCTGGTTGGTATCATGCTGGTCATCGCCTTGCTGACTTTGCCGGCGGCGGCCGCCGGATGCTGTACCGTCCGGTTGAAAAGCATGATGATAATGAGTGCGGTATTCAACGCGCTTTTTGTGGTGGCCGGGTTGGTGGTAAGTTCGTTATTCAGTTTGCCCTCCGGTCCCACGATCGTGGTCTTTGCAGGCGTGGTCTATGTCGCCTTGCTGGGAATTCGGAAATTGCGGAAAAAATAATTTTATATACGGGGAAGATGAAGTGGTTATGAGAAATTTGATGATCCTGTCGGCACTGCTGATACTTTGCTGCGGATGCGGCAAAAAAGAGTCAGACAACACCAAACTGAATAACGCGGTAAAAGAGTTCGCCAACGGCGATTTCGCCAGAGCGGAAAGTCTGATCAATGAGGTTTTGAAAAACAACCCGGATAACAGTTCCGCCCGCTTGCTGCAGGCTCTTAAATATGAAAAAGATGGTGATCTGGACAAGGCGTTGGATATCGCTTCGGCGGTTTCGGCAGAATACCCGGACAGTTTTGCCGCGCTCTATACCAAAGGCCGGCTTCAGGCGCAGCGTCCGCTTCACCGCCGTAATGCTTATGAAACGCTGACCGAAGCCAATTTGCGTGAGCCCTCCAATGTTTCTACTCTGATCCTGCTCTGCAACCTCGGAACCGAACTGAAATACAAAAATGTGCTTCAGCATATCAATCAACTCAAAAAACATCCGGAATATGCCAAAAACAATATTCTCAATTATCAGCTCGGCAAGTGTCTGCTTCTGCACGGTAAACGCCAGGAAGCCCTCGCAGCGTTGAAAAGTGCGGTCAATGGCTTGAGTGATTTCGGACTTCTGTTCAACATTGCCCGGACGATCGATTCCAACAATCTTGACCGCAAATATGCAGTTCGGCTTTACACCATTTATTCTGCGACTTCTGCCGGACGGAGAAATCCTGCCGCCAGAGAATATGCCCGGTTGCGTATCCGTACCTTGAACGGACGTTGATAATATGAATCTTGATCTCAATAAGGATGTTATTGAGGAGATCCGTTCCCGCAGTGATATTGTCGAGGTGATCTCCTCATTCGGAGTGCAGTTGAAGCGCTCCGGAGGTTCAAGTTTCAAGGGGTTGTGTCCGTTTCATCAGGAAAAAACTCCGTCGTTTCATGTCGATATTTCCCGGCAGAGTTATCACTGCTTCGGCTGCGGTAAAGGCGGGGATGTTTTCCGGTTTTTCATGGACAAGGAAAATGTCGATTTTGTCAATGCCGCTCAGATACTTGCCGCCCGGTGCGGTGTGATCATCCCGGAGAAAGCCTTTACCGGAAAAGTCAGGGAAAGCCAGAGCGAAAGAGAACGACTGTTGGCAGTCAATGCCGAATTCAGCCGATTTTTCTGCCGCATCCTTGCCGATAATCCATCATCTCCGGGGGCGGTCTATCTTAAAAACCGCGGTATAACGCCGGATGTCATTCAGAAATTCAAAATCGGTATGGCTCCGGATGGCTGGACTGCCGGACTCGAATACGGAAAGCGTCTGGGCTTTACCGAAAAAGAACTGCTGCTCGCCGGAGTCGCCCGTAAAAAAGAGGAGACCGGGCGGGTTTTTGATCAGTTCCGGAACCGGGTGACTTTTACTATTGAAAATGAGCAGGGACGTCCGGTAGGATTCAGCGCCCGTACCCTTGAGGCCAAACCTGCTGACGGCAGAAAATATGTCAACACCCCGGATACACCGGTGTTTCATAAAGGACAACTGCTCTATGCTCTGCCGCAGGCAAGACAGGGCATGGGGCGTTTGAAAAAGGCGATCCTTTGCGAAGGTCAGCTGGATGCCATTGCGTTTCACCGGGCAGGTATCGATTGTGCCGTGGCTCCGCTGGGGACGGCGTTTACTTCCGATCAGGCGCGGATGATCCGGCGTTACTCCAACAATATTCTTCTTTCGTTTGATGCGGACAGTGCCGGACAGAAAGCGGTGTTGCGGGCGGCAGAAATACTGCTCCCGTTTTCGGTCAATATGCAGGTGATCCGGATACCCGGTGGAAAGGATCCGGACGAAATATTCAGCAAAAACGGAGCGGCGGCATTGGAGGAATTGGTCGGAAATGCGGTTCCGTGGCTTGACGTGCTTCAGGAGGTCTTGCCGGAACGCTTTCCGATGGATAATCCGGTCGGCCGTGCCGGAGCGGCGGCGTTTATTGCCGACTACCTTAAACTGGTCACCGATCAGGTCGAATTAGAGGTCTATATCGATTCAACTGCCAAAATGCTTGATGTGTCGGTAAATGCCATAAAATCCGCAGTCGAAAAAGCCATTGCCAAAGCCAACCGTCCTCAACCGGCGGCGGTTCCGGTACCGGCGGTGAAAACTCAGGAGCCGGAAAACAGAAAAGACCCGGCTCATGTTGCTCTGCTGGTGCTGCTGGATCTGGCAATGAGTTCCGCCGATTGTGCCAGATATATTGCCGGAGAATTGGAAGATGTTGAACTGGAAAAATCCGACCCGGTGGTAAAAGGTCTTGATCTGGCGATAAATTGTGCGCTCAATGATGAAATGGATATGCTGACATCGGAATTGAATTCGCTTCTGATCACGACTCCTGCTCCGGAGATCAGCCGTCTGCTGGTCAAAAGTGAACGCTTTCAATATCCGGATCGGGCGATGCGGGAGGCGATCGCGGAAGTTCACCGCATCCGCAAACAGTGTTCCCAAAACGATCTGCTTGAACGGCTCCGTGGAGAAAATGATCCGGAAGCCCGCTTGAAACTGCTTATGGAAATCAGCAAACTTAACAATATTGGAGATCAGAAATGAAAAAATTACTGCCGCTGACACTTATCGCCGGAACTGTTTTGTGCTTCGCCGGATGCTCATCTGTTCCGGAGCAGAAACCTGCCCGCCCCAGATTGACTTTCGGAGTACCGCATGGCAAAGTCAAGTATGCTCCGGTCAAGCCGGATGGATTGGAATTGAAGTTTTTCGGGCGCAATGAATTTCAGGCGGGACGTCCGGCAAGTCTGACTTTTGCTCTTGCCAATAACGGCGTCAAAAGGGTCAGTATTCCGGAGTGGCTCTCACATGAGCCGGACAATATCGGTTTGTTTGTCCAGCCCGCTCAGCCGGGCGCGTTTGAACCGGATGAACGCAAGTGGGTACAGTTGACGTTTGATTTCAAAAAGCCGATGATGCATTACCCGATAACGTTGTTGCCGGGCAATCAGGCGTTGGTCAGCAAAAATCTGGATTTTGTGGAAAAGATGATGATCCCTCCCGGTCAGGAACGGTTGTACTTTGTCCGGGCGGAGTTGACTTTGGAATCGCTGAGTTTGGCGAGCAAGACGATGCTGATCAGAGTCACCTCCAATGTGAGGCGCTGAAAACAGTATGTCTTCAATAAAAGTTAAGGATAGATCATGTTTCTGGAATTTCTCCTCAATCCCGTTGTTCTGGCAGTTGTTTTGCTGCTGATTCTCTCCGCATTGCGTTTGAATGTGGTATTTGCGTTGATTGTATCTTCTCTGTTCGGCGGATTTGTTGCCGGATTGCCCGGCAGGGAAAATCTGCTGCCGGGAACCATGGAGGCATTCAGCAAGGGGCTGGCAAGCGGTGCGCAACTGGCATTCAACTATGCGATGCTTGGGGCTTTTTCAATAGCCATATCCCGTTCCGGGGTCACCGAATTGCTGGCACAGCAGCTGTTCAAAAAACTGAACCGCAATTTGACACCTGCCAAACTTCTGGCGTTCAAATATGTTCTGTTGGTGATTTTGGCGCTGGCGTCGATATCGTCCCAGAATCTTATTCCAGTGCATATCGCTTTTATTCCGGTACTGATACCGCCGCTGTTGGGAGTTTTTCAGAAGATCCGGCTTGACCGGCGGATGGTGGCGTGTATTCTGACTTTCGGGTTGATCACACCTTATATGGTGATGCCTTTCGGCTTCGGGCGGATATACCTCAATGAAATTCTGATAAAAAATATCAATCAGTTCGGGTTGAATGTTACTGCCGATATGGCTCCGAAGGCGATGTTTATCCCTGCGATCGGTATGATTACAGGCGTGCTTATCGCGGTTTTCTTCTCTTACCGCAAGCCGCGTGACTACAAGGAACTGCCGGTTATGGCAGCTGATACTGCGGTGGAAATCAAACCGATCAAAGTTATAACCGGTTTCGTCGCGATTGCGGTGGCTCTTGCCGGTCAGATTTTTATGGATTCGCTTATCGTGGCGGCGCTGGCGGGTATCGCAGTGTTTGTGATTTCCGGAGTTATCACCCTGCGCGGAACGCAGGATGTTTTTACCAAAGGAGTGTATCTGATGGGCGGCATCGGTATTGTGATGATTGCAGCCAGCGGATTTGCGGAGGTTATGAAATTTACCGGCGGCGTGGATACGCTGGTGAAACTTACTGCCGATGGAATCGGCGACCGTCGGGGATTGGCGGTGTTTATCATGCTCTTTATCGGATTGGTGATTACGATGGGGATCGGTTCATCGTTTTCCACCGTGCCGCTTATTGCGGCGATCTATGTGCCGCTGTGCGTGAAGTTGGGAATATCTCCGCTGGCGACGGTGGCGATCGTCGGCGTGGCTGGCGCTCTGGGCGATGCCGGTTCTCCGGTGTCTGAATCGGTGCTGGGCCCCACCGCCGGTTTGAATGCCGATGGACAGCACGATCATATCTACGATTCAACAATACCGACATTTATCCACTTCAATATTCCATTGCTGATATTCGGCTGGATCGCCGGTATGATACTCTGATAAATCCGGCAATGGGAGATTGCTCAGGCGCAGGGAAAACTTTTCAAAAAAGAGTTTCCCTGCGAGGCTGTTTTTGCAACAACGTTGGATTAAAATTTTAATTTTTCTCTGCAGAGTTGAGCGCGGCGGATATCCCGTTCATCACTTGAGAGGTCGATCCCGGCATTGGCCTGCAAGTGGGCGGAGCCGGTTGCAATGAAAAGTTCGTTGACCTTGCTGATATCGACGGAGTTGAAAAGTCCGAGATCAACGCCGAGCCGGACTCCTGAAAGCGATTTCAGAGCCTCTTCTCCGGATATTTTGTAGCAGTGGCGCAGGATTCCATACGAGCGTCCGATGTAATCCAGAACGCCGTAACGGTCATCTTTGAGCATAGTCTGGCGGGCGCGTTTTTCATGAAATACCAGCTGTTCGATCACCGCGGAGAGGGTGGAAAGGATGTTTTCTTCGCTCTCTCCGAGGGTGGATTGGTTGGAAATCTGAAAGAGATTGCCCCGGTAGTCAGAGCCCTCTCCAAAAATTCCTCTTACCGCGAGGTTGAGTTTTGAGATTCCCTGAATGGTCGGCGCGATCTGTCCGGTGATCACCAGTCCCGGCAGGTGAAGCATCACCGATGCCCGCATCCCGGTTCCGACATTGGTCGGACAACTGGTCAGGAATCCGAGTTGTTCATCAAAAGCGTAATCAAGTTTGCAGCTCAATTCGTCATCGATCCGGTTGATCTCCCGGAAAACTTCCTGCAGTTGAAATCCGGGGCGGATCGACTGCATCCGGATCTGGTCTTCTTCATTGATCATGATGGAGCAACGTTCGAGCGGACACACCATCAATCTTTTGCCGTCGAATGGTGAGGAAACAAATTCTTTACTGGCAAGGCGCCGTTCGACCAGAAGCTGTCGTCCGGTGTCATCAAGTTCTCCCGGAGAAAATTCATTGTGTTCCCCGTCGAAGTCAAGAACGCGGGAGTCGCGGACTGCCGAAGTTATCAGATCACAGATCTGCTGTTTTTCTTCAGCGGAAGCGGCGTTGGGGAAGGGGAATCCGGCAAGATTGCGGGCAAGTCTTACCCGGGTGGATATCGCAATGTCGGCAGCCGGACCGGTATCATCCAGAAAACTTACCGGACGATCAAGAAAACGTTTGATGTCATCCATTTTCAGCGTTCCTCCAACTGTTGCCGGAGAGCGTTTATGCGGTCGCGGCAAACGGCGGCTTTTTCATACTCTTCGCTGGCGACCAGATCGGCAAGCTGAGTTTGCAGACGTTTGAGTTCCTGCCGGAGTTGTCCGGAATCATCGCCGTTTTTCCGGGCCGGATGCTTGCCGAGGTGAACGGAACCGCGCTGGATTTTGGAAAATGCTTCAGCGAGCATGGTTTCAAAGACCTTGTAACACTCCGGGCAGCCGACTTTACCGCCGCTTTTACGGATTTTTTCGCTGTCCCAGGCGCAGACCGGGCATACGGTATCGGGGGCGGAATTTTCTTCTTCTGCGGCAGCCGCCGTTTTTTTGCCCGGCATGATATTGCTGAAAAGGATTTCTGACAACTTGAATCCGAGGGAACCGAAGTCACCGTTTTCCTCTTTTTTTCCGGCGCATTCCGCGCACAGGTGATGGGTTTCACACTGTCCGTTGTGAAACTCCTTTATATGGACTGTTGCCTCATTTTTTTTACAGACATCACAAAGCATGTTTTTGAATCTCCTGAAATATAATTTCACTATTACTATACCCTCAAATCAATAAAAATGCAAATTTTCAAGAGTCAAGGGTTGAAAAAATTTTTTTGAATGCTATTTTTTAAGAAAGCGGAAAATCTCTTCCGCAAAGCAGACTATATTAACCATCCAAAAAGAAAAGGCGGAAAATGAGCAATACAGACGACCCCGGACCCCGACGGTGCTGTGCCGGAAACGGTGAGAATTTTTCTGCCGCACTTTTCTGCTGACAGAAAAACTCCGTTCCCGATACGGTCAGCCGCCGGTGTCGAGTCACCCTGTACTGAAAATTTTTATTCAGGGGAGATACACCGATGTTGAAATGTTATAATCTTGTTGACGGTCGCATTGTGCGTTGCCCGGATGGCGAATCCGGTTTGATTCAGGTCTACAGCGAACCGTCCGATGAAGAAAAATCCTATCTCGTTGAAAAATGCGGAATCGACGGTCATACTCTGGCTTCGGCATTGGATGAGGATGAGATCAGCCGTGTCGAATTTGAGGATACGCACGTCGCGGTCATTATGAAGTGTCCCCGGGATGTCGGCATGGATCGCCGGATGGAGTTCCGGGTATCTTCGGTCGGTGCATTTTTGTTTTCCGACCGGATCATCATCGTTCAAATCGAAGATATGCCGCTGTTTGAGCATGGCAGAATGCCGCTGCGCGGCAACAGTATTCCGGGAATTCTGCTGCGTCTGCTTCACCAGTCCACGCGGCACTTCCTCCAGCACTTGCGGATAATCCGGACGATCTCTGAACAGATCGAAAAGAAAATCGAATATGCCATTACCAACAAGAGTCTGGTCAATATGTTCGCTCTGTTGAAGAGTCTTACCTACTATGAATCCGCCGTTGGCGCCAATATGCTGCTGATGGGTAAACTCCGTTCGGCATCTGAACGGATCGGCTTCAAGGAGGCAGAACGGGAATTCCTTGAGGATATTTCCATTGAAAACAAACAGTGCGATAACCTTGCCCGGATCTATGCTGCAACTCTGAAAAATATGTCCGATGCCAGAACCTCGGTCGCCAGCAACAATATGGCGGTCATCATGAAGTATCTGGCGATCATCAATATCGTTTTTATGCCGCTTACGGTGATCACCGGTTTGGGCGGTATGTCTGAATTCACCATGATGACTGAAGGCATCTGGTGGCCGCATGCTTATTCTGCTCTGGCGGTATTCATGGTTGTGATCGGTTTCGTCACCTATCTGCTGGTGCGCGGTATCGGCGCTCCCCGTAATTCAAGGAGACGGTGAATATGGCAAAGAAAAAGAAAAATCTGATCGGACTGCCGGTTCGCCGGGTCAAAGAAAAAATCCGGGCGGCATTGCGGAAATTGGATTTGGCAATGTTGGGATATTTTCTTGTAGTGATTCTGGCGGTAATTGTCGGAAGAAGTGGTGATTATGATCTTGGCAGTTCCAATTTGCACGGTTTTGCCCTGACTTTTTTGCTGGTTCCGGCGTATTTGATACTTGAATTGCTGAGTTTGGTCAACTGCCTCGGCGGATTCAACTGGATTTTTTCCGGTTTCGAAGCCGAACTGCTGGGTATTTGCGATCTGTTGCTCGGTGTTGTCGTCTGGCTGATCATCCGCATGCGCGGCAGGGATAAAGGTGTTTCCTATATCAATGCCGCCCGTACCTTCGTGTTGATAATTGTGGCGTGGGGAGTGTTTCAACTGGGATGCTGTGCTGCGTTGTGGCTGTGGCGCAACGGGGGATTTTCCTCTTTTAACCGTCATCTCGGCGTGAAAAATGCGGTGGTCGGAACTTCGGGCGAACCGCGTTGAGCAAAGGTTGAGTGTATGTTGTTTCAGGGAATGTTGCTGGGGGTGATCACTGCGGTATTGCAGTCGTTTTCCTACCTTGCCAGTGCCTGGTTTATCCGCCGTCATGATTCGGCATTGAAATTGTTGATTTCCTCCCATTTGATCATGGGAGGTGCAAGTGCGGTGCTGCTGCCGTTTTTCTTTCCCGTCAAACTTTTCAGCGGAAATTCCGGGAGTTATCTGTTTCTCGGATTGTGGATCATCACCTTTACCTTGGGGCAGGGGGGATTTTTTTTCACCCAGAAACATATTGAATCCAGCCGACTTGCTTCTCTGCTCGGATTGAAGATCGTCGTGCTGGCGCTGATCTGGTGTTGCGGCTATGGCAATCCGTTGAATTGGCTTCAGATTTGCGGAGTCGGATTGAGTGTGGCCGCTGCCTTTGTTATGAACTGGAGCGGTGCGGTGCAGTTGTCATTCAAGGGAATTGTTGCACTGATCATAACGCTGATCGCCTTTTCGGTGACTGATATTACAGAAACCAATATGGTTTTGGTCGCTGACAACGGAGATATCGTATTTGCCGGAATCGCGGTTACGCTGTTGTGCTACGTTACTTTGGGAATATTTTCTCTCCCGTTCCTCTTCAAAGTCAGGGTAAGTTGGAAAATGCTCCGGGATGCACTTCCCTTTGCCGCGCTGTGGCTGATTTCTCAAATCAGTCTGCTGATCTGTTTCGGGATATTGCGTCCGGTTTTCGGCAATGTCATCCAGTCCAGCCGGTGTATTTTTTCGGTTTTGCTCGGTTGTCTTGCCTGTCATTTCGGATGGCAGGTCATGGAACATAAAGCCTCTCTGATGACATGGATAAGGCGTGCGATCGCCGCGTTATTGATGATCGGCGGCATTGCGTGCTTCAGTTTCGGTAAAATCATCGGCTGATTCCCCTTGAAAGTTTGCGACTCCGGTGGTATCTTATATTAAGTGTAGAAAAATATCAATATTACTGAGGTCTCAAATGTCACTTGAAATAATTGCAGAAATGTCCAATCGTTACGGCAGCAACATCGATTATGTGCTCGCCGGAGGCGGAAACACCTCATACAAAGATGAAAAATTTCTCTATGTGAAGCCCAGCGGAGTTTCGCTTGCTGCGATCAAAGAAGCGGATTTTGTGAAAATGGATCGGGCGATAGTCCGTTCCTGTTTTGAGTTGAAAGATTTTGCTTCCGCCGGAGAGCGCGAAGCCAAAGTCAAGAAACTCATGGACTTCGCCTGCGAAACCGAAGGCCGCCGCCCGTCGGTCGAGGCGCCCATGCACGAAATCATGCCGTTCAAATATGTTGTGCATACTCACCCGGCGCTGGTCAACGGTATGACCTGCGGTCAGAATGGTAAAGATATCTGTGCCGGACTTTTCCCTGATGCGTTGTGGGTCGATTACTGCGACCCCGGCTTCATCCTTGCCAAGGTGGTCTTTGACTGCTGTGAAGTCTACCGTAAGGCGAAAAACTGTGATCCGCAGGTGATCTTTTTGCAGAATCACGGCGTGTTTGTCGGTGCGGACAGCGCTGAAGAGATGGATGCGATCTACGCTGAAATCATGGATAAACTTGCCAAATTCTGTGCTGAAAAAGGCGTGGATACCACCTTCGCCTCTCCCGGAAACGCCGCCCCGGCGGCGGTCATGGAAATTGCTCCTGAACTTCGCGGTCATCTGCGTAATGCTTCAGAAGAACGCTGCATGACGATCGCTTCCAGTGGAGCATTCTCCATCCCCGGCGGTCCTTTGACTCCCGATCATCTGGTTTATGCCAAGGCTTTCGGTATCAAAACTGAAACGCTTACTCCGGAATTGATCGAAAACTTCAAAAAAGAACGCAATTACGCTCCGCGCATGGTCGAGATAACCGGTAAAGCGGTCTTTTTCTCCGGCAAGAATCTTGCCGCTGCAGAAACGGTTCGCCAGCTTGCTGAAAACGGCGCCCGTATCGAACAGATCGCCAAAGCATTCGGCGGCATCCATTATCTTTCCGATGCCCAGAGAGAATTTATCGAAAACTGGGAGGTCGAATCCTATCGTGCCAAAGTCGCTTCCGGAGCCAACGCTCCCCTGACCGGTATGGTCGCTGTCGTGACCGGCGGCGCGCAGGGTTTCGGTTATGGTATCGCCAAGGAACTTGCGGCACTGGGTGCAGACGTGGCGGTCGCCGACCTCAATGTTGAAGGCGCCAACCGCGCCGCCGCTGAACTCGGCAAAGGTTCCCGCGGATTTGCCGTCAACGTTGCCGATGAAGCATCGGTCGAAAAATTGATTTCTGATGTGGTTGCCGTTTACGGCGGTATCGATCTCTTTGTCGCCAATGCCGGAGTTGCCCGTGCCGGTTCTGTCAAAAGTTTTGCGCTCAAGGATTGGCAGTTTGTCACCGATATCAACTACAACGGATTTTTCCTCTGCACCAAATATTGTGCGCAGGTCATGGCAAAACAGAATGCGGTCAGCGGTCTGTGGAGCGATATCGTTCAGGTCAACTCCAAGAGCGGCTTGAGCGGTTCAAAAAACAACGGAGCTTACGCCGGAAGCAAATTCGGCGGACTCGGTCTGGTTCAGAGTTTCGCATTGGAACTGGTTGCCGACCGGGTCAAAGTCAATGCGGTCTGCCCCGGGAATTATCTGGACGGTCCGCTGTGGAGCGACCCGGAACGCGGACTTTTTGTCCAGTATCTCAATGCCGGAAAGGTGCCGGGAGCAAAGAATGTCGCCGATGTCAGAAGACACTATGAAAGTCAGGTCCCCATGAGCCGGGGATGTTTCCCTGAAGATGTGGTGCGCGCAATCTGTTACGCCGTCACCCAGCAGTATGAAACCGGACAGGCGATCCCGGTTACCGGCGGACAGACGATGTTGAATTAATCAGAAATATTTTTGAGGAGGATCGAATTATGAGAAACGGAATTATCGGTGCCGGAAACTGGGTGTTGGATAAAGTCAAAAATATTGACCGTTGGCCCGGTGAAGGCAATCTCTGCAATATTACCGGTGAAGTTTTTGCTCCGGGCGGCGGCCCTGCCAACGTCCTTTTTGATATCAATGCCGCTGACCCTGCGCTTCCCCTTTACGCCGCAGGAAAACTCGGTGCTGACAGCGAAGGTGACTACCTGATGGCTGAAATCGAACGCCGTGGTATCGATGGCAAAAACATGAAACGTTCAAGCAAGGTTCCGACCAGTTACACCGATGTCATGTCCGGCAACGGCAAAAGAACCTTTTTCCATTGCCGCGGAGCCAACGCGGAACTCTGCTGTGAAGATCTGGAAAACATCGATGTTCCGGCAAAATTTTTCTACCTCGGCTATCTGCTGCTGCTCGACTCCCTTGATGCCGCCGACAGCGAATACGGCACCAAAGCCGTCCGTCTGCTCAAGACCATGCGCGAAAAAGGTTATAAAACGGTTGTCGATTTCGTTTCTGAAGCCCCGGAAAAGTTCCGTTCTGCGGTTCTTCCGGCTCTGCCCTACATTGACATCCTTATCGTGAATGAAGTTGAAACTGCCTGCTGCTGCGGATTCGATCTGCGCTCCGCCGACGGAAAACTGCTCTGGCAGAAACTGCCGGAAGCGGTCGACTTCATGCTCGAAAACGGTGTCCGGGAAACGGTCGTTATCCACTTCCCCGAAGGCGCCTGCGCCAAAGCGCGCGACGGCGAATACATCTATCGTCCCAGCTGCTTTATCAGCCGCGAAGAGATCGTCGGCAGCAACGGCGCCGGAGATGCTTTCTGCGCCGGGGTGATGTACGCTCTGCATCAGGAGTGGCCGCTGGAAAAAGCTCTGGCTCTCGGTGGAGCATCCAGCAACTTCAATCTGCGTTCTGCCACGGCAAGCGGCGGCGCGGTTTCTCTGGAAAAGATGCTGGATTATCTCAAAGAGTGCAAGTTTGAAGCACTCCCGGAAGGAATGTCTGAAAATTATGGCAAATGAATTTATTGATAAATCAAATAACGATGCCGGTAACTTCACCGTAAACGTCATGGGCATAGAGCATGCTGCGCCCATGATCGGTTTGCCGGATGCTGCGGTCTATCCGTTTTCGCTGGCATCGGTTACTCTGGACAAGAAGCGGGATATCGCCGCTTTTCAGGAGGCGCTTGCCGGTGACCGGCAGTTGGCGGTCTTTTACCGGATCCCTCACGATGCCGCCGAATACGAAGCGTTGCTGCAGCCGAAATTCCGCAAGGATGGTTATTCTTTCTGCGTGATGGGAACTCTGGCGCGGATCGTGAAAAATGTCCGTCTGCCGGATGATTCTTATCAGGTGGTTTTGCGCGGATTGAAGCGCATTGTTTTCGTTTCCGATGCCGGAACTGTCAGTGACCCGGTGCCGCGTGTGCGTTACCGGGTGCAGGTGAGTTCGGACGGCGAAGATAAATTGCCGGGAAATCTCGCCCGGCAGGATGCGCTTAAAGCGATGTTCATGGAGTTTTCCACTTTGCATCCGGCGCTTCCGGAGGAGTTGCGGAATACCATCGGCAATTCCCGTCAGCCGTCGCGCACCTGTGATTTTATCGCCGACGGCATGCCTTTTTCTGAAACGGAAAAGTTCTTCCTGATCACGATACCCGAACTCCGGGACCGGATGGACTATCTCACTGTGCTGATGAACCGGGAGATCGAAGTCGCCCGGCTCGGAATCAAAATCCATTCCGAAGTTCAGGAAGCCATGGGCGAATCCCAAAGGGAATTTTATTTGCGCGAACAGCTCAAGTGTATCAAACGCGAACTCGGTGATTTGGGCAGCGGCAGTGATATCGCCGTACTCAATGACCGGTTGAATGAAGCCGATATTCCGGAATATGTTGCTGATACCGTGGCAAAGGAACTTTCCCGTTTGGAGGTCATTCCCCAAAACGCGCCGGAATACCATATCAGTTACAACTACATCAGCTGGCTGCTGGATATTCCGTGGCGAAAATTTACAGAAGATAAACTGGATGTCGCCGATGCAGAAAAGATCCTCGAAGCCGACCACTTCGGTTTGGAAGATGTAAAAAAACGCATTCTGGAGTTTCTCGCTGTTATGCAGTTGAAATCCGCTTGCGGAGATGTCCGCGCTCCGATCCTCTGTCTTACCGGGCCTCCGGGCGTCGGTAAGACTTCGCTCGGACGCTCCATTGCCAATGCCATGGGCAGGGAGTTTATCCGCATGTCGCTGGGCGGTATGCGCGATGAGGCGGAAATCCGCGGACACCGCCGTACCTATGTCGGAGCCATGCCCGGCAGAATTGTTCAGAATCTCAAGCGTGCCGGCAGTTCCAATCCGGTCTTCATGCTTGATGAAATCGATAAGCTGGCGCATGATTTCCGGGGTGACCCGGCATCCGCTTTGCTCGAAGTGCTTGATCCGGAACAGAACAATACTTTCAATGACAACTTCGTTGAACTGCCGCTGGATTTGTCCAAGGTCTTCTTTATTGCGACCGCCAATGTGCTTGAGGATATTCCGGGCGCTCTGCGCGACCGCATGGAGGTTATCAAACTTTCCGGCTACACCTCGCTCGAAAAGCGGGAGATCGCCAAGCGTTATCTGGTCAAACGCCAGATCGAAGCCAATGGACTTGAAAACAAAAATGTCCGCTTCACCGTCGCCGCCATCGATGAGATCATCGACGGTTACACCCGCGAAGCCGGTGTCCGTGAACTTGACCGTGTCATTGCCAAAGTTTGCCGCCGGATCGCCGGACTCTATCTTGCCGGAAGTTATGATGGTAAAAAGGTCATCCAGGTTTCGGCAAAAACGGTCAATGAACTGTTGGGCGCGCGGCGTTACATAAAAGAAAATGTCGCTGCCAATCCGCTTCCGGGATGTGCGGTCGGCATGGCGTGGACCGGAGTCGGCGGCGTGGTCCTGCCGGTCGAATCGGTCGCGGTTGCCGGCGGCAAAGGTGAGTTGAAACTTACCGGCAGTCTGGGCAAAGTCATGCAGGAATCTGCCAATGCCGCGTTGACGATCGTTCGTTCCGGTGCCGGAAAATACGGCATTGCCCAGGATTATTTCACCAGCAATGATATTCATATCCATGTGCCGGACGGAGCGACACCCAAGGATGGTCCTTCTGCCGGAATCACCATGACTCTGGCATTGACCTCGCTCATTACCGGCAAACCGTTGGTGAAAAACCTCGCCATGACCGGAGAAGTCACTCTTTCCGGCCGGGTGACTGCCATCGGCGGACTCCGGGAAAAACTGGTCGGCGCTCTTACTGCCGGTATGAAAAATATTCTGATACCGGAAGAAAACCGCAAAGATCTTGAGGATATTCCGGAATATGTCAAAGAGAAACTTGCCATCAAGTGTGTAAGTTCGATTGACGAAGCATTGGAATATGGTTTCGGAAAACGCAAATTCCCCAAAGCAGGAGTTATCGAATAATGTGTAAGCGTATCATTCCGGTTTTCATCGTTGCGATCTTCTTTGCAGTTCTTTCCTGCTTCGGCAAAACGGCAGAGTTGTCCAAAGAGGAATTCATGCTTTTGGCGCGGAGAAAAAATCAGTATCCGACTTATGCCAAACTCCACGGGGTGCTTCAGCACCGCCGCCGGGGTAAAGCGGTATTGTCCATGCCGGTCTATTTCGGTGTCATCCTGCATCCGGATCGGACAGTCGGTCAACTGGTGCTGGATCGGAAAGAGGGATATATGCTGGGGCAGGCGGTGAATTCCGGTTTGACCACGGTGACTCCGATGAATCCAAAGGGCGGAGATAAACTTGGTTACGTCGGGGTTCGCGCCTCGGATCTCACCTTGAGTTTCCTCTTTTGCAAACCGATCCGGGAGTTTGATAACGAGAATGTCGGCGGCGTGGTGCCGTGCCGGGTGATTCTGCTGGATGATCCGAAGAATAAAGAAGAGATCAAAGTCTGGTTGTCCAAAGAACATTGTTTCCCGCTTCAGGCAGAATTTTACCGCAAGTCAGAGAAAAAGCCCTACCGTATTCTCGAAGCCAGCGGATTCACCAAAAAGAACGATCTTTACTATGTCCGTAAACTCCGGATCGAAGGCCCCGGCTGGCGGACCCGGATCGATTTTGATTCCAGCAGTGCCGATGTCGGTAAGGTCGATATGACCAAACCGCCGCGCATTGTAATTAAACTTGAGGAGAAGTGACAATGAGAGTATGTTATATGTTTCCCGGCGGGTATTTCAAGGCGCTGACTTTCAGTTTTGATGATGGTGTCGATCAGGATGTCAAATTGATCGACATCTTTAACCGCAACGGTCTTAAAGGAACTTTTAATTTCAATACCGGCATGAGTCGATACCGCAAATTTGACCGGGAACGCTTCCGGCAGATCTACGCCGGCCATGAAATCGCCTGCCACGGCGAATTTCATCCCTTTTTTGACTATCTGCCGCGTACGGAATTGACCCGCGAGGTCTGGAATGACCGCAAGAATCTTGAAGAGATGACCGGTGGAGTCATTACCGGTATGGCATATCCCAACGGCAGTTTCTCGCCAAAGGTCATCGAAATATTGGAAGATTGCGGCATCGAATATGCCCGTACCACCGTTGCCACGATGCGTACCCGTGCTTTCCCGGAAAACTTTCTGGCATGGCATCCCACCTGCCACTACCGCGATGCGATGGATATGGCTGATGCTTTCGTCAATGAAGCGCGTCCTTTCCCGCAGGTGTTCTACATCTGGGGACACTCTTACGAATTTGACCGCGGCGTAAAAGATTGGCAGTATATGGAAGATCTCGCCGCCAAACTCGGCAATCGCAACGACACCTGGTATGTTACCAATATCGAACTTTGCCGTTATTTGAAAGCCATTCGTTCTCTGCAGTACAGTACCGATGGTAAAACTGTGTACAATCCCTCCGCCCAAACGGTGTGGTTCCGCATCGGCTGGGAGGGTGAACCGGAAACTCATCGCGTCGCCCCCGGAGAAACTTTTCACATTACCGAATCAGAGGAGACTATGTAAAATGAACTTTATGGAAAAAATCGCTTTCGCCGCCAGGAAAAACAACTCGCTGGTCTGTGTCGGGCTTGACCCCGATCTTGCTAAATTGCCGGAATGTGTTAAAAATTGCGCCGATCCGATCTTTGAATTCAATAAGCAGATCATCGATGCCACCAAAGATCTGGTTTGCGCTTACAAGCCGCAGGCCGCTTACTATGCCGGTCAGGATTGCGATGAATCCCTGAAAAAGAGCATCGCTTACATCAAGAAAAATGCTCCGGATGTTCCGGTTATTCTCGACGTCAAGCGCGGCGATATCGGTTCTACTGCCGAATACTATGCCAAAGAGGCTTTTGAACGTTACAACGCTGATGCGGTCACGGTCAATCCCTACATGGGACTGGATGCGGTAAAACCGTTCCTTGACTACGCCGACAAAGGCGTGATCATCCTCTGCCGCACCTCCAATCCCCACTCCGGCGATCTGCAGAATCTGGTCGCGGATGGACTTCCGCTTTACAAGCACGTTGCCAAACTGGTTCGTGACAACTGGAACTACAACCGCAACGCGGCTCTCGTCGTCGGCGCCACCTATCCGGAAGAACTCAAAGAACTCCGTGAAATGTGTCCGGAACTTCCCTTCCTCGTTCCCGGTGTCGGCGCGCAGGGCGGTGATGTCGAAAAGGTCGTGAAATTCGGTTGCGACAAAACTTGGGGCGGCATTATTGTCAACTCTTCCCGAGGTATCATCTACGCCTCCAAAGGCGATGATTTTGCCGGAAAATCCGGTGCTGCCGCGCGCGATTTGCGGGATATGATCAACAGTTTCCGGTGAAATATGTGTGATACTGAAAACAAAAATTTTTCTGAAACCTGTAATGTCCGGCTGCCGGTCGTGGCGATCGTCGGCCGTCCCAATGTCGGTAAATCCAGTTTGTTCAATGCAGTGATCGGACGCCGTCTGGCGATCGTTCACGAGATGAGCGGCGTTACCCGTGACCGGGTGGTTTCGGAAGCCCATTGGGAAAACCGGGCATTCACGCTGGTCGATACCGGCGGTCTCGGTATGATGGACGGCAAAGAGAAAAATGTCGACTTCTGGGATACCGGTATCGCGGAACAGGTGAAAGCCGCTCTCGCAGATGCGGATGTCTTGATCTTTGTCGCCGATGCCCAGGCCGGAATGACTCCGCTGGATGAGGATGTCGCCAAGCGGCTCCGCAGTTGCGGCAAACCGGTATTCATGGCGGTCAACAAGTGCGACGAAGACCGGCTGAAAAACGATGCTGCGGAATTTTCCCGCCTCGGATTCGGCACCATCTATCCGATTTGCTGTACCCGCCGCGGCGGTATCGGCAATCTGATGGACGCCGTACTCAATAAGTGCGGTGCGGTTCCCCTTGGCAAACTCCGGCGCAAACCGGCGATCGATATCGCTGTGGTCGGACGCCCCAATGTCGGCAAATCCAGTTTGATCAATGCTCTGCTCGGTGAAAAGCGGTTGATGACCAGTCCGGTCGCCGGAACCACCCGCGATGCGGTCAAGGTCGAATTCACCATTACTGACAGCGATGGCAGCAAACTTCCTGCCAATCTGGTCGACACCGCCGGATTACGCAAAGGAACCAAAATCGACAACGTGGTGGAACTGTTCAGTATCATGCGCGCCAAAAGCGCGGTGGAACGTTCTGAACTGGTCGTCTTTGTCGTTGAAGCCGGAATCAATTCCATTACGGCACAGGATCGCAAGATCGCTTCTCTGGTGGCGACATCGGGCAGGGCGTGTGTGATCGTTGCCAATAAGATCGACCTCTGTTCCGGAGTGGAGGAAAAAACTCTTGAATCTTCTCTGCGGCGCGGTCTGCCCCAGTTGGGATTTGCTCCGGTTGTCTTCATCAGCGCTGAAAATGGAATAAACTTTGACGGCCTGCAAAATGCGCTTGCCAGAGTTTCCTGCAACCGTAACACCGAGATCACCACCGGTAAACTCAACCGGGTACTGGCAGATGCTCTGGAAATGACTCCGCCTCCGGTGGTTTCCACAGTGCCGCTGAAACTGTTCTACGCCTCCCTTGCCGGTATCCGCCCTCCCAAGATCAAACTTTTTGTCAACTGGGTCGATGCGGCAGCTGACAACTATCTGGTGTTTCTCAAAAAGCAGATTCGCAAAAACTTTTCTCTTGAAGGTATTCCGCTGGCGCTGGAAGTTGTGGAACGTCCCAAAAAGATTGCCAGTATCCGCAGTGCTTCTCCCCGTCCGGGAGCGCACCGCAAAAATAAACAGAAGTGAGATAAAACAATGGACAAAGCATTGAAAAATTCAGTAAAGGCGTTTATGGCGGAGCAGATCGCTGCCGGTGTATCGCTTTCTGATGTTCAGTCAATGGTCAATGCCGAATTCAAATTGAGCATGACCTATATGGATATCCGTATCCTCGCCTCCGAGTTGGAGATCGATTGGCAGAAACTTTCTCCGGAAAAGACCGCTCCGGCTCCGGAAAAAAATGAAGTTCCGGAAGTTCCGGCAAGCACGGATACTCCGGCTCCGGCAGAGGATGCCCCCGCCGGAAATACCGCTCCGGCAATGCCGGATTTGAGTACGACCAAAGTCGAAGTCAGTAAGATCGCCCGTCCGGGAATGATGTTCTCCGGCAGTGCCACCTTTGCCAACGGCAGTACCGCTGACTGGTATCTGGACAATATGGGGCGGCTCGGGGTCGATAATTTGCAGGGCGATCAGCCCGGGCAGGAAGATATTGAAAAATTCCAGATGGCTCTGCAGCTCGAACTGCGTAAAATAATGGGGCGTTAAAATGGACGAAGCATTGAAAGTAAAACTGAACTCTTTCGATCCTGAGCAGCGGGCCGCCGGAATCGCGGAAGTGAGAAAAATTTACAGCGCATTCAATATGCACTGTCACAGTTTTTATTCTTACAACGGTTACGGTTATTCGCCCTCCATGCTGGCGGCGCTCGCCAAAGAAAACAATTGGCGAAGCGCCATGCTGGTCGATTTTGACGTGCTGGACGGTGTGGATGAATTCCTGGGCGCCGCGCAGGCGGTCGGTATCCGCGCCGCCGCCGGTATGGAAACCCGGGTGTTTGTTCCGGAACTTGCGGATGTCGAGATCAACTCTCCAGGCGAACCCGGTATCGCGTACCATCTGGGATGCGGATTTACATCGTCGCGTGTTCCTGACAGTGAAAAGGCTTTCGCGGACAATCTGCGCGCCAAAGCCAATGCCCGTACCCGGACTCTGGTGGAAAAGGTCAATGTGGTTCTGCCGGAGATCGCGTTGAATTTCGATGCGGTCGCCAAAGAGTTCACTCCCGGCGGCAATGTGACTGAGCGTCATGTCTGTACCGCTTACCGGATGGCGGCGGAAAAGAAGTTCTCCGGAACTGAACTCGCCGCTTATTGGAGCGAAAAAATCGGAGGCTTTGATGCAAATCCGGTGAAACTTGAAGCGTTGATCCGTTCCAAAACCATGAAGCGCGGCGGGGCAGGGTATGTTGCTCCCACTCCGGAAAGTTTTCCCACTTTGGAGGAGATGAACCGCTTTATCATCAACTGCGGCGCCGCTCCGACGCTGGCTTGGCTCAATGGACTTTCTGCCGGAGAAAACGATGTTGACCGGCTCTTTGAACTGCATCTGAAATACGGTTTGAAAGCCGCAACTCTGATCCCAGACCGTAACTGGCGGGCGGATTCTCCGGAAAAGCAGGCAACTCTCATTACTGAACTTGACCGTTTCGTTGCCGCCGCAGTCAAATACGATGTTCCGCTGCTCGCCGGGACCGAGATGAATGCGCCCGGTCAGCTGATTGCTGATGATTTCACCATCCCCGCGTTGATAAAGCACCTCGACGTGTTTATCGCCGGAGCCGATAAGTTTGCCAAATAACCATATTTTTAACAAATAAAGGATTTTTATCATGAGTACTTTTCTTGGAATCGGTCTTGGTCCCATTCAGACCGGAATCTTTCTCGCCGGAGCCGCCAAAGGTGGTTTTGACCGTATCGTCATCGCTGAAGTCAATGAAGCATTGAAAAATGCGGTCAACGCTTCCGGCAGTGTCACCATCAATATCGCCGCTGCCGACCGGGTTTATTCTGAAACCTACAACAACGTCGAAGCCTACAATCCCAACGATCCGGCTGAAGTCGAAAAACTGATCGATGCCGCCGCCGAAGCCGATGAACTTGCCACCGCGCTTCCCAGTGTCAAATTCTTTGCCTATTGCGCCCCCTGGCTCAAGAAAGGTTTTGCCAAGCAGCCGGAACGCCGCCGTTTCTTCTACACCGCCGAAAACAACAACCACGCTGCTGAAGAACTGGAAAAAGCCATCGGCACCCCCTTCGCCAATACCTACTACCTCAACACCGTTATCGGCAAGATGAGCGGCGTGGTTCCCGCTTCAGCCGACCGTCCCGGACTTGCCGCCGGAGTCGAAAACGCTCACCTGGTCGAAGAGTTCAACACCATCTACATCTCAAGTTGCCCCGGTATTGAAGAACGCAAAGTAAAAAATCTTCACGTCAAGACCGACCTCTATCCCTTTGAAGAAGCCAAACTTTACGGTCACAATGCCACTCACTTCCTGCTTGCAACTCTCGGCAAAGCTGCCGGTTTCAAGACCATGGATGAAGTCGCCGCCAAGCCGGAACTGATCGAGATCGCCCGTCAGGCATTTTTTAACGAATCCGGCGCTGCATTGATCAAAAAATATGCGGCTCTCAACGATGAACTCTTCACCGAAGCCGGTTTCAAAGATTATGTCGACGGTCTGCTCGTCCGTATGACCAACCCGTTCCTCAAGGATGCCATCGACCGCATCACCCGTGACCTTGAACGCAAACTGAGCTGGGAAGATCGTGTCATCGGTACCATGCGTCTGGTTCTGGAGCAGGGCGGTGTGCCTGCCAACTTCGCAAAGGGAGCCAAACTCGCCGCGGCGGAATTCGCCGAGGGCGGCGATGTCAAAGCCAAACTCGCCGGACTCTGGCCGACCCCGTGGGGCGCTGAACACGACGCCCTGTGGAACCTGATCAAGTAATCTTTTTCTCAAGTGCAATATCCGATTTTTTTGGATATTGCACTTGTAAAATTTTACTTTTTGTGCTAATTTAGAATTGAATCGTTATAAATTGTTTGGTGTGCAGGGGTGTCTTGCGCGTAAGTTGTCCGTGAAATATTGTAAACTGCGTGAAACGTAATTCTGACACGGTTCATCGGAAATCAACCATAAAGAGCAGCAGGTAATGAAAAAAACTATCTTAATTTTTGGAGCAGCACTCATGACTGTTACAGCAAGTGCCATTGAACTTGGCAAACAGGCGGTCAATATCTATTACAACCGTATCAATACCCGGCCGGCATTGGAAATGAGCCAGTTTCTGGGTAAGGTTTTCGGAAAAAAATATAAAACTGTTCAACTGAAAAAAGTTGACCTGAGCAAGCCCGGTATCTATGTCGGTTTTGAAGCTCCCGGCGTGAAGTATACCATTCCTGCTGATAAAAAAGAATTTATCGCCACCTATGCTGATGAAAATCGCATCTTCATCTGGGGTAATGATAAAGAAAATCTCAAAGGTACGGCTTTTGCGACTGCCGATTTTCTGGAAAAGTATGCCGGTGTCCGTTTCCTCTGGCCCGGCGAAACCGGAACTGTCGCCGACCGCCGCAAACCGGTTACGGTCAAGCCCGGACTCGATCTTTATATCCCGCCATTTGATCTGCGCTTGACCAGCAGTTTCCATTACGGTTCCCGCAACCGCACGGTGGATGAAAACCGTGATCTGGATAATTGGCTCAACCATAATAAGGTCGGTCAGTCGGTGCGCGCTCATCGCGGTTCCGGATTCCAGCATGCTTTTGAAAATCTGATGCCCCGTGAAGTCTACGGCAAAGAGCATCCGGAATATTATTCTCTGGTCTCTCCGGAGCGCTGGATCGGTGAACCCAAACCGGACAAACCCACCCGTCTGAGCGATCCCACCATGCCCGGCCCCTGGCAATTGTGCACTTCCAATCCGGATGTCCGGCGCATTATCGCTGAAAAACTTGCCGCAACCGGGAGCGAAGGTATCCAATCCATCTCTCCCAATGACGGTTACGGTTTCTGTGAATGTGAAAACTGCAAGGCTCAGGACGGTAAAGATGCCGAACGATCCAAAAACAGCCGTTATTTCGTCCTTACCAACCGCATGTACAACTTCGCCGAAGATATCGCGAATCAGGTCAAAAAACTCAATCCCAAGACCAAAGTCGGCATGTTCGCCTACAGTTTCTATGACGGCGTACCGGATCAGAAAGTAAAATTCCCCGGCAACATGTATCTGTCTTACTGCTATCTGGTCTATGAAACCCGTAACAAAGCCGAAGAAGACTTTATCAATAACAAAATTCTCGGACTTTCCGCCACCGGAGCCAAAGTGATCGGTCGTGAATACTGGGGCACTCACTATACAATGGAGTATCCGCTTTCGCACAGCCGCAAGATCGACCGCAATATCAAGACTCTCCGTCAGGGTAATGCCGCCGGCATCTACGGTGAAACCGGAGCCAGTTTCGGTCCCCGCGCCTCTGATTTGTATATCCTTGCCAAATTGAGCTGGAATCCTGATTTGAAACGCGAAGATATCCTTAAAGACTTCTGTGTTTCAGCTTTCGGCGAAAAAGCGGCTCCGGTCATGTTTGAACTTTTTGAAAAGATCGAAGATCATGTCGAAAAAGGTTTCGCGGCCGATCCGGAAAAATCCTGTCCAAATTATCAGTTCTACCGCAACAGTTATTCCAAAAACAACTACGTCATGGCGCGGATCTTTAATCACAACTTTATCAAGATGTGCAATGACTACTTCGATAAAGCCGGACGTCTGGTCAAAACTCCCGCTCAAAAAGCGCGTTTGCAGTACATCCGCAACGGCGTGAATTACGCCCGCGCCACCAGCGATGCTCTTTGCGCCTATCAGGATCTGGCGGCGGTCGGTGTCAATATGCCGCTTACGATGCCGTCGGAACTCAAAACTCCGATGGAAAAGAACGCTCTGCTGGGAATCGCCCGTGCTGCCCTCAAAGCCTATAACGAAAAAGAGTTTTACATCAACCGTTACAGCCTTGATCTCAATATCAGCCGAGCCCGTCGTTCCAATGCGATCAATTTGCGCCCGTGGGGTTCTTTGGCTGAAATCGCTATCATCGATCTTGCCGCCGATAAATTCAACTATCTGGTCAACGGTGCTTTTGAATATTGCGGTTACAGCTGGGAGGTCAAAGCGCTCAAAGGTGAAACCAAATCTGATTATGTGACCGCCACCAACTGTGATGCGGATAACAATTACATGGTCACCAGTCACGCTCATCAGGGTGTGAGTCTGCAGCTTGATATGGATTGCGGTGCAGAAGCCGAAATCAAACAACTTCGTCCCATTCAGGCAAAAGAGCCGATGGAAGCCCGTTTCCGGATGTTTGTAAAATCTCCCGGCGGGAATCCCGTGAAGTATATTCAGGTGATGCTCGGCGGCAAAGCGCTTGATCTGGTCGCTGTAGAAGATGACAGCCGAGCCTATGGTGAATGGTATGAAGTGCGTTCCAAAGCGGAGATCATTGCTCCTGGAACTTATGATTTCCGGATGATCGTTTCCAATCCTTCCGGACTTTTCGGTGGAGAGAAAATCATTTTGAACTTTGACGAACTGCGCTTGCGTTTGAAATCTGTCAACAGAATTACCAAATAAAAAAAGGAGTTATTGAATGAAAAAGTATTTGATCGTCACTGCATTGTTGGTCTGTTCTGTCGTTGCTTCTGCCTTTGAACTGGGTAAAAGCGATGCTGTGATTTACTACAATGCCCAAAATCAGGTTTATGCCAAAGAGTTGAGTTTCTATCTCAACAAAGTTTTCGGCAAAAAGTACACTCTCAAGTCTGTCAAAAAAATCACGGCTCAGCCGGGTATCTTTGTCGGTTTCCAGCCGAAACAGGACAAAATCAATGTCCCCGAAGAAAAAGAATTCACCGCGATCAGTGCTGCCGGAAATCAGCTTTTTATCTACGGCAGAACCAATAAATTCATCAACAATACCGGTTATGCAGTTGCTGAATTTCTGGAAAAACATGCCGGTGTCCGATTCCTCTGGCCCGGTGATCTCGGTACTGTCGCGGAAAAAAAAGCCCCTGTTACCATCAAAGACGGTCTGGATCTTTATGTCCCTCCGTTTGATATCCGCCTGACCAACAGTTATAAAGGTTCCGGTCAGCTTGGTGTCTGGACTCGTCACCGCAAGATCGGCAGTTCCATCCGCCGTCACGGTTCCGGTTTCCAGCACGCGTTTTCCAGACTTATCCCCAAGTCAAAATATGGAAAAAGTCATCCTGAATATTACTCTCTGGTAACTCCTGAAAAATGGGTCGGAACTCCCAAGCCGAGCGTTCCCACCCGCACCAATGAATATGGCCCCGATCAGATCTGCACTTCCAATCCGGAAGTCCGCCGCATCATCGCAGAGAAACTGGCTTCCTACAAAGATGATGTTGTCCGTTCGATTTCCGCTAACGACGGTTTCGGTTTCTGTGAATGTGCCAACTGCAAAGCGCAGGACGGCCCCGATGCCAACCGTTTCCGCAGCGGTCATCAGAAGGTGACCAATCGTATGCACAACTTTGCTCTGGATATTGCAACTCAGGTCAAGAAACTCAATCCCAAAGGCAAAGTCGGTATGTTTGCCTACAGTTTCTATGATGGAATTCCGGATTTCAAGATCAAATATCCCGGCAACATGTATCTGTCTTACTGCTATCTGGTCTATGCCGCAAAAGACCTTGAGGCCGAAAAAGTTATCAACGATAAACTTCTCGCTCTCTCCGCTACCGGAGCCAAAGTTGTCGGTCGTGAATACTGGGGTACTCACTACACCATGAACTACCCCCTCAATCACAGCCGCAAGATCGACCGCAACTTGAAAACTCTCTACAAGGGTAAAGCCGCCGGCATCTACGGCGAGCCCGGTTCCAGTTTCGGTTCCCGCGGAAGTGATCATTACATCCTTTCCAAACTTGCCTGGGATCCCACGCTCAAACGTGAAGATATCCTCCGTGAATTCTGCCTGGCGGCATTCGGTCCCAAAGCGGCTCCTGTAATGTACGAACTTTATGAAAAGATCGAAGACTGGACTCAGAACGGCGTCGCCAACAAAGATAAACGCGGTGTCAATTATCAGTATTACAACAACAGTTATGCTGAATTCAACCGCCTGATGTCCGATATGTACAATGATAATTTCATCAAAATGTGCAACGGCTACTTCCGGAAAGCGGCAAAACTGGTCGATACTCCGGAACGCAAAGCCCGTCTGGAATATGTTAAAAACGGCATCATTTATGCAAAGTACATCACTGCTGCACTGGTTTCCTATCGTGACCTTGCCGCAATGGGTATGAATATGTCACTCACCCAGCCGTCCGGGCTCAACACCGTTATGGAACGCGGCGAAATCAGCAAAGTTGCCAAACGGGCGGTCGCCGCATCTGTTGCCAAACGCGGTTTTGTTTCAAAATTCGGCGGCAATTACGGTTTCTACCACAGCACCCGCAGCGACAGCATCAATTTGCGTCCGTGGCAGACTCTCGCTGAAATCGCGCTCTCTCAAATCAGAACCGGCACCTACAACTTCCTCGTCAACGGCGCCTTTGAATACACCACTTACAGTTGGGATATCACCGGAAGCGGCAAGACCAAATGTGTCTATGATGTCAACTGCGATGATCCCGGCAACTACATGGTTCACAGCCATGCCAACCAGGGTATCAGCGTTAAAATCGATCTTGAACCCGGCGATTCCGTCAAAATTGCCCAGAAACGCAAAATCGGTGCGAAAGAAAAAAATCTGGTCAACGGTCAGATCATGGTCAAGTGCGACGGCAATCCGGAAGATTATGTCAAAGCCTGGCTCGGCGACAAGGAAATTGAACTGAAATGGACCAACGAAGGCCTCAATAACAAAAACGGTTGGAATGAACTGGTTTTCAAGGCTTTCGAAATTGAGCCCGGAACCTATGACTTCCGCATGGAAATCGCCAATCCCAAAGGTTTCTTCGGCGGCAGCGCCAAAACCATCTATCTCGATGACATCAAAGTCCAACTTAAAAAAGTCCGCTGAGGTGATTTGTGAAAATTAAATCTTTATTAATTTTCGCAGTTGTTATCGCCGTCAGTGCAACTGCTGCCGCCTTTGAACTCGGCAAAAAGGATGCTGTCATCTACTATAATGCCAGAAATAAGGCATACGCCGAAGAATTGAGTTTCTATCTCAATAAGATTTTCGGTAAAAAGTATACCCTCAAGGCTGTTAAAAAGATATCCGCTCTGCCGGGTATCTTTGTCGGTCTCAAGCCGAAGCAGGACAAAATCAATGTCCCCGCTGATAAAGAGTTCACCGCTATCAGTGCTTACGGTGATCAGCTTTTTATCTACGGTCGTGACAACCGGTATCTCGACTGCACCGGTTACGCCGTTGCCGAATTCCTGGAAAAACATGCAGGACTCCGTGTTCTCTGGCCCAGCGAACTCGGTATCGTTGCTGAGCCCAAGTCCCCCGTTACCGTCAAAGAGGGGCTTGAGCTTTATGTCCCCCCGTTCGACATCCGCCTGACCAGCAGTTATCTGAATGGCCGAACGACCATTGACGATTCTGACTGGAAATATCTTGTCACCTGGGCGCGTCATCGCAAGATCGGCAGTTCCATCCGCCGTCGCGGTTCCGGTTTCCAGCACGCATTTGCCAGTCTTTTCCCCCGGGCAAAATACGGCAAGAGCCATCCGGAATATTATTCCCTTGTCACTCCGGAAAAATGGATCGGTTCTCCCAAGCCGACCGTTCCCACCCGCACCAATGAATATGGCCCCGATCAGATCTGTACTTCCAATCCGGATGTCCGCCGTCTGGTTGTTGAAAAAATCGCCGCTTACAAAGATGACCGGGTTCATTCGATTTCCGCCAACGACGGTTTCGGTTTCTGCGAATGTGCCAATTGCAAAGCGCAGGACGGGCCGGATGTCAACCGTTTCCGTCGTGATCACCAGATGGTGACCAACCGTATGCACAACTTTGCTCTGGATGTTGCCACCCGCGTTAAAAAAATCAATCCCAAAGCCAAAGTCGGCATGTTTGCCTATGGCTTTTATGACGGTATTCCGGATTTCAAGATCAAATATCCCGGTAACATGTATCTTTCTTATTGCTACTCGGTTTACGGTGCAAAGAATATCGCCGAGGAAAATCTCATCAATGATAAACTGCTTGCTCTCTCTGCTACCGGAGCGAAAGTCGTCGGCCGTGAATACTGGGGTACTCACTACACCATGAACTACCCGCTGAGTCACAGCCGCAAGATCGACCGCAACCTTAAAACTTTGCTCAAAGGGAATGCCGCCGGCATCTACGGCGAGCCCGGAAAAAGTTTTGCCACCCGCGGCAGTGACCACTACATCCTTACTAAACTTGCCTGGGATCCCACTCTCAAACGCGAAGATATCCTCCGTGAATTCTGCCTGGCGGCATTCGGTCCCAAAGCGGCTCCTGTGATGTACGAACTTTATGAAAAGATCGAAGACTGGACTCAGAACGGCGTCGCCAACAAAGATAAACGCGGTGTCAACTTCCCGTATTACAACAACAGTTATGCTGAATTCAACCGCCTGATGTCCGATATGTACAATGATAATTTTATCAAAATGTGCAACGGCTACTTCCGGAAAGCGGCAAAACTGGTCGATACTCCGGAACGCAAGGCCCGTCTGGAATATGTTAAAAACGGCATCATTTATGCAAAGTACATTACTGCCGCACTGGTTTCCTATCGTGACCTTGCTGCAATGGGTATGAATATGTCGCTCACCCAGCCGTCCGGTCTTGATACTGTTATGGAACGCAGTGAGATCATCAAAGTTGCCACCCGTGCGGTCGAAGCTTCCAAAGCAAAAAGAAATTTTGCGGTAAAACTCGGCAAAAATTTCGGTTTCTTCCACAGCACCCGCAGCGACAGCATCAATTTGCGTCCGTGGCAGACTCTTTCTGAAATTGCGCTTTCGGATTTGCGGACCAATACCTATAACTTCCTTGTCAATGGAGCCTTTGAATATACCACATACAGTTGGGATATCACCGGCAGCGGCAAATATGCCTGCGTTTACGATGTCCACTGTGACAGTGCCGGGAACTACATGGTTCACACACATGCCAATCAGGGGATCAGTATCAAGGTCGACCTTGACGCCGGACAGAATATGAAGTTCATTCAGAAACGCAAAATCGGTGCCAAAGAGAAAAATGTGGTTTCCGGACACATCATGGTCAAGTGCGATGGCAATCCTGTGGATCACGTTAAAGCCTGGTTCGGCGGCAAGAAGATCGAACTGAAATGGGCAAACGAAGGTCTCAACGACAAAGACGGCTGGAATGAACTGCGTTTCAAAGCCTTTGAAATTGAGCCGGGAACCTATGACTTCCGCATGGAAATCGTCAACCCCAAAGGTTTCTTCGGCGGCAGCGCCAAGACCTTCCATGTTGATGATCTCAAAGTGCAATTAAAACAGATTCGCTGAAGGAATTAGTTATGCGTATAAAATCATTGATCACAATTGTCGCAGCGGTTGCATTCGGATTGACCGCATCCGCTTTTGAGCTCGGCAAAACCGATGCCGTTATCTACTGCAATAAAGTTAATGCAACAGCAGCTGCGGAAGTCAGTTCTCTGTTGAACAAAGTTTTCGGCAAAAAGTACAAAGTTGTTCAGTTGAAAAAAGTTGACTTGAGCAAACCCGGCATCTATATCGGTTTTGTTCCTGCCGGAGTTAAATATTCCATCCCTGCAGATAAAAAAGAATTTATCGGTAGATTTGCTGATGATAAGCGTCTTTTCCTCTGGGGTAACGATCAGGATAAACTTAAAGGTTCTGCATTCGCAGCGTTTGATTTTCTGGAAAAATATGCCGGTGTCCGTTTCCTCTGGCCCGGAAAACTCGGTACTGTCGCCGAGCGTAGCAAACCGGCTACGGTCAAAAACGGTCTGGATGTCTATGTGCCGCCGTTTGTTCTGCGTATGACCAGCAGTTTCACTTATGGCAGAACCGGACTTACTCTGCAGGAACGTTATGATCTTGACCGTTGGCAGGATCATCACAAGATCGGCAGATCGATTTATTCCCGCGGTTCCGGCTTCCAGCACGCGTTCCGGGGCCTCTTACCTCGTGAGAAATATGGTAAAGCACACCCTGAATACTATTCTCTGGTTACTCCGGAGCGTTGGATCGGTATGCCGAAACCGGATGTACCCACCCGCCGCAATGATCCGACCGTTCCCGGTCCGTGGCAGGTTTGTACTTCCAATAAAGATGTACGGGCGATCATTGCCAAAACAATTGCCAGTTCCAAAGATGGCAGGATCCGTTCCATTTCTCCGAACGACGGATATGGTTTCTGCGAATGCGATAACTGCAAAGCGCAGGATGGCAAAGATTCCCTGCGTACCGGCAAAGCCGGACATTTGCGGGTGACCAACCGCATGTATGACTTCGCGGAAGATATCGCGCATCAGGTCTACAAACTCAATCCCAAAGCCAATGTCGGCATGTTTGCCTACAGTTTCTACGACGGCGTTCCGGATCAGAAGATCAAATTCCCGCCCAACATGTACCTTTCTTATTGCTACATCGTCTACAGGGCCGAGGATAAAGCCGCCGAAGATGAAATCAACAACAAGATCCGCGGCCTTGCTGCCACCGGAGCCAAGGTGGTCGGCCGTGAATATTGGGGTTGCCACTACACCATGGGTTATCCCTTGAGCCACAGTCGTAAGATTGACCGCAACGTCAAGACTTTGTATGAATGCAATGCTGCCGGTATCTACGGCGAAACCGGTAAAAACTTCGGTGCCCGTGCGACCGATTTGTATATCCTGTGCAAACTCTCATGGAATCCCACGCTGAAACGTGAAGAGCTGCTCAAGGAATTCTGTGATGCCGCGTTCGGCAAGAAAGCGAGCCCGGTGATGTATGAACTTTTTGAGAAGATCGAAGATTGGGTCGAAACCCGCACCCGGGAATTCAAAACCAAAAAAGGTGTGAATTTCCAATATTACAAAAATGATTACGCCGAATTCAACCGTTTCCAGGCATCCGTTTTTGATGAAAAATTCAATGCGATGTGCAAATCTTATCTCAACAAAGCCGGAAAGTTGGCTGATTCCGCCGAACGCAAGGAGCGAGTCAACTTCTTCCGCATCGGTTTGATGAAAGCGTTGAATACCACCGAGGTTCTCCGCGGCAATGCCGATCTGGCTGCCATCGGAGTCAATATGCCGCTTACCCAGCCGTCGGCAAACTTCATTGCTATGGAAAAAAGCGAGCTGATGAAAACGATCCAGCAGGCCCTCGATGCCCATAAGAAGCAGGGCGTTTATTCCTATACTTACGGACACAACTTCGCTTTCGGCAGAGGCCTCGGCAATGTTATCACCCTGCGCCCGTGGCATACGCTTGCCCAGATCGCCCGGGTCGATATCCTGACCGGAAACTTTAACTATCTGGTCAATGGCGCCTTTGAATATTACGGTTACAGCTGGGATGTCAAAACTGCCAAAGGCAATGCAAAGAGCGCTTGTGTTACAACAGATAACTGTGATGCTCCCAACAACTTCATGGTCACCAGCCATGCGGGGCAGGGGGTGAGTTTGCAAGTCGATATGGCTCCCGGAGCCGAAGTCGAGGTCAAGCAGCTGCGTCCCATTATTGCCAAAACTCCGATGATGCTTTCCGGGAAAATGCATATCAAATGTCCCGAAGGCAATCCGCAGAAGTTTGTGAAAGCAAAATTCGGCAAATATGATTTGGAGTTGATTTGGGTAGACAACGGTATTCAGGAACGGGAAAATTGGTGTGAAGTACGCTTCAAGCCGATCGAAGTCGTTCCCGGTGAATATGATTTCAGTTTTACCGTCAGTAATCCTGCCGGATTCTTCGGCGGTAAGGAGAGAACTTTCAACTTTGACGACCTCCGTCTGCAATTGAAGAATGTCAAACGGTAATTGAATGATCATTTCTTAAAAATAAAGGAGCAATTCGAAATGAAATTCAAAAAAATATTGATGCTTATGTCCGCCCTGCTGGTATCGGTTTCGGTATCCGCATTTGAACTGGGCAAGAGCAATGCCACGATCTGGCATACCAAAAAAAGTGCTGAACATGCAAAAGTTCTGCAGCAGTATCTTGGTAAAGTATTCGGTAAAAAGTATACGCTCAAACTTTACAAAAAAAATGCGCAGGTTCCCGGCATTTTTGTCGGCATCCAGCAGCCCAACGCCAAATTGAATGTCGATATGGATCGTGATTTTACCGTCATCCATACCGAAAAAGACAAAGTTTTCATCTACGGAAACGATACCAAAACCCTTACCGGTACCGCCTATGCTGTGATATCATTCCTTGAAAAACACGCCGGTGTCCGCTTCCTGTGGCCGGGCGAACTTGGAACCGTTGCCGAAAAACGTAATCCGGTCACCATCAAAGAGGGAACCGACCTCTATGTGCCGCCCTTCAAACTGCGTATGACCAGCAGTTTTACTTATGGAATGAGGTTGCTTTCGGCTAAAGATGCCGCTGATTTGCGCACCTGGCTCGTCCGGATGAAAAGCGGCCGTTCGATCTTCTCCAACGGCTCCGGATTCCAGCACGCCTTTTTCAATTTGATGCCGCGTGAAAAATACGGCAAAGAGCATCCGGAATACTACTCGCTCGTAAGTCCTGCCCGCTGGATCGGTGAACCCAAACCCACCGTTCCCACCCGCCGCAATGATGAAAGCGTAGGCGGTCCTGCCCAGCTCTGTACTTCCAATAAGGATGTCCGCCGCATTATCGCCGAAAAGATCGCCGCTCCCAAAGATGGCAAGATCCGTTCCATCTCCCCCAATGACGGTTTCGGTTTCTGCGAATGTGCCAACTGCCTTGCCCAGGATGGCAAGGATGCTGAACGGCTGCGCAACAACCACCTTTCGGTGACCAACCGTATGTATGACTTTGCTGAAGACATTGCCCATCAGGTCTACAAACTTAATCCCAAAGCCAAAGTCGGAATGTTCGCTTACAGTTTCTACAATGGCGTGCCGGATCAGAAGATCTCCTTCCCGCCCAATATGTATCTTTCCTACTGCTACTTCATCGGTTTTACCAAAGACAGAGCCGCTGAGGATGAAATCAACAATAAAATCATCGGTCTGGGCAAGACCGGTGCGCAGGTCGTCGGCAGAGAATACTGGGGTACTCACTACACCATGAATTATCCCCTCAACCACAGCCGCAAAATCGACCGCAATATCAAAGCTCTGCACAAAGCCAATGCCGCCGGTATCTACGGCGAAACCGGCAAATGCTTCGCCGCCCGCGCCACCGACTTGTACATCCTGTGCAAGCTCTCCTGGGATCCGACTCTGAACCGCGATGCTCTGCTCAAAGAGTTCTGCGATGCCGCATTCGGTGCCAAAGCCAGTCCGGTCATGTATGAAATGTTTGAAAAGATCGAAGACCGTGTGGAAAAATGTATGCCCCAGTTTTTCACCGGAGAAATGTCGAAATTCTACCCCAACGGCTACGCTGAACGCAACCGTTTGATGTCCGAAGTCATCTTTAATGATGAATTCCAGAAAATGTGCAAACCCTACATCAAAAAAGCGCTCAAACTTGCTGATACCGCTGATCGTAAAGCGCGTATCAACTTCATCAACCGCGGTATCCGCATGGCGGCGATCACTACTGAATCCTTGCGCAGTATCGCAGACCTCGCCGCCGCCGGTGTTGATATGCCGTTGACTCAGCCTTCGACCAAGATCATCCGCATGGAAAAGAAAAATCTGATCAAAGTCGCCTCCCGTGCTGCGAAAGCTGAAGCTGCCCGCACAACCTTCCTGCTTGCAAATTCCGGAGATAATGCCATCACCCGTATGTTCTTCGGCAGCAGCAGTTTCAGCTTGCGTCCGTGGAAAGGTCTTTCGGAAATCGCGCTTATCCGGCTCAAAAACGGTACGTACAACTATCTGGTCAACAACTCCTTTGAATACTACGGTTACAGTTGGGATGTCAAATCGGTCAAGGGCGAAGGTAAATTCCAATACACCGCCGCTACCAACCGTGACGCCGATGACAACTACATGGTCCCCTGCCATGGCGGACAGGGCATCAGCTTGCAGCTCGATATGCCTGTTGGTTGCGAAATGGAGATCACTCAGCAGCGTAAGGCTTCCACCGATATTCCGGTCAAAGCCTCTCTCAGCGTTTTCGTCAAGAGCGAAGGAAATCCGCTGGATAACGTCAAGTTCTTCCTCGGCGGCAAAGAACTCAAAGGAATCTGGGTCGATGAGAAGCTGGACAATGTCAACAATTGGCATGAAATCCGCTTCAAGAGTGTTGAACTTGCCCCCGGAGATTATGAGCTGAAAGTGGTCGCCTCCAATCCGAAGAAAATCTTTGGAACCAACAAGCCGGTCACGTTGAACCTTGACAATTTCCAGCTCCGGTTCAAAGATATCCTGTCTGCCAAAAAGTAAGGAATCAAAAAAATGATTTTCCCGGAAATGACTCACTATATGGGTTCTGATGTAACCGGCAGTGCTATCGGCGCGCGGATGGAGGAATTCGCCGCCGCCGGTATCAAGTTTCTGCAGCTCGGCCCCAAAGATTTGCAGCGGATGAAAGATGATGCGGCGTATCGCAAAGAGATGCTGCATCAAACTGAAGTCAATAAAATGACCATCCGCGATGTCCACGCTCCGCATCAGACTGCGGATTCGCTGGGAACTCCGGTACCGTTGGAATTGATCGTCAATTCTCAATTGAATGCGATCGATATCGCCGGTTCTCTCGGCGTTACCACGATCACGATCCACGTCGGACGCACCCGGCGCACCGGAGAATTTGCCAAAGACTTCGGGCTTTATCCTTATGTCGATTTGCCGGCTGCGGAAAAACGTATTTGCGATGCGTTGGATATTCTCATCCCGGCCGCAGAAAAAAACAACTGCGTTATTGCGCTGGAAAATCTGTTCCTGCCGCCGAGTTGTGCCGATTTTCTGACCCCGATCATCGAAAAGTACAACCATCCAAATTTGGGAATGTGCTATGATTCCGGTCATGCACTGCTGGTTGAACATCAGGATGGCAAGGTCTCTGACGATATCGCCGAATGGATCCGTATCGGCTGGGACGATGATACTGTCATCTTCCAGAATGATCAGCTTGACCGGATGCTCAATCAGGTCGTGACCACCCATTTGCACGACAACAACGGCAAAAATGATCAGCACCTTGCCCCCGGCGACGGCATTGCCGACTGGGACAAGATCGTGGAACGCCTGAAACGCGCTCCCCGCTTATTGACCTTGCAAAGCGAATTGATCGGTCGCCTTGCCGTGGCTCCGGCCGCTGATATCGTCAAATGGTATGATATGTTCAACATTTAACAGGAGGGTATTATGAAATCTGTAAAAATCTTATTTGCTGTTGCTGCGGCACTGGTGCTTTCTGCAGCATACGCCGCCCCGGGGAAACCCGTCGGTGTGTGGCAGGGGCTGGCCTATCAGCGTCTTGATGAATTGATCAAGGCAACAGTTTTCAGTCCGCAGTGGCACAAGGACAAACCTCTTACCGTTAAATTTACCGGCAAGGAATTTGATAAGGTTTCTGCGGTGGTTTACGAGCATGGTTTCAATCAGATCTTCCGTTTCCGCGAATGGAAAAAGGATATGATCAAAAATATGGAGAATTTTGTTTCCGGCGGCGGTGTGCTGGTCATCCTGATCGATGGTGCTCCGCGTCCCCCGTCAGTCACCAAAGTCGGTGCTATGTCCAAATTGCTGGGCGCAACCAAGTTCGCTGACAGTTCCGCAAAAGTTGAAATCAAGGATAGTTCCTGGGCTGAATGCGGAAAAATCCCGCAGGTTTTTCAGCACATGCTTGCCCCCAGGACCACTCAAGGTTCTCCTGCCAAACCGCTGATCGCTTTGAGCGGCCTTACTACGGCCAAAACCATTATCGGAGACGGCAAAACTGCGATCGTTGCGGTCAACCAGTTGGGCAAAGGTAAGGTCTACTTCATCAACGTCCGTTTGACGGAATCGGCTCCCAGTTTCCCGCTTCCGAAACACTATGTAATCAACACTGAATTGAAACAGTATCTGCCGTTTGCCAAAAAGATCCATGAAGCGATCCTGGAAGCAAACCCCGCTCTGAGCAAAGAAAAACGCGAAATGTGGAACCCCATTCCGCTTGGTCCCAAAGCCAAACCGCTTACCATCAAAAAACGCGCTCCGCGATCCGTTGTTTCTGCCCGCAAGGTTCAGAAACTCTCCGGCAAACCGCTTCCGCTTATCGTAAACGGGGTCCCGCGAGCATTGCTTATTGAGGGCGGTACCGGTGCAAGAGGTACCCCGGGCGCTTACAAGATTCTCAACACTCTGCTGAAAAAAATGACCGGAACGACCCTTCCGCTGCCCAATCCCAGGGCAGTCAGTGAAAAAAACGGCAAATGGTACTGGAGCAAAAACAGACAGACCTACGATACTAAAATCGTTTTCAAAGCTGCCGATCATGTCGGTGTGGAAGCATCCGGCAATCTCATTACCATCAGCACCCCCGCCAATGACCCGGCGTTGGGTATCTATACTTTCATGCGCGAATGTCTCGGCTACCGGATGCTCTGGCCCGGCGAAGATGGCGAAGTTTACCGGAAGTCTGCCGATGTCAGTATTGAACCGATCAAACTTTACGATAAAACCCCGATGAAGTTCCGCAATTTCAGAAACACGCTCGTTTGTGGGAAGTATGACTGGAAGATGCCGGATGGCAATGTTATCAAAGTCAACGCCCGTCCCGGTTTGAGCCAGGGCTGTGATATCATGGGACTCGATGTCCGTGAAGCTGTCAAACTTCGTCAGCGGCATAACACCTGGAGCGCTCCCCAGCGCCTGGGCGGATCTTTGAAAGAAGCCGGCGGTGCCAACTTCTACGATTGGGGCAGGCGCTTCGGTAAAACCAACCCGGAATATCTCGCTCTGCAGTTTGAAACCTTCCGCAAAGTCAAAGACCGTCACCCGCGAATTTGCAAATCCAACCCCAACGCGATCAAACAGGCGGTCAAGGATGTTTTGAAAAGGATCAAATCGGATACCGAATATTGCCGTTTTTCACCCAGTGATGGCGGTTATGATCTTATGTGCATGTGCGAAAACTGCCGTAAATGGGACTGCAGCGATGCTCCGCTCGGCGCTGCCCGGGTTTATCTGGGCCGCAACCGTCCGGTCTATCAGTATGTTTCCATGACTGACCGTATTTTGCGCTTCACCTGCGAAGCCGGTAAGGAGCTCCGCAAGTATAAACCCAACCTCAAAGTGGTCTATCTCGCTTATGCCGGATATCTGGCTCCGCCCAAATATTATCATGATTTCCCCGACAATATGTTGGTGAACTTCGTCGGCGGAGAATTCCTCAATCCCAAAAATCGTGCCAAAGATATCAAATACTGGAACTACTGGTCCGGCGTTGCCAAAGAACTTTGCTGGCGCCCCAACTTCCTCGGAGCAAACAGTGTTTGCGGTTTCCCGCTGATCTACGTTCACGAATTGGATAAGGATCTGAAGTATTTCGCTTCTACCGGTATGGTCGGCGGAGACTTTGACTCCATGCCGCACCATTACGCGACGCAGGCGTTGAACTTCTATGTGCTGGCTCAATTGATGTGGGATCCGGCAGCCAATGTCGACGATATAATCGATGATTTCTGCCGGAGCGGTTTCGGCGCCGGCGCGGAAGAAATGAAAAAGTTCTATGCTCATTGTGAAAAACTGACTGATATTTTCGCTCAGCGCGGCGGAGTTTCAGTCAAAGAACAGGAAGACTTGACCAATATCGGCGACCTTTCCGCCCGTCAGAAGTTTGTGCGTATTTTCAATAACAAGGAAATGGATCTCCTCGATGGATACCTCCAGGCGGCTAAAGCCAAAGTTGATGCCAATTCACCTGAAGCCAAACGCATTGAGTTCGTTGCTGCAGGTATGGAATATTGCCGCAAAATGGTTGCTTTCTGGCAGAAATACTGGAATACTCCTGCAAAGGAACGCAAAACCCTGATCAAGGATATTGATGATTTGGTTGCTTTCTGGCAGAAACTTTTCAGAGAAAAGCCGTTTGCCATTTCAATTCCCGGACAGGTTTACAGCAACTACACCGGATTCTTCCGTAATTGCGGCTGGAAACCGATCCACAATTACAAAAAATAATCAAAACGCAAAGGCTGTGATGCACATCACAGCCTTTGCTGATTTTTACAGGAAGCGCTTATGAAGGTGATGAGATTTTTGTCAATATTCGGAGTGTTGCTGGCGGGAACTGCGGTGTTCGCGGCAAAGCCGGTCGGCATCATGCGCGGTATGGGCTGTGATGGGCTCAGTGAACTGATCAGTGCAACAGTATTCAATCCGCAATGGACTCATGATAAGCCGCTGCATATCAAGTTCAACGGCAATGAATTCAATAAAATTTCCACTCTGATATACATTCACGGAAGTTCCGTTTTCCGTTTTCGCAAATTTGACAAAAATTTTATTGCCGATTTGGAGAAATTCGTTGCAAACGGCGGTACTTTCATCACCCTGATCAACGGCGGCACTTATGCCGGCGAAGCGAATACCAAAGCAATGGCAAAATTGCTCGGAGCCGAAAAATTCGTTGTCTTTGACAGCAACGCAAAAATTCTGGATCCTGCGTGGAAAGATTGCAGTAAAAATCCGGATGTTTTTGAACACATGCTCGCTCCCAAAAGCAAAGACAAAGATGGTAAACTGCAACGAGTCCGTCAGATCGCGCTTTCCGGGCTGACCACTGCCCAAAATATAATCGGCAACCAATCAGGTTCGCTGGTTTCTGTCAATAAATTCGGCAAAGGCAAAGTTTATTTTATAAACATCCGGTTGACCGAATCGTTTACCAGTTACACGCAGCCTTACCATGACCGGGCCAATGCGGCTCTGGAGCAGTATTTCCCGTTTGCGAAAAAACTCCACTCGATCATCATGGCAAACGACCCCGCATTGAGCAAAGAAAAACGCGAATTGTGGGATTATACGCCGCTTGGACCTGCGGCAAAACCCTTAAAAGTCGTTCCGCGCACTCCGAAAAAATTGGTTTCAAACCGGAAAATTACCAAACTTGACGGTGAAAAAATCGAACTGGTTTCCGGAGGGCAGCCGCAAGCCATTCTGGTAATTCAACGTGTCGGCGAACGCGGTGCGTTCAATATGTTAAATCATGTCCTCAAAAATATGTGCGGTGTGATTCTCCCCATAACCGCCCGGCGTCTGGTCAAAGAAAAGGACGGCATCTGGAACTGGCGGCGGAAACCGTATAAAACACTCGTTTATTTTGAGATTTCTAAAAAGGTCGAGATCAAGGCAAGCGGAAACAAAATCGTTATCAGTGCACCGACTCCGTCGTTGGGTATTCAGACTTTCATGAAAGAAATCCTCGGTTACCGGATGCTCTGGCCCGGTGAGGGCGGTGAAGTTTTCGTCAAAACTGCCGATGTTAAAATTGCGCCCTTTGAGTTGACCGATATTTCCCCGTTGCGCAAGCGTTATATTCGCAATGGACTTTCCAATGGCGCGCGCGAATGGAAAAATCCGGAGGGGAAAATCATCAAAGTGAATGCTTCTGAGAATGCCATTAAAAATTGCAATATTTTAGGTTGGGATGTCGACAAGGTTGTAAAAATGCGTGCCGGACATGCCGCCTGGAATGCTCCGCAGCGGCTCGGCGGCTCATTGAATGAAGGTGGTGGTGGCAACTTCTACTCCTGGCAGAATAAATATGGCAAAACTGAACCGGAAGTTTTAGGCTTGCAGTTTGAAACTGTCCGCAAGATGAAAACTAAACATGTCCGTATTTGCAAATCCAACCCGGAAACAATAAAACTTGCGGCAAAAGAAGCACTTGAAAATCTTAAAAAGCCCAAATATAAGAATGTGGAATATTACCGTTTCTCTCCCAGCGACGGTGGATATGACATTATGTGCATGTGTGAAAATTGCCGCAAATGGGATCCCTCAAATGGCAACCTCTCAACCAAGCGGGTTTTTCTGGGCCGCAACCGTCCGGTTTACCGTTATCCCGGAATGACCGACCGGGTGCTGCGTTTTACCTGCGAAGCAGTTAAGGAACTGCAAAAGTCCCGTCCGGATATCAAAGGCGTTTATCTTGCTTACGCAGGATACCTTGCTCCGCCGGAGTACTACCGTGATTTCCCCGATAACATGCTTATAACTTTTGTCGGCGGCGAGTATCTCAATATCAGAAATCATGCTCGAGACCGGGAATATTGGGATTTCTGGTCAAGTGTTGCCAGCGAACTTTGCTGGCGCCCCAATTTCCTCGGTGGGGGCAGCGGCATGCCGTTCCTCTACTACCGGAATATGGCAAAAGATCTTAAACATTTTGCCGCAACCGGTATGGTCGGCGGCGACTTTGATACTCTGCCGCACCATTGGGCAACCAATGCGCTCAACTACTATGTGTTGGCAAATTTGCTGTGGAATCCGGCGGCATCCGTTGATGATCTGGTCGATGATTTCTGTAAAAGCGGTTTCGGAACCGCCGGAGAAGCCATGAAAAAGTATTATGCTCATTGCGAAAAACTTACCGATGTATACCGGAATTCCGGTGGGGTTTCGATCAAATCGCTCGAAGATATTACGGAAATTCCTGCCTCCAGATTCGGCAGATTCTGTCGGGTTTTCACTCCGGAAGAATTCCGCCGTCTTGAAACTCTGTTGAATGATGCCCGAAATGCTGCCGGCAATGATGAATCTATTCTCAAGCGCATTGATTTTGTCAGCACCGGACTGGAGTTCTTTAGACGCAACAGTGAATTTGCCCGCAAATACTGGGCGACTCCGGCGAAAGAACGCAAAAAACTTATTCCGGAAATCGATCAGTTGGTTTCTCAATGGAAAGAAATGTTCCATAAATATCCATTCGCAATCAACGTAATCGCGCTGGCAGATGATTATTTCTATGAATTTTTCCGTAATTGCGGATGGAAAGCACGGCGGGCGTATAAAAAGTGAGAGCAAAATATTTTTACTCGCTCTCACTTCCGTTTTCCGGATATTGTGCCGGGAGATAAACTTTATTGGTTTCGTGGTCACGCATTTTTATATTGTCAATGCGGACTCCGAAAAGCCGGCGGAATGAATCATACATGACCCTGGCTGCATCATCCCGGCTGACGGCTCCGGCTGCCTGATGGCGCGCATTGATCGTTGCAGCACCGGATGATGTATCTCCCGTACCCTCGACTAAATGAGCCGAGTTGAAAGCGTTCCCGTCATGGATGGATTCGGCAAAGTCGTTTTGGAATGCCGGATCAAAGTTCTGAAGATTTTTCCATTTGCTGTACTGATCCCCCAGTTTCAGCAGTTCCCATTTACTGTAAGCGGCAGAGGTCATTTTGCTGTAAACTCCGTCCATGGTGTTGACATTGCCATTGGCGGACATATTGCTTTGATATGAAAACGGTATTTGCAGTATATTGTCGCGGGTCCGGATTCGATAATTTCTCTTGTTGCTGCGAATAAGCGTTTGAGAACCGCCGAAACCTTTTCCGGTGAGATCAAGTTTGAAATAACTCCAGTTGCTGATCTCACTGTTTTGCTGACTGTGTGTGGGAGTTGTACTTCTGGCATTTTTCTGGGCATTATGCCTTGCGGAAAGCAGCATATCGTTGCTGGATATTTCAATGCCGCTGATCATGACAACGGCAAGGATCATTCCGGCAAGGACCAGCAGCATGATGGTCAATTCCATCATAGCCTGACCTGATTCATGTTTGCGTTGTTTCTGCATCGTTATAATTTTCCTGTCAGCGTATTTTTCCTTTTTTGCTCTTGCCGCCGCTGTAGCCGCCGCCGGTCATCTGGCTCATCGAACCGCCACTGCCGCCGGAGGGGAAATAGTATGTACTGCAACAGGTCGGATCCCTGGTCGGATCAGATTCCGTGCGCGTGACAATGTGCCCTTTGCTGTCTACCACCATGTAGGTTCTTGTCCCTTCTATAAAATGACGATAGGCGATTCCACCATTTTGCTGATCTTTTACTGCGACCACGCCGGAACAGGAGGTGGTACATTGACAGGCGGTAAAAATATTGGGTTCCTGATAGTAGCCGGGCAGGGTGTGATCTCCCTCGAAGGTGTATTGATATTTTTCCGGTTCTTTTTGGCGGTTTTCGTGCCATTCCGCAAGTTTATCTTTCCACTCCTCGTCAAACTTTACGGTATCGAACCCCGGATTCCATCCGTAGTAGCGGAATTGCGGTCCTTTGACCAGAATCCGCAATGCTTCGAGATAGTAGCTGCCACCCGATGGAAGTCCCGATTCATCATCCAGAGATTCTTTGGTCGAAAGCCACGAGAGAAAACGTTTCAAATCATCATCATCCGGACGCAGTACATTGAAATTGTACGGTATCGGCATGTAGGTCGGCATCATGCTCACTTTATTGAAAACCGGAAGCACCACCGGCAGTGCGATCGGCGGGGTACGTTCATCAATACTGCCCAGCACTTTGGCGATATTTCCCGGACGGTAATCGCTGATATCATCGACCATGTCGATGTTTTTGCTTCCGAAGCGGACACTGCCGGAATTACTGGTGGACTGACCGGTTATGTGGATCAGAGAAGTAGTTTTTCCGAGATCAACTTTGGTTTCCACATATGCGGCGGGGCCTTCGTAGATGTATTTTTCCTTGACGTTGCGTTTCAACGCATCGCCTTTGAACCAATAATTGAAGTGTTCCTCGTCGTAATCGCTGTGTTGATTACGGTAATAAGATGGGTACCAGGAGTTGTCATAACTGAAAAAATTGAGTGAGATCCCGGTTGGAGGAAGGGGGAAGCCTGCGTTGTTGTAAATGGCTTCAATACTTGAACTTGACATGTGATTGGCGGCGGCTTTTTCGACCAGAGTGCGTTTTTCCTCACTGAATATTTCGGTACTGTTGCTGATGCCGACTCCGAGAGTAAAGATTTCACTTTCATTCGGAAAGGCGACCCGGTTGTAGTCAATATCCCACCAGGGGGGATTGGCGAATTGTGATGCCATGGGGTCACGATAAACCATGCTCTTTAACGCATCCCATCCGGTTTGCGGATAAAGCCCTTTACCTTTCGCATTGGATATCTCATTGTTTTTCAGATGTATTGCCTGATAAAAACGCCGGTTTCCAAGCTCACTTGGAGATGTGCTGGGGAATGTTGAGGTCACCGAATTGGGGTAAACGGCGACTCCGTTGCGGGAGATGTTTTCGATCATTCCGATATAGGGTTCTCTCCACGCATATCTGTTTATGTGTGTTTTGGCACCGCCGAACTCTTCGCGGTAGCGTGAACTGGTACGCAAATTTTCGATATAGTGATCAAGATCACCGATCGAAGCGATCCCGTTGGCTTTTGCCGCCTGCTGAGCCGCCGCCAGACCGATCAGAGGTCCGATAAAACTTACACGGGTCTGCATTTCGGTAAGAATATCGATTCTTGATTGAAAAATCCGGTCGCGCAGGGCCTTGGTGATATTGTAAAGCGGACTGGATGGTGACGGAAGTTTCGGAAGCGGAATCACCCAGTTTGAGTCATCCTCAAGCAAAACTGAACACGCTTTGATCAAATTTATCTCTCCGATGAGATTGAGCGAATCCCGCTGCCAGGTGGCTCCGGCAATCGCGGCAGATTCCTGCGCGGTCTCGATCTTGAATTTACTGCGGATGGCGTTGTAAACGTCAAACCCGGAAAAGACCAGCAACAGCAAAATTATAAGGATGAATATTCCGGCAACCAGAACCTGTCCGGACTGGTTTCCTGAATTTATACGGCGGTAACGGGAGCAGAGCCTTTTCATTATTCCAGATACTCCTTACTGTAATTGTAGCCATCGACCGATGCTTTGGGGTCAGGCGCCTTGCGAATGGAGAGAAATTGCGCCAAATGGGGATTGAGCAGGGGGGCATTCTCCAACTTCACGGTGGTTGTTATATCGGTTTCACGGGAATTGCTGGTGCGGTAGACGGCAAGATTGACGTTGTCGAAAGTTTTGTTTCTCGGATGCCAGTATTCGTACTGAACCCCGGAATTATCTCCATCTATCATATACCGTTCGGCGGCGGCTTCATCATCATCGCCGGATCCCACGCTCCGTCCGCAGATCGGGATCGCCGCCACCTTGGCTGCCCGGAGCGCAAGTTCGTCATGGTATCCGAGCGAAACCCATTTATTTGCGAAAAATGCCGAATATTGACACACCTGCTTAGTCATGCACCAGTGATAGATCTGAAGCATGGAAAAGACAATCAGAAAGAGTATTACGATCGCCATGATCGCTTCAAAGGTGGTACTTCCTCTTTCACGTTTGCTCCGGCGGATTTTATTGTTTTCTCTTTTCATGATAATTTATCCCATGGCAATGTTTACTGCAAAGGTGCGTAAGGCAAGTTCGTCATTGACATTGTAGTTGAGGGTGTACTCAAGGTCTTCAGCTTCTTTGAGGATCGCTTCGCCGCGCTCCGGAGCGATGGCGTGGGGCAGGGCAAGACGGTCAAGCAGTTCGCAATTGGGCAGGGCGGTGCGGTCGACGCCTTGAGAAAGCATAAAGACCAGAGAACAGAAAGTAGAGATAAACGCGGTGAAACTACGCCGTTTACGCATATATTCGCCGCTTGCGGCATCGGCAATGCGAATTTCCATCTGCTTGATAACGCCGGGGTCTTCGGAAGCGGCGGCGCTTTTGATCAATCCGGCAAAATCCTGTTCGCACTGTTCTCTTGCGGCATCAGCGAGCGCAGAAGCGACCGCGAGCAGCGACTGAACCATCTCTTCTGTGCGGCAGAGATCGTTGCGGCAGTTGAAACAGAGTTCAAACAACGCTTCGCGTACCTGATCCTGCCCCTCGAATTCAAAGGAGATGCCGTCATCCGGAACCGATAAAATCTGACAGCGGGAACGGGTCGTCGGCAACAGCGAAGAGGGATTGGCTGTGGACAGGATTATCGTCGTTTCCGGCGGCGGCTCTTCAAGTGTTTTCAAGAGGGCATTCTGCGCTTCAACGCCCATGCGGTCGGCATCTTCCACAACTCCGAACTTCCGGTATTTTCCGGCGGTGTATCCGAGGTGATCAAGCATATCCCGCAGGGTGTTCGGCTCCGGATTGTTGCGGTCCCCGACCCGGATCTGATACATTTTGCCGACCGGGGATATCCGGTGCAGATCGGCGTAAGAACCATTTTCGATCTGACGGCAGAATGAACACTCCAAATCCGGTCTGCCGTTATTGTGATTGCGGCATCCGGAAATCAGCTGAACTATTTTGGCAAAATCTCTCCTGGTACGGCTGTCGGCCGCGTGGATGAGAAAACTGTGCGCCATCCGGCCGGATGCCCGGGCATTTTCCAGGCATCCGATCAAATCGGGACAGCGTTTCAGGTATTCAGCGTATAAACTCATCAATAATTTTCTCCACGAGTGATGCGACCTCATTCTGCGGCAAACTGGCATCGACGACCTTTACCCGTTCCGGTTCGCTTTTGGCGATATCGAGGAACTTTTCCCGGACCCGGTGGTGAAACTCCATTTTTTCCGCTTCAAAACGGTCATTTGCCGCATCGGCGCTTGCCCGTTTGGCAACGCGGCGGAATCCGCACTCCGGCGGCAGGTCGAGCAGGATCGTCAGATCCGGACGGCAGATACCGGAAGCGTAGTTGTTGAATCCGGTTATGATTTGGCAGTCCATCTTTCTGCCGCCGCCCTGATAGGCGGTGGTCGAATCGGTGAAACGATCGCAGATGACGGTGATTCCCCGTTCGATCGCCGGCAGGATTTTTTCGCGTACATGCTGAGCCCTTGCGGCTTCCATCAGCAGCAGTTCGGTTTCAGGATGGATGACTTCGCCATCGTCCGGTTTATTTTTTACGGTTTCCCGCAATTTTTCGGCAAGCGGGGTTCCGCCGGGTTCTCTGGTGCTTAAGACCGGGAGGTTGCGGGTATTGAAAAAGTTCATCAAAACTTCGGCACAGGAACTTTTTCCAGCCCCCTCTGGTCCTTCAATGGTGATGAACCATCCCCTTTTTTTGCCGTTTTGCCCGATTTTTTCCATAATATTATCAACTCTCTGAAAAATAAATCAAAAAAACTCCTTATTAAAAGATAGTTCCATTTGCGCTAAAGTTCAAATGGTGATATATTGTAAAATGTGAAATTTTATGTTTTTTTTAACATGTGGGGCTTTTGCTCTGCAAAAAATACAAAGAAAGAGTGATTATGGCTACTGAATTGTCCCGTTCCACTTATCTGGAAAAAAATGTCGGAAACTTCCCGGAAACCGTCGAAGTCGCCGGAAAACTTTACGAAAAGATCGAAGATCTTCGTTACGGCACCAACCCCCATCAGCCGGCGGCTTTCTATCGCCCGGTCAACTCCAATGGGGCGATCGGTTCCATGAAGATCCTTAAAAACGGCAAGAGCGGTCTTTCCCAGACCAACCTCGAAGATATCTCCGGTGCGCTCAACATCGTCAAATATTGCGATGTTCCCAGCTGCGCGGTGATGAAACACGTCAACCCTTCCGGCGCCGCGATGAGCTGCCCCGGAGAATCTCTGCTCGACGTTTACAAGAAAGCGCGTGATGCTGACTCCCGCGCCGCTTTCGGCAGTGTGGTCGCTTTCAACGTTCCGGTCGATTGCGAAACTGCCAAAGAGATCATGAGCACCTTCGTTGAATGTGTGGTCGCTCCGGATTTTGAAGATGGCGTTCTCGAAATCTTCAACGACGGCGAAAACTACAAACTCAATAAGCACATCCGTATCATCAAATGCGGTGATCTTGCTTCTCTGCCCCGCTTCCGTGATGAAGTTTCTGACAGCGCTGATACCATCAAAGTTCTCGCGGACGGCTCTCTGGTTATCGCCGCTCCGCTTCTGACCGCGATCCGTTCGGTCGATGATCTGGTTCCTGCTCATGGCAGCAACAGCCGCTGCGGCGAACAGGCCTCCACTGTAGAATGCACCGATGCCCGGAAGCAGGATCTGGTCTTCTCCTGGCATGTCAACCTCAGTGTCCGTTCCAACGGTGTCGTTATCGTCGCCAACGGTCAGACTCTGGCGGTCGGAACCGGTGAACAGGATCGGGTCGGTGCCATCGAACAGGCGATCGTGAAGTTCAAAGAAAAGTACACCGGTACTGCCACCCTCGAAGGCGCTGTTATGTCCAGCGACGGTTTCTTCCCCTTTGAAGACGGTGTCGAAGCCGCCGCCAAAGCCGGTATCAAGGCGATCATCTCTCCCTCCGGCAGTCTGCGTGACGCCGATGTGGTGAAACGCGCCAATGAACTCGGTGTCGCTCTCTTCCATGCCCCCGAACGTATTTTCTCCCACCATTGATCTTAAAACCTCAAGGAGTTTGATAAAATGGCCAAACGCGAAGTCAAAAATATCGACGGTTTTGAAAAGGAACTGCTCAGTGAAACTGAACGTGTCGAGTTGTTCATCAGCAAATATTGGGTAAAAGTCGCCGTTGCTGCGGTCATCGTGGTTCTTGCCGGTGTCGGAATTTACGCCGCAGTAAAGCACAGCAGTGACAGGAAAATCGAAATCCAGCAGAAATTTGTTTCTGCCGAAGCCGATGAACTTGCCAAACTTATTGCTGCCAACACTTCTGTCACTGGTGTCGATCTTGCCCGTTTCCGGCTCGCCGGAATGATGGTTGAGAAAAAAGATCTCGCCGGTGCCGCCGATCAGTTGAAGGCGGTTTACGACAATCCGGAAGCTGATGTCATCCTGCGCCAGTGCGCGGCTTTTGAAATGTCCGGAATCCTTGAACAGTCCGGCAAAGCCGCCGATGCCGCCAGGATCATGAGCGCTGTCGCCGATGACACCGCTTTTTCTGCCGGAGTCAAACTTCATGCCGGATGTCAGGCTGCCCGCATGATGCTCTCCGTCAAAGATATCAACGGTGCCCGCGAAATGCTCAAACGTATGGTTGCCCGCAAAGGTTTGGTGACCGACGATTACACCTTCCCGGCATGGATGTCCCAGTGCGAACAGATGCTTGCCGCGATCGAAAACGGTGATTTCGCCGTCAACGCTGCCGGAAAAAAAGCTGACGCGAAAAAGTAAGCATGGAACTCTCCAAAAGAGAACGCTCGCTTGTGAAAGCATTGACAACCCGGAATGGCAGACGCCGTTCCGGGTGTTGTCGTTGTGAAGGAGTCCGGGCGGTTCGGGAATTACTTGACCACTTCCCGCAACTTGTACAGTTTACGGTCGCAACTGAACGCGGTCTGGCGGCTCTGCCAGGAGTAGTTCCGCAGAATTTGCGGATGGTTGACGAAAAGTCATTTGAAGAACTTTCTGATACGGTGAATTCGCAGGGAATTCTCGCGGTCGCATCGATTCCGCCGGAACCGGCAGAACCGGTTTCCGGAGATTTTATTCTGGCGCTGGATCAACTCGGCGATCCGGGAAATTTCGGTACGATAATCCGGACTTTCCGTGCCGCAGGCGGCAAGGAGTTGTGGTATACCAAGGGATCGATCGATCCGTGGGGCGATAAGGCGATACGTTCCGGTATGGGAGCGCAATTCGGTCTGAATATGCGCCGTTTTGAAACGCTTGATGAACTGGCAAAACGGGCAGGGGATTGCGGATACTGCAATTTCTTTATAGCTGACCCCCACGAGGGAGAAAGTTGTTTTACCTGTCCCGGTCTCTTTGACCATTCGGTGATCGTCATCGGAGGAGAACCCAATGGGGTGCTCGGCGGATATGCTCCTGCCGGCAAAGTCATTATCCCGATGCCCGGAAATTACGAGTCGCTCAATGCTGCCCAGGCGGCAACGGTTATAATATTTGAATCAGTCCGGCGGAAACTTGCCGGAGAACCCTGTTGAGGAAGTTTTCAATATGAATAATTGGCTTTTTCTTTATGGAACCGCTTTTGCCGGAGGCTGCGGGATGTGTCTGCTGCTGACTCCGGTTTTCCGGATAATTGCCGCAAAGACCGGATTAATGGATGTTCCGGCGAACAATCACAAAGGTCACCGGAAAGCGACTCCGCTTTTGGGCGGCGCTGCTATGTATCTGGCATGGCTGATCTGCCTGGTCGCAGGTGCGATACTGGTGATATCGGAAAAACTTCCGGGATTTGAAAGTACTTTTGCCGAACATTTTCCGGGATTTAAATTTGCTCTTTCGGAATTGGCATTTCTGGTGATCGCCGCCACCGGAGCGGTTATCCTCGGATTGATCGATGATAAATTTGCGTTGAGTGCCTCGGTCAAGTTTGCCGGTCAATTCATTATCGCGCTGGTTGCGGTACTGGGCGGCGGAGTGCGGGTGAGTTTGTTCATCTCCAATCCGGTTCTGGTGAAATGTGTCAGCGTTTTCTGGATAATGCTGATGATGAATTCGATCAACTTTTTTGATAACATGGATGGTCTGGCGGCGGGAACGATTGCGATCGCCACCGGATTCTTTACGGTCATCGCCGCGTTGAACAATCAATATTTTGTGGCTCTGTTTGCCGCATTGAGTTGTGGCGTGTGCTGTGGATTCTGGTTTTACAATTCGGCTCCGGCATCGATTTTTATGGGAGATTCCGGCAGTCATTTTATCGGATTTCTTGCGGCGGTCATCGCCGCGCAGGTCACCTGTTTTGATTCGGGATATTCGCTGTCGCATTTCCCGGTGCTGATCCCGGCGCTGATCCTGGCGCTGCCGCTCTTTGACACGATGATGGTGGTGATCATCCGCACCCTGAATAAAAAACCATTCTGGATCGGCGATCACAATCATATTTCCCATCGTTTTGCCCGGATGGGGCTTACCCGGCCGCAGGCGGTGCTGGCGGTACATCTGCTGGCACTGGCGCTGGGATCGAGTACGCTTCCGATATACTGGGGAGACTTTACCACGGCGGCGATCCTGGTGTTTCAGGCGGTGCTGCTGTTGGCGCTGGTTACGATCCTGCAATGCGCCGGAGCGAAAAAAGATTGATTCAGATGTGAAGCCGCGGAAGCCCGCGGCTTTCTCTTTGTGAACAGAACTCCTGCCACACGGCCGGATCACGGAAGAGTTTTTTCAAAAGTGCCGAAGCCGAAATCCCGCAAATCCGCGCCGTTTCACGGTGGTCAAATCCGCAAACGGTCAATATATCGAACAGTTCTGCCACAAACAGCGGATAGTCCGGCGCGTTGACGGAACACTCCATCCGGGGCAGGGTGTCTTCGGGCGGCTTTCTGATTTTCAGTGCGATGGATAATTTCAGTTTGGCAACTGCGTTGCTGCGGTTGCGATGCTGACTGCGTTCAGAGCAATCTTCGGCGCGCAATCCGGATTCCGTATGGATTATCCGGACGGCGCTGGAGGTTTTGTTGCGGTGCTGACCGCCGGCTCCGGAAGATTTGAAAAACTCCAGAGAACAGCATTCCCGGACGAACTCCTGTTCCGGAAGCATTAATTGCCGGTCCCGATCAATCATTGTATCAATAAATCTCGCTTTTACGGTTGAAAAAACACTACTTTGGAAATATATTACAAGTAGTGTAATATTTCAAATTACTTTTTATAAAATTTGCATAGTTGGAGAAGTTTCAATATGGGAAAATGTGCAGTCATCACCGGAGCCAGTCGCGGTATCGGCGCCGGAATCGCCGAGAAACTGGCTTCTGAAAATTGGAATCTGGCGCTCTGCGCCCGCCAGGATGCCGAAACCGGTAAGGCGCAGTGCGCCAAACTCAAGGAAAAATATGGGGTCGATGCCGATTATTTCCGCTGTGATATTTCCAGTGACAGCGATCGGGAGAATACCATCAGTTCCATCATTGAACGCTTCGGTTCGATCGATGCTTTGATCAACAATGCCGGAGTTGCACCCAAAGTGCGTGCTGATATTCTGGAAATGACCGGTGAAAGTTTCGATTTTGTGATGAATATCAATCTGCGCGGCAGTTTCTTCTTTACCCAGCTGGCGGCAAGACAGATGGCTGCTCAACGCAGTGGAACCATTATCAATATCGGCAGCTGTTCCGCAACCGTTGCCAGCATCAACCGCGGCGAATACTGCATGTCCAAAGCCGGAGTGGGGATGGCAACCAAACTCTGGGCGGTCCGTATGGCTGAATTCGGGGTCAATGTTTATGAGATCCGTCCCGGTATCATCGAAACTGATATGACCAGCGGTGTCAAAGAAAAATATGACAATCTGATCGCCGGCGGTCTGACCTTGCAGCCCCGTTGGGGATATCCGGAAGATATCGCCAAAGCCGTGGCTTCTCTGCTGCGCGGCGATCTGGCATACTCCACCGGACAGGTGATCAATATTGACGGCGGTATGAATATCGGAAAATTGTGATCAATGGGTGCGAAAAAGCGTAAAAGATTTCTGGCGGCGATCGTGACCGTATGCGCCGGAGGATTTTTGGCGGCGACGATGCTGTCATCTTCCTCCCAGCCCTCTTTTCGCTCTCAGCCGATAAAAAAGCCGGTTGTAAATAATTCTTTTACCCCTCTGCAGTTGACCGGATTGCCGTTTTTCGGCGGTGGAGTTTTCGATCAGAATACTCCGGTTTACGGTATGTCAGTCGGCGGCATGGTTCACCAGAAAGAGATCAACGGATTGAGTGTTGCCGGGATCCATGCTTTCAACAAAAAGAAAAGCGGATTGAGTTTTTCTTTGCTGGATGTCTGCCATGAATCCCGCGGCTTGTCGATTTTTGCCGCAGGCGGTGCTGAACGCAACTACGGTGTTTCGGCTGGGTTTGTAAACCTTGCCGAACATAACAACGGTTTGCAATTGGGACTGATCAATCAGGAGAAGCCGGATGCGGTCATCGAAAACAACTTCAGTCAGGCAGACCCCCCGCAGGGATTCGGAGTCCAGACCGGCTTGATCAATTATTCAGAAGGCAAAGGGCTCCAATTCGGCTTGTGGAATACCAATCCCAACGCATGGCTGAAACACTTTCCATTGTTCAATTTTGCATTTTAGTTTTCAGGAATCTTGCTTATGCGAAAAGTCAATACTCTTGTCATCGGTTCCGGAGCCGCAGGTCTGGCTGCCGCGCTCAATTTGAGCAGACACGGCGTCCGGGATGTTCTGCTTCTTTCCGAAGGATTGCACAGCGGAACCTCCATAAATACCGGAAGCGACAAGCAAACCTATTACAAATTGGGCATTTACGGCAATGAACCCGATTCTCCCGGCTTGCTTGCCCAAACACTCTTTGACGGCGGTTCGGTGCATGGCGACATCGCCCTGATCGAATCAGCGCTGTCGGTGCGTTGCTTTATGAATCTGGTCAATCTCGGTGTGCCGTTTCCTCACGACGAATTCGGTCAGTACATCGGTTACAAGACCGACCATGACCCCAAGCGACGTGCCACCAGTTGCGGTCCGTACACCTCAAAAGAGATGTGTCTGGCGTTGATCGATGCTGTAAAACGCGCCGGAGTGGAGATCGCCGAAAAGCGCACCGTCGGAGAATTGATCTGCTGTGACCGGAAAATCTGCGGCGCAGTGGCGCTCAACAGTGAAACTCATGAATTGGAAACCATCCTTGCCGATAATACGGTTTTTGCTGTCGGCGGTCCCGGCGGATTGTATCAGCAGAGCGTCTATCCCTGCGGTCACACCGGAGCGATCGGTCTGGCATTGGAAAAAGGTGCGTTGGCTCAAAATCTTCCGGAATCCCAATTCGGCATGGCTTCGATCAAATTCCGCTGGAATGTTTCCGGAACCTACATGCAGGTCTTGCCCCGCTTCGTTTCCTGCGAAGCCGACGGCTCGGATGAAAGAGAATTTCTGCGCGACTATTACAAAGATGACACCGGGCGGATGAATTCGATGGTATTCCTGAAAGGATACCAGTGGCCCTTTGATGTTCGCAAGGCGCTGGAAGGCTCTTCGATGATCGACATGCTGGTTCATCAGGAAACGGCAGTGCGTAAGCGGCGGGTGTTCCTTGATTTCCGTTCCAATCCGGAAGGGTTGGATTTCTCCGCACTTTCAGCGGAAGCCTACACCTATTTAGAGCGTTCCGGTGCGCTTTTCGGCACCCCGTTTGAACGCCTGCAAAAGATGAATCCGGGCGCGATCTCTCTCTACAAAGATCACAATATCGACCTCGAAAATGAAATGTTGGAAATCGCCGTCTGCGCTCAGCACAACAACGGCGGACTTGCCGGAAACATCTGGTATGAATCCCCGACCGTTGCCAATATTTTCCCCATCGGAGAGGTCAACGGCTCTCATGGAGTCACCCGTCCGGGCGGTTCGGCGCTCAATGCAGGGCAGGTGGGAGCTTTCCGGGCTGCGGAATTTATCGCAAATTGCCGTCAGGATGAACAGATCGATATCGGCAAAGCCGAAGCTGAAGCGGAAAAGGTCAAAGCGCATTTGAAAAAATTCCTCTCCGGCTCCCGGGATGTTCATGCTGACCGCCGGGAACTCCAACAGCGGATGACTCTTTTTGCCGGACATTTGAGAAATGCTGACAAAATCGTCAGCGCCCTTGATGACGCAGAAAAACTCTATTCCGCCATTGAGGCAGGCGGTTATCCTGCCCGATATGATGCTCAGGCGCTGGTCAACCGGCAATTGGCATTTGCCCACATGGCATATCTTTCGGCAATACTTTTCCAAATCCGTTCCGGCACCGGTTCCCGCGGTTCGGCGGCGGTGCTGGATAAAAACGGTGAAATCGTTGCCGAAAACTGCGATTTCCGGAACCAGGTGTTGGAAACCCGATTTGCTGATGGAGCGTTTCAGCACCGCTGGGTCCCGTGCCGACCGATCCCGGAAACCGATGGTTGGTTTGAGAATATATGGGCGGATTACCGTACCAAAAATGTATACAGAAAAAATCAGGAGTTTTAATAAAAATGTCAGAATATCCGCGCATTCCCTCTTTCAAAACGGCAGAATCCTTCCGTTTGCACCTTAAAAATGATCTCAATCTCGATCTCGATCTTGACGATAGAATCCTTAGTGCCGCAGAAAATTCTCCGCTGGCAGAAAAATGCAATTGCTACGGCTTTGAAATCGGCAACCGCTGGTGTATCCTCCCCATGGAAGGCTGGGACTGTCTCCCGGACGGTTCTCCGAGTGAACTTACCCGGCGGCGCTGGCTGAACTTTGCCACCTCCGGGGCAAAACTGCTTTTCGGTTGTGAAGCATGTGCCGTCACTCACACCGGCAAAAGCAATACCCGGCAGATGATGCTGACCAAAGACAATGTCGGAAACTTCAAAAAACTCTACAATGATATGGTCACTGCCCATGCGGCGAAATTCGGCACTGCCGACGATCTTTTTATCGGACTGCAGTTGACCCATTCCGGCCGTTTCAGCCATCCCAACGATGATGCGAAACTTGAATCTGTGACCGCGTACGCTCATCCGCTGTTGGACGAAAAATTCCATTGCTCCAAAGACAATGTGGTTTCTGACGCTGAAGTGGAACGGATCATCGGATGCTTTGTCGAATCCGCCCGCCTCGCCAAAGAAGCCGGTTTCAAGTTCGTCGATGTTAAAATGGCACACGGTTATCTCGGTCACGAGTTCCTGAGCGCGTTTGACCGTCCGGGAAAATTCGGCGGTGATTTTGAAAACCGCACCCGCTTTTTCCGGGAGATCGTTGAACGCATTCAGACTGAAGTCCCCGGAATCGCGGTTGCTTTCCGTCTTTCGCTCTTTGACTGTCTGCCCTTTGAACCCGGCCCCGGTCACGTCGGCATCCCGATGGAACGCAACGGCATCGGTGTCGGCAATTACCGCTATGCTTTTGCCGGTGACGGTACCGGCCTCGGCTATGACCTGACCGAAACGGTCAAACTGCTCGAAATGGCTCAATCCTACGGCATCGAACTGCTCTGCACCACTGCGTGCAGCCCCTATTACAATCCCCATTTTCAGCGTCCGGCATACTATCCGGTTTCCGACGGCTATTTGCCTCCGGAAGAACCGGTCATCGGCGCCGCCCGTCAGCTTCAGGCGGTAAAAGAATTGAAGACCCGTTTCGCCGGAAGCAAACTGCGCTTCATCACCTCCGGCTGCACCTGTCTGCAGGAATACTTTGTCCCGGTCATGCAGAAATTCATCCGCGAAGGGAATGCTGATTTTGCCGGTTACGGCCGTCTGGTGCTTTCTTACCCGGATATTCCGGCAGATACGCTCGCCGGCAAGGAGTTGGATATCCGCCGCATCTGCCGTACTTTCGGAGATTGCACCACTGCGCCCCGGCATGGACTGGTTTCCGGATGCTACCCGTTGGATTGTTTTTACAAAAATCATCAATCCTGTGCCAGACTTCAGGAATGCAAAGCGGAATTGCGTAAACGTTTTGCCAAAATCAAATGAATTAATCTCAAATCAAGGATTGGTTGATCAATGAATATGCTTATGGCTTCCGGTATGGTCGAATTGCCGGGCAATACTAAAATCATTTTGTGGGCCGGTATGGCGCTTTATTGTGCGATCATGCTGTTTATCGGCTGGTGGTCGAGCCGCAAAGTGAAAGAAATGAACGACTTCCTGGTTGCCGGACGGCGTTTGCCGCTGTGGATGGCTACCGCAACGCTTCTTGCGACCTGGTTCGGTGCCGGTTCCAGTATGGGGGTTTCGGAAACGGTTTACAAAGATGGTCTGCTCGGTGTACTTGCCGACCCCTTCGGCGCGGCATTGAGTTTGATTTTTGCCGGTATTTTTATCGTCGGTCTGCTCCGTAAAAAAGGCTGCATGACGGTTACTGATATCATCGGGCGCCGCTATGGAACCGCCGCCGGAATTTATGCCACGATATGGATGATCCCGGTCTATGTCGGTTGGCTCGGATCACAGCTCAAAGGCTTGGGCACTATTCTCAATATGCTGACCGGAATGTCGGTCAATACCGGAACCTGGATCGGTGCCGCCGTCGTTCTGCTCTACACCTGTGCCGGCGGCATGTGGGCGGTCACGCTTACTGATGTGGTTCAGGTTTCCATCATGGTCATCGGTTTGATCATCATCATGCCGGGCGCGGTCAATCTCGCCGGAGGCTCAGAAGCGCTGCTCAATTCGCTTTCTCCGCAGGATCTTTCATTGCTTCCCTCCAATGTCGGCAACTTTAATGATGTGGTCTACTACATCGGCAGTTGGATCGTTATGGGACTCGGATGTATGGTCGGTCAGGATCTGGTACAGCGTTCGCTTGCCAGTAAAGATGACCGTATTGCAGTGTCGAGTTCGATCATGTCCGGATTTTTTTATATCATAATCGGCATGATTCCGATCATCATCGGTTTCTGTGCCAGAGTGGTATTCCGCAACCACGGCATTGATGAAGCTTCGATCGGCGGTGATTTGGGAAATCAGGTCTTGCCGCGCATGGCATTTATCGTACTGGGCAATATCCACCCGATATTGCTGACGATATTCCTCTCGGCGCTGGTGGCGGCGATCATGAGCAGTGCTGACAGTTCGCTTCTGGCAGGAGCTTCTCTGATGTGCAACAATATCCTCGAACCGCTTACTCCGGACTTCATGAAGCGCCACATGCTGAGTGTCACCCGTATTACTACCGTATTGTTCACGGTGATCGCGCTTTACTTTGCTCTCCATGTCGAAAGCATTTATGAATTGATGATCAAGAGTTGGATATTCCAGCTGGTAGTCGTCTTCATCCCGGTTTTGATGGCGCTCTATGTGCCGAAAGCAGGCAAAAATGTGGCTTGGACGACCATGCTGGTCGGAACTTCCGTCTGGTTCGGATACGTTTTCATTACCAGTTGCGGAAGCAAACTCCCATTTGTGAAACTCCTGAACAGTCCCATATTTGACCGGGCGATCGTTTGCGGTGCGGTCTATGCGTTTATCAGCGCACTGCTTGCCGCCTGTTTCTGCTATATCGGAGAACGTATCAGCATCAACTGCAGTGAAGAGTGAGCAGATGAAAGATTTTCAGAATATCGTTCAGAAAGCGGTTGAAACCCTCCGCCGTCCCGGTGCGGTGATACTGGTTCCCACGGAAACGGTTTACGCTCTGGTCTGCCGGGCAAGTGATGAAGCGGCATGCCGCCGGATTTTTGAGTTGAAACAGCGGCCGTTTTCCAAAGTGTTGGGCTGGTTTGTTTCCGGTATTCCGATGTTGCAAAAATGCAATGTCGTTGTGAATGATCGCGCAGCGGATCTGATTTCCCGGTACACTCCGGGAGCGCTGACGTTGATTTCGGAAACGGCTGACCGGGAAACTCAAGGGTACCGGATACCGGATCATCCTTTACTTGCTGCGATCGTTGAAAAACTGGATGAACCGCTGGCTCAAACCAGTGCCAATGCTTCCGGACAACCGGATGCCCGCAGTTGTCAGGAAGCGCTTGCCCAACTTGCCGGGAGTGTGGATTACTTTGTTGACGGCGGCATGATCCCGGAGGAATCCAAAGCTTCGACTGTGGTCGATACAACTGTTTACCCTGTAAAGATTTTACGTCAGGGGAGCGTTGTTGTCGAGATTTGATTCAAAACATTTGTAATTTGTAATATGTTGCGTTATATTAGATGGAATCTAATATACAGCGGAGCGGATTTATGAAAAAAAAGGTTTTATTGTTGCTTTTGATTATCGCAGGGCAGGTGGTGTCCGGGGCTGTGGCTCCCAAAGCGGTTTCCAGTTCTGAAATCAACTCTATTCTTGCCAGTGTAAATGGTGAAGCGATCTCTTTGCAGGATGTTCTGAAGATCAGCCGCCCGCAGGAAATCCAGGCATTCGCCGCTTTTGAAAGCAAACGTCTGGAACAGGAAATCCGCAATATCCGCAAAAAAGCAGTCGACGAACTCATCAACCGCAAATTGATCATCGCGGATTATTACAAACAACCGGGCAGAATCCAGAGCAGTTATTTTGAACAGGAACTTGATCAGGCGGCTTTTCGCATGGGATGCCGTTCCCGGTCGGAGTTGCGCCGCAAACTGATTGCCACCGGAGTGGATTTTGAGAAGTTCCGCAAAGAACTTGAAGAACGCATGATCTATTTTTACATGCTTCAACGTCAGGGCGCCATCGCCGGAGAAGCCACTCCGCAGGAGATATATGAATATTTTGAAAAACACCGCAAAGAACTCTCCGGTACCGAAACTTATGAACTTGCTATGCTGAAAATTGAAAATCTCCGCTCCGACTATCGCCTCGTTTGCCAAAACATCGAAGCCGAACTTGCCGCCGATCCCGGACGTTTTGCCGGATTGGTCAAAAAGTATTCTGCCGATTCCCGGGATGGCAGCATCGGAGCGATTGAGCCCGGCAAAATGCGGATCGAATTCGCCATGGCGCTTAAAAAGCCGGTTGTCGGCAAAGTTTACGGGCCGGTGAAACTGGAGGATGGAACGGCATGGATCAAACTGCTGAAGCACAACCGGCCGGTCAACGCATCTTTTCAGGAGGTGCAGGATAAAATCAAACGGATCATCGAAAATGACCGGCGTAAAAAAGTTGTCGATATTTATACAGAAAATTTGCGCCGGAATGCGATTCTGGAATATTTCTTTTAAGGATGGGTGGCAAGTATGAAATTTTATTGTGACAGTTGCAGCAAAACTTTTACCGCCGATATTGCTGACGATTGCAAAGAGGTGGTTTGTCCTGCGTGCGGAAAAAACTTTCAGATTACAGAAGATAAAGTAGGTCCCGGGGTGGTTCTCGGTGATTTCCGCATAAAAAGCATTATCAGCAAAGGCGGTATGGGGGTGGTTTTCCTCGCCAATCAGATTTCCCTTGACCGCGATGTGGCATTGAAAGTTCTGCAAAACAAGCATGTCGAAGATAAAGAATATGTCGAATCCCTCTATCGCGAAGCCCGTGCCGCCGCCAAGATCAATCATCCCAACGTGGTGCAGGCATACGCCATCGGCGAAGAGGACGGCATATTTTATTTTGCCATGGAGTATGTCCGCGGAGATACTTTCAAAAATATCCTGAAAGAAAAGGGCGGTAAACTGGAATTCAAAGAGGCCGCCAAAGTCGTCCGCGATATCGCCCGCGCCCTTTCTGCCGCGTGGCGGGAGCAGAAACTGGTTCATCAGGATATCAAACCGGATAATATCATGCTGGATGCCAACGGTTTTGCCAAATTGGCGGATCTGGGATTGGCTCGTACTGCATCGACGGTTCAGGAAGAAACCGATGATTCGGATGAAGTTCTCGGTACTCCGCAGTACATCAGTCCGGAGCAGCTCACCGGAGTTCCGACCGATGTCCGGAGCGACATCTACAGTCTGGGAGCGACCTTTTATCAGTTCGTGACCGGCCGTTATGCTTATGTGGCGGATTCGCTGGACGATCTGCCGCGCCTTCATGTCGAAGGCAATCTTGAACCGCCCAAGTCCGTGAACCCCGATCTTCCCGATGCTCTGAACAATATCATTATCAAAATGATGGCCCGCCAACCGGAAAATCGTTATCAGGATCCGGATGATCTGGTCGCTGATCTGGAGAAATTTATCGCTGACTCCGGGAAACCTGCCGCACCTAAAATCGGCGGCGGAGCGGCGGTTCCCAAATTCAAACTCTCTGCCGGCAAAGCCGGATCGGGAAATGCCGCTGCCGCAAAAACGGAGGCTAAACCCGCACCTGCCAAAGCCCCGCTTTCGCTCAATCTCAATGGAGTAAAACCGGCGGTTCCTGCTGCCAAACCTGCCGCTCCGGCAGCGGCAAAACCGGCAATCCCGCAGGCGCAACCTGCCGCACCTGCGCCGGGAGTTGCTGCAAGTTCACCGGATGTTCCCAAAGCCAAACCGGTTGCCCCGGCGGTTCCTGCTGCCAAACCTGCCGCTCCGGCAGCAACCCCGAAAGAAGCGGTGCCGGTGAAGCCTGCACCGCAAACTCCGCCGGCAGATAAAAAGGAAAAAAACAAAAAGAAAGCCGAAAAAACTTCCGGAGAAACTGCCGAAAAGTTGATGAATTTATTCGGAAAATCTTTCAAATTGACTGCGCTGATCGCAACCGCATTGATCGTTATTTCAATCGGATTTGTGGTTACGGTGATGATTCTCGACAGCAAAGGCAAACTTCCCGGATTCCTTGCTCCGGTCGGAAATTATCTCGGCAATAAAGCCGATGCGGCAAAAGCAAAAGCCATTGAGTTGGCGAAACCGCAGGATGTTGCCGTCGACCCGGCTCCGAAAGGTCCGGTCACCCGCCCGGAATTCATCAAATCGCTTGAAGATGTGATAAACTTCCGCATGCTCAATCCGCAGGATGGGAAAAAATTCCTTGAAATGGCTGACGCCGTATATCCGACTCTGCCGAGCGCGGCAACCGAAGACGAAGTCCTTGCGGTGGAACGTTTCCTCAAAGTCTATTCTCCGGTGGATGAAAAACTCCGTTGTGCTTCCGGCAGAGAAAAACTGCGTTCCGTCTATATCAAAAAACTTGATCTTGCCGCCGAAAATCGAGCCAAGGCAGAGGCTGAACGCCTTGCTCAAATCGAAGCACAGAAGCGTAAAGCCGCCGAAGCCGCAGAACTTGCTGCCAAAATCGATGCTCAGAATAAACTTGCTCAGCAACAGCAGGCAAAAAAACTTGAGCAAATGAAAAAAGATTGCCTGATCCAGGGTGAAAAATTGGCAGAAGCAATGCTGCGTGCTGTGATCGAAGAAGATAATTCGGCAATGGAAACTGCTCTGCTTGATGTCGATGATTTTATCCGTCTGGCAGTCGTTCAAACTGCCGAAGAGAAGAAGATTTTCTCTCAACTTACCAAGTTTATCGCGGCGGTCAAAAAAGAGATGAATGTACTCAAACTGTATAAGCGCCGCCTCGGCAATATCAATAAAAATCACAATCTGGATATTACTCTCTTTGATAAGAGCGTCGCATTGGTGGAAAACGTTTCTCCGGAAGGCATCTCCTGCCGTAATGAGCGGGATGTCCTGCGGCAAGTGAAGTTTTACTCATTGCCGGATTCATCCCGTACCCGATTTGCCAAAACCGTTGCCATCCGCTTCAAAAAGCAGTTGCCAAATCCGGGATTCTTTATTGCATTGTTCGAGCGTCACGTTGATAAACTCGCGCTCAAAGATCGTCCTGAAAAAGGATTCTGGAAAGATTACTGGTCTTACTTTGAAAAGAGTTTGAAAAAATAATTTATTCCATCTGCACAGGCGGTGTGTTTCCGAATACACCGCCTTTTTTATTTACCGGCGCGGATCGAGTACATCGCGCAGGGAATCACCTAAAACATTCAGCGCAAGAACCAGGGTAAAAAGCATTCCGCTGGCGGCGGCAAGTTCCCACCAGACGCCCGCCCACAGCCGCTGTTGACCATCGGAGATCATCATGCCCCAGCTGGGAAAATGCTGGGCGCCGAGTCCGAGATAACTGGCAGTCACTTCCAGCATGACGCTCGCGGCAAATAAAGTGGTGAAATAGATTATTGCCAAATGAAAAACATTAGGCAGAATATGACGGAAGATGATTTTTATATTGCCGACTCCGGCAACTCGGGCAGCGGAAACAAACGGCCGGTTGCGGATTTTCATCACTTCACTGCGGATGACCCGGCATAATGTTACCCATCCGGTAAGACCGATCGCGCAGTAAACCCCGAACATTCCCGGTTCCGTGCGAAGCAACGCGGCAAGTGCATTGAACAATTTCAACAACGGCGGGGCAAGAAATCCCTGTGATACCAAAAGCGAAAACGCCAATATAAACAGCAACGTCGGCATTGCCGCAAACGTGCTGTAAAGCCAAACGGTGATATCATCCGTCTTGCCTCCGAAGAATCCGGAAAACAATCCCAGCATAACTCCGATCAGCAGAGATATAGAGCCGGAAATCACTCCGACTTTCAAAGCGGTATTCGCTCCGGCAATGGCGCGCATTGCAACATCCCGCCCCTGATAATCGGTGCCGAACCAATGGGCAGGGGAGGGGGGAGCGTAACAATTCGCCGGGTCAGAGCGCAGATAGACCGGGATTATTCCGGCAGAATCACAGTATGCGGAATATATTTCAATGCCGATGGCTCCTGCCAGAAAAATCAAAACGACAACCAGTGCGGCAACACCCCACCGGTCAGAGGAAAATTTTTTCCAGAAGTGCCGTTTCATCTTTCAGGATTATTCTTTGATTTTTTTCAACTGGACTTGGAGCAGGGCGATATCTGCCGGGGTGACGCCATCGATACGACCGGCTTGTCCGAGTGTTGCCGGACGGATCTTCAACAGTTTCTGCCGGGATTCATTGCACAAGCCGCGGACGGTGGAATAATCAAAGTCAGCCGGGATCGCCAGGTTTTCAATTTTCTGCAAGCGTTCGATTTCAATTTGTTCACGCTGCAGATAGCCGTCATATTTTGCCTCGACCAGTAATTCCCGCCAAACCCGTTTGCCCATGCGGTTGTCCGGGAGTTCAATTCCAAATTCTGCGGAACGGGGCAGGGGGGCATCGACCGGAATATCCCGAAGCAGATCAAATTTGGTTTTGCCTCCGGAAACTTTGCTTGATTTGCAATGGCTTTTGAACTGGTTCAGCATTTTCTCATACTGCAGGAACGACCGGTATTTATTTTCCGGCAGGATCCCCCATTCATAAGCGGAACGGCAAAGCCGGAGATCAGCATTTTCCTGCCGTAAGGTCAGCCGGTATTCCGCGCGGCTGGTGAAAAGACGATAGGGTTCAACGATCTCTTTGGTGGAGAGGTCATCCAGCATGACGCCGATGTAACTGCGGTCGCGGCCGGGGAAAACGGCTTCTTTGCCCATTGCACAGCGAACGGCATTCATTCCGGCAATAAGCCCCTGACCGGCGGCCTCTTCATAACCGCTGGTACCATTGATCTGACCGGCGGTAAAGAGATTGTTCCAACGTTTGTTGCGCAGAGATCGTTCCGTTTGTTCCGGCGGGATGAAGTCATATTCGATAGCGTAAGCATAACGGGAAATCACCGCTTTTTCCAAGCCGGGCAGGGTATTGACCATCTTGCGCTGAACCTCCGGCGGCAGACTGCTGGAGAAGCCGTTGAGGTAATATTCTCCGGTGTCGGCGCCTTCCGGTTCAAGGAAGAGCAGATGATACGGGTGTTGCGGGAAGCGGACGATCTTATCCTCGAAACTGGGGCAGTAACGGGTTCCGATCCCCTTGATCACGCCGCTGTACATGGGCGATTTGTCCAGATTGGCGCGAACGACATCAGTGGTGGCATCGGTGGTGTGAAGCATATAACAGGGCAGGTGACGGCGGCGGGCGGTTGCCAGAGCAGGGCGCAAGCCCATGTTCCAGAAACTGAATTCTTCAAATTCCGGCTCCGACGGCTGCAGCTGCAACCCGGAAAAATCAATGGTTTTATCCAGAATACGGGGAGGGGTGCCGGTTTTCAATCTGCCGATTTTTATGCCGAGTTGATTCTGCAGTGCATCCGAGAGTTTGCACGAGGGATCATCTCCGGCACGTCCGCCGGGGAAATTCATCAGTCCGTAGTGCAGTTTACCGTTGAGCGAAGTTCCGGTGGTCAGCACTACGCTGTCACAGTAAATGGTGTCCTGCAAATGGGTGGTCACGCCGCGGATCGTATCATTTTCAACGATAAACCCGGTAACTTCCGATTGGAGAATGTCAATATTGGGAGTGTTTTCCAGAAGTTGTTTCATTGCAGTACGATACACCGATTTGTCACATTGAGCGCGTGGCGACCAGACTGCGGCACCTTTAGTCCGGTTGAGCATCCGGAACTGAATACTGGCAGCTTCGGTCACCATGGCCATAGCGCCGCCCATGGCATCGATTTCCCGGACGACCTGACCTTTGGCAATACCGCCGATCGCCGGATTGCAGCTCATCTGGGCGATATGATCCATATTGAATGTTATCAACAAAACTTGAGCGCCCATTCTGGCGGCGGCAAAAGCGGCTTCGCAACCGGCATGACCGGCGCCGACAACCACACAATTGTAATGCTTCATAAACAAATCCCTGAAAAATAATATAATCATACATAATATACCACTTCAAAGCATTGCTTGCAAGTAAAACGCCACAGTTTAAGCGCAACGAAATATTCTCTGCTGAACGCAATGTAAAAACAGAGTGGGAAATACCATATTTATAACGTCGCATAATACACGTTATGTTAAGTTTGATATCTGTGAGAGCAGGGGTGAATACAATTGTATGTTGTTGATTTTCAATTGTTTGGGATTATTGACATGTGCAATTGTAAATAACTTGATAACTTATTGTCAGTTATTGCGGTGTATTGTCAATATGATTTCAACTGAGTGTAAAAAACATTTCCCATTCCAGCCAAGCAGGATAGGGAATGTGTTTTGCAAAAGATTTCATGGGAGATCCTGGCGGTGACAGGATTTGATTGCAACTGATAAAAACTTGTTTCAGTCCAGCTCGATACTTTCGCCCCAAGTCAGACTGTGCCCTGCCCGCCGCATAAGGTTCGGCGTAAACCGACTGGAGTTCGGCAAAGCATTGAGTGGCAGCGCCCGGAGTATCAGCCGGACGATGGCTGAATTCCCATTCGTGTATCGGAATAAAGCGGCACCGGAAACGCGCATCCAGATAAGGGATCGGCGCTTCGCCGGAGGTGAAGTAGTGGGTTGCAAAGACAGATGGCGCAATCCAACCCTTTATCGGCGGTTCCCTGCCAGTTGAGATGGGTTTTGACACTGTCAGAGGTGAAGTTTTCCGCAGGAGTTGCCCCTTTGATTATCCATCTTTGAATGGCTTCCTCCGGCATGACGATCAACTTCCCCTGCCCTGCGGTCAATATTTGACAAATGTGGTTTCTTTAACGGCGAATGGCTTGCCATCGGAGAGCCGGACATGATCCAGAATCTTTCCGGAGGTCAGGTCACGACATATTATCTCCATGCCGGAGTTGTCGTGTTTCAATTCAATCGAAGACAATTTGATCAGGTCTCCGGGGCCGTCATTGACATAAACCGGGAAATTCACGCCTTTGAAACAGTTTTTTTCCGGCGATGCCAATGCTTTCAGCTTCGGGGTGTCAACTCCGTACAAACTTTTATCCGCCGGGTGATAACGATGGGCGAGGTGAACATGTCCGGCAACCCACAAATCGATCTTGCAACGCGGATTTTCTCCAAAAAAGGCGTTGCCGGTGATCTTTTCAAGGCAACTGCGGTAGTGTTTTGCATTGGCAAACGGAGTTGCATGGGAAATCACGATCCGCCGTTTGGCACTACGGCATTCCGGAGAGGCAATCACCTTGTCCAGCCATTTGCGCTGCTGCTTGAAGTATTCCGTAAAATCATTGTAATAAGTAACCGAGGTTTTTGTGCGGCTCGCCGGAATCATCTCTCCGGCATCCAGAATAATATAGAACACCTCCCCTGCCCTGAACGCCCGGTAGGCTTTCTGAAAATATTCAGTAAAATATTCAGAGTATTTACCGCGGAAATCATGATTGCCGCGAACCAGCAACACCGGAAGCAGAGCGTGTCCCGGATCAGATTTAAGTTTTTCCGGATAGCCGCAGTTGACCACATCCACGATATTCCGGAAAAAATCCCGGATCGGATCGCTGATCTGGTGCTGAACATCGCCGAGGTGGATGAGCATCGCCGGATTTTGAGCAAATTTCAGCGCAGCTTCGACCGATTCCCGGCACGCATAGGGGCGGACCTGGGTGTCTCCTATAAATAACACCGAATGATCCAACCCCTTTGACGGCAGGGTGTTGAAACACAGTTTCTGAACTTCGACCGCTTGGGGACCAGCGTCTTGTGCCAGAATTTCGATCACACACTCGTAGCGTGTACCGGGGACGAGGTTATTAAGTTGTAAATGATGCTGTTTCTTCCGGCGGATCAGCCCCTCCCGCCGTTCAGCAGGAACAATTTCCCATTTTTTGCGTCCGGCTTTGCGGTAACGCAGCTGAACCGCTTCTTCGTCAGAGAATTCCATGCTGACTTGAGCGCTCTTTTGAGTTATGCTGCTCAAGTAGGGAAAGATGTGAAACGTTCGTGCAGCCGCAGGGAAAAGCCGTTGAAAAAACGCCCGGCGTCCGTCATTGTCGGATGGCCAGTATTCTGTTGACGGAGCAAGCGCAAAGGCAAAGTCCCAGCTGGCAGTTCCCGGACGAAGCAGGAAAGTCAGATGATTGAGTCCGGGATTGAGTTCCAGGGGCAACTGGTAATCTACCGGAGTGTGAGAGGAATAGGCACTGCCCAGGGGTTCATTGGTCATGATCATCCTGCCGTTGCAGAAAACAGTCATATACCAGTCGCAGCTGGTGCCGATATTGACTTTGCACTTTTCCGGAACAGATAATGCAGTATGAACCAGCGCGGCTTCTTCTTTGCCGAATTTTCCTTTGGCGCAAAGATCTCTCAAATTGCGGTAGTTGCCATTGAGTTTGAATTCCACAGCACCTTCCGGCAAAATTCCCTGCATCGATGCGCGTCTTGCACAATCTGCGGTCAACTCTGCTTTCGGAGCGAATACGGCCCGCCACTTGCCGATTGATACTTCAGCGCAGAGCAAATCGGGAATCAACGCGAAAACAGCTAAACAGAGTTTGAGTTTCATGATAAGACCTTTTGAATAATTTTTGCAAAATATTACTTTAATATAGTGGTAAATTAAGAGTTTTACAAACAAAAATCATCAAAAAACGGAATAAAACAGCAAAAGCAGTATTGACAAAAATCATAAAGCGATTATATTATGAGAATAACTGATACTGGGGATGTTCCGGATTCGACCGGCTCGGGTCAGGGGTTGATTGCATGTCGAGGATGACCGTTGGCCTCGTTAATCACCGGTTAAACAAATAACTGCGAACGAAGAGTACGCACTGGCTGCCTAAGCCGGCCACGTCGCTGCGCCCGAGTGGGTGCTAAGGTGCAAGCGGCGTCAAACAGCGCCCTGGCTGTATTGCCGATGTTCGCGATACAGTGAGATCAAAGAACATATAGTCTGATGTTCTGCCTGTCCGTTGGCGGAACAAAGGACGATAAGCAATAAAAACGGAATAAGCATGTAGAGATCTTCTTCACACTCAGTCGACACGCGGGTTCAACTCCCGCCATCTCCACCATCCTTCGCTAAAGCTACGGATGGCAGGCCATCAGGTTCGCTATCCGTAGATTTTTTTGCAGAGCAAACTGCAACTTAGACCGAAAGTGCCGTGTATATTTGAGAGAAAACCCTCATTTTCTCCAAAAAATCTCTCTCCCGTCTCCGTTTGTACTCCGCCGTGGCAAGCTGTCTTGCTACCCCGTGTCGTGACAAATTACCCTTCCGCCGCCGCTCAAATAGCTATGGCGGGACAAGCAAAGGGGTGGATTTTCAGAAGAACTGATTTTACCATACCATTTGAGATATACTTAAATCGACAACCTGCTCATTCTTGAACACGACTCCTTCGGACACCAGCAGGCGTCTTTGAGCCTCAATCCCGCCGAACGCGTATGATTGTGAAAGCTGCCCTTGAGCATTGACTACCCGGTGACAGGGAATATGCTCCGGATCAGGATTGCTATGAAGAATATTCCCTACTACCCGGGCAAAGTTCCTATTCCCCAGATGCAAAGCAATTTGCCCATACGTGGCAACCTTTCCCCGAGGAATACTCTTCACAAATTCATAGACTTGTTCTTTCATTGCAGCCGTGTCCAAAGATATATTATTGCAAGCGCGACTCATCTATATTGCCATCCTGTTGTACAGGTAAACTCAATTCTCCACAAGAAAGAAAATTTACTCTGCTTTGATCTTGCCGTCTTCCATAACATAGATGCGGTCAAAAACATCTATTGCACGGTGGTCGTGCGTTACTACCAATACACCGGTATTGTGTTCGTGGGCGACTTGTTTTAAGAGTTCCATAACTTTGCGCCCCATTACGCTATCCAATGCGGCGGTGGGTTCATCGGCAAGCAGCAGTTCGGGAGTGTTTGCCAATGCTCTGGCGATCGCCACGCGCTGCTGCTGTCCGCCGGAAAGTTCTTTGGGCATAAAGTTTTTGCGTTCACTCAAATCAAACTTTGCCAGTAATTCTTCGGCTCGGAGCTTTGCCGCTTTGCCGGAAACATCATTTATTTCCATAGCTAAACGCACATTGTCAACAGCACTTAAAAAAGGCAGCAGATTGGCTTTCTGAAAAACAAATCCGATATGATTCCTGCGGAATGAACGGATATTGGTTTTGTAAGAGTTGTCAAAAACAGTTTCTCCACCGATAATGATTTTTCCGGAATCGGGTTCCTGTATCAACCCCAAACTGGTCAGTAATGTGGATTTTCCTGCTCCCGACGGTCCGAGTAAGGCGGCAATTTCTCCGGCGTGCAAAGTCAAAGATACATCATTCAATGCGTGAACGATAGTGTTGCCTTTGCCGTAGGTTTTGCAAAGATTTTCAGCAATAAGAGCAATGTGTTTCACGATAAGACCTCCCCCGCATTGGTTCGCATTGCCTTGATGATTCCGGCGATACTTGCCAGAACGGATATGCCGATAACGATTCCGAAAAGCAGCCACAAGTCAGCTGTGACCAGCACCACCCGGCGGGGAAAATGAGGATAGACCCATTGCCCGAAAAAGCGGGCAATGCCAAATGCAAGAACGCCGATTGCAAGCGATTGCTGCATAATCACACCAATAATTACGCTATTTCTGGCTCCGATAAGTTTGAGCATAGCGATTGAGTGGAGTTTATCCAGAGTCAATGTATAAAGGATGAGTGTCATAACGACTGTTGAAACGGTAATCAAAATTGTCCGGAAAAGCAGAAGCTGTTTGCGGGAGCGCGCGACAAAACCACTTAACATGATTTGCCGCTGTTCCTGCGAAGTATAGGCGGTCATATCGGGCAGAGTTTTGAGTTTTGCCATGATTTCATCGACGCTGTAAGCCGGATTGACTTTGAGCAGAACTGCACTTATCTGCTGATCCGGCAGGGCGGCGGGGCGTACACTTTCGCTTGAGAGCGTTTCGCCGTGATCGACCGAAGTGTTGCCGTAAGAAGACTTATCAAACCGCCGCAGCCGGGCATTGCGTTCGTTGCGGATGGCTTCGGCTGGAGTATCAAACTGAATAGCAAGGGCATCGTTGAGAGAAACAAATACCATGGCATCCCCGGCGGGAGAGTTCATCCGGTCGGTAATTCCAACTACGGTAAAAGTGTCTTTGCCGAGCTGCAAGGTCGTTCCAAGCGGAAGTTTAGCGGATTTATCAGCAAGCATTTCATAGTGTCCATTTTGCAATGCACGACCTTGAATGATCGGCAGCCACGCTCCATTATCGGGCAAGCCCTGAATAGTAAGGCGCAGTACCCGTTTTTGAAAATCACGCTGAACAGTATGGGAAACAAACGGCTCTGCTGAATCGACACCGTCAATTGCTTCTAAACGGTATTCCATTTGACGTGGAAGCTTGGAGACTTCAGCAAACGGCCCTTTGGTATTGCGTTGAACCACCCAGATATCCGCTTCAGAACGGTCGATGATGAGCGTTGCTTCCTGAATGAGTCCGCGGTAGATGCCGCCCATCCCCATCACTACCATCAAAAGCAGACTGATTCCTGCAGTGGTCAGCAAAAATCTGCCGAAGTTGTGTTTTATATCACGGAAAGCCAGATTCATCATTTTTTGATTTTCCGATTGGTGTATTGCAAGTATTTCTGCGGCTGCATCACGATTTTATCGCCAGCTTGCACCCCTGAAATAATTTCTACTTTATCCTTGCTGCGGATGCCCAATTTAACCGGGCGTTCGATGATTTTTCCATCAACGATACACAAAACAAAGGGCGAATTGTTTTTCCATGA
>SUVV01000022.1 GCA_015061805.1 Lentisphaerota bacterium | reverse complement strand
TTAACCCTCTCCCAACCCCTCCCACAATCTCCCAAACCTTCCCACCCCAACGCGCCAAGTCAGCAAGCCCACACTGTTTGCAAGCCCGTCAAGCCGCGTTGCTCCAACTGCCCGCAAAGGGTACATTGCCCGTAATTTAACCCTCTCCCAACCCCTCCCACAATCTCCCAAACCTTCCCACCCCAAAGTGCCAGTCAGCAAGCCCACACTGTTTGCACCCCCGTCAAGTCGCTCTGCTCCAACTGCCCGCGCCTGAGGGTACAGAGGTGTACGGATAAGTACGGATAAGTACGGAGGGAGAGTTGGTATGCAGTGTTCTCTCCGCCAAGTTAGCAAGCCAACGCATTTTGCAAACCTCAAGTTAACGTTGCTTTTATTGCCGGCAGAGGGAGCGTTGCATCCCAACTCCCTCGTCCGACATGTCTGACATGTCCGACTTGTCAGACTGCAAAGCGCCAAGTTAGCAAGCCCACGCATTTTGCAAACCTCAAGTTAACGTTGCTTTTATTGCTGGCAGAGGGAGCGTTGCATCCCAACTCCCTCGTCCGACATGTCTGACATGTCCGACTTGTCCGACTGCAAAGCGCCAAATCAGCAAGTTGCGTTATTTGTCTGATATCCGGCTCGGTATAACTCCGGATATCCGATTTTGCAAGATAAGTGCAATTTTGATATTGCAATATTGCCTTGCCGGGGTTATGTTATGTTCTGTATCCTTAAATTCAAAATATCAGGGAGTAAATAAAATGAGTGATGCTTATGTTGTGAAACGCGCCGCCGGTACCATTGCGCTGGATGCCGGATGGGATTCTGAACTCTGGCAGAGTGCCAATGAACTCAAGGTTGACTACCGCTTCGATCGCGGCGGCACCTTCAAACCTGATGTGCGTATCCGCATGCTCTATGATGACAACCGTATCTGCGGAATGTTCCAGGTGAAAGATCAGTATGTGGTCTCCCGCGCCCGTCACAATCAGGAACAGGTCTGCAAAGACAGCTGCGTCGAATTCTTTGTCACCCCGGTCAACGCCGAACGCTATTTCAACTTTGAAATGAACTGCGGCGGCACCATTCTGCTCTACCACATCAAGAATCTTTTCACCAAAGAATACGACCACGTTCCGGAAGCCGATCTGGCGACCATCGAACGCTACCACACCCTGCCCAAATTTATCGATGATGAGATCACTGAACCGGTGACCTGGTATCTCGGCTTCGGCATTCCGATCTCTTTCTTTGAAAAATATTCCGGGATCGATCCGAAACTCGCCGGACAGGTTTGGAAGGCCAACTTCACCAAGTGCGCCGACCGCTGTTCCAATCCCGCCTGGCTGAGCTGGCAGCAGTTTGAAAAATGCAGTTTCCACCAGCCGGACAAATTCGGCGATCTCGTCTTTGAATGATCGTTACCCGGAGATATCAACATGGTAAATGAAATAATCACGCTGCTCTGCCCCATCTATGCCAAAACCGGCAAGGGCGGAGAACTTAAAGCTGCTCTGCAGGAACTTGCCGCCGCTACCGTTCAGGAAGCCGGCAATATCTGCTACCGGCTCCATACCACCGACGATCCGGATGAATTCATCATCTACGAACAGTGGAAAAATCAGGCGGCTCTGGATTCCCACATGGCAACTGTCCACCTCGGCAAATTCCTCGCCGATGAAAAGGGATTGCTGGCGAAACAGCCTGCCGGAAAATTTCTCAAAGAATTCGTTTGAATCGGAGGAGTGTCCATGGGTGTCATCCGGCAGGAACATGATATGGCAAGCGGCAAATTTATTGCCCTGCGTAAACTTGAGTACGTTGACCGGCACGGAAATCTCCGCTGCTGGGAGAGCGCCGACCGTGTCAACGGTACTCCGCGTAACAGCGACCGTCCTTCGGCGGTGCTGATCATTGCCCGTATTGTCCCGGACAATGAACTGCTTCTGGTCAGGCAGTTCCGTCCGCCTGCCGGAAAATATATGATCGAATTCCCCGCCGGTCTGATCGACCCCGGCGAAGATATCGAAACCACTGCCCACCGGGAACTCTATGAGGAAACCGGATATCAGGGCAAATTCCTCTTTGCCAGCCGCGCCGGATACAGTTCTCCGGGGCTCACCGGGGAAGCCGTCGCACTCTGCGCCATGGAGATCAACGGTGAAAATTATCCGGAAATACCGGAAAATCATCAGGAAGAGTGCGAAGATATTGAAGTTTTCCGGGTTCCGATCGCCAAACTTGATGAGTTCATCGAACAACAGGAATCTGCCGGATGCGGTGTTGACAGCAAACTGCACACCGTTCTTGCCATGCAGAAACTGGGGTGGCAGGATCTCTGAACCATGCTGGAAAATATCACCATCCGGGGTGCCGCCCAGAACAATCTGAAAAATTTCGATGTCGTCATCCCCCGCAATCAGTTGACAGTTATCACCGGACTTTCCGGTTCCGGCAAGTCCAGCCTTGCCTTTGATACCCTCTACGCCGAAGGTCAGCGCCGCTATGTGGAGAGTCTTTCCGCTTACGCCCGGCAGTTCCTCGACCTCATGCAGAAACCCAAAGTCGAACACATCGACGGGCTTTCTCCGGCGATCGCCATCGAACAGCGCAGTGCCGGAGGTACTCCGCGTTCGACCGTTGCCACTGTTACCGAGATCTACGATTATCTGCGTTTGCTTTACGCGCACACCGGTCATCCCCATTGTCCGGGATGCGGCAAAGAACTGGTTTCCCAATCCGCCGAAGCGATTACCCTGCAGCTGCTTGAACTGCATTCTGATTCACGGCTGACCCTGCTGGCTCCGGTGGTCTCCGGGCGCAAAGGTGAACACCGCGACGTGATCGATCAACTCAAAAAAGATGGTTTTGTCCGCGCCCGGATCGACGGAGAGATCGTCCTGCTTGATGATTTGGAAGAGTACCCTGCCAAGACCCGGCGTCACACCATCGAAGCGGTGGTTGACCGGCTTATCACCGGCAATATTGACCGTTCGCGCCTCAACGATTCGGTGGAAACTGCCCTCAAGCGCGGTAACGGAGTGTTGACGGTACTGCTTTCCGGAGAACACGCCGAATTCGCTGAAAAAAGTTTTTGCGAAAAACTTGCCTGCATCGATTGCGGCGAATCTTTCGGCGAACTTCTGCCGCGCAATTTCAGTTTCAACTCGCCCTACGGTGCCTGCCGCTGCTGCAACGGTTTGGGCATCCAGTTGTGCATGGACCCGGCAAAGGTCGTTCCCGATCCGACGCTCTCCATCCGCGACGGAGCGATTCCCGGCTGGCGGCGCGGGCCGCGTCACCTTATTATTTACTACAACATGCTGCTGCGTAAGTTTGCCGAACAGTTCGGTGATGAAAAACTGCTGACAGTTCCTTTCAATCAACTTCCGGAAGATTTCAAAAATAAACTGCTTTACGGTACCGGAGAGGAGTGTCTGGAATTCGATTACCGCATGCACGGCAGAAAGTTCCATTGGAGCAAGCCCTTTGAAGGCGTTCTGGAAAATCTCAACCGCCGTCTGACTGAAACTGAATCCGATTCAGTCCGCGAACGCCTTTCATCCTATCAGAGTCCACGGGTCTGCCCGGAGTGTCATGGCGAACGGCTCAATCCGGTTTCTCTCGCTGTAACAGTCGGCGGTTTGTCCATTGCTCAATTCAACGCCTTGAGTATCGCCAGGGCGCGGGAGTTCATCGATGGTCTGAAACTCAATGCCGAAGAGGAACAGATCGCCGGAGAGGTCATCCGCGAAATCAGAAGCCGCCTGACCTTTCTTTGTGATGTCGGTCTGAATTATCTCACTTTGAACCGGGTCAGTTCCACTCTTTCCGGCGGCGAAGCCCAGCGCATCCGCCTTGCCACCCAACTCGGGTGCGGGCTGGTCGGGGTGCTGTATATTCTGGATGAACCTTCGATCGGACTTCATCAGCGGGATAATGAGATGCTGCTCAACACGTTGGAGAAACTCCGCGACCTCGGCAACACCGTCCTCGTAGTGGAACACGACCTTGATACCATCCGCCGCGCCGATTATCTGCTTGATCTCGGTCCCGGCGCCGGAGTCAACGGCGGTCATCTGGTCGCGCACGGCAAACCGGAAGAGATTCCGTCATTTCCCCGATCGCTCACCGGAGATTACCTCGCCGGGCGCAAAGTTATCGCAGTTCCGGAGGAACGCCATTCCGGCAATGGGAAATCCATTCTGGTCAAAGGAGCGGAATTTCACAATTTGAAAAATGTCGATGTTGAATTTCCGCTGGGAACTTTCATCTGCGTGACCGGCGTTTCCGGTTCCGGCAAGTCCAGTCTGGTCAACGGGATCCTGGTGCGCTCGCTCAATGCCCATCAGAATATTCAGGATGCTCCTGTCGGCAAGTGTCAGGGCGTTTCCGGTCTGGAAGCGGTGGACAAGGCGATCGTCATCGATCAGAGTCCCATCGGCAGGACGCCGCGTTCCAACCCGGCGACCTATACTGATGCATTCACCATAATCCGCAAACTGTTTTCAGAACTGCCGGAGTCCAAAATGCGCGGTTACACCCCCGGCAGGTTCAGTTTCAACGTCAAAGGCGGCAGGTGTGAAGAGTGCTGCGGCGACGGTATCAAGCGGATCGAAATGCAATTTCTTTCTGATGTTTACGTCACCTGTTCGGCTTGCGGCGGCAAACGCTTCAACTCCGAAACGCTGAGTGTCCGCTACAAAGGTTTGAGCATTGCCGATGTGCTTGATCTTTCCATCGATCAGGCGGTAGAACTTTTTTCCAATATCCGTCCGCTGGCACGCAAACTCGAAGTTCTCAAAGAGGTGGGACTTGGCTATCTCAAACTCGGACAGAGCGCCACCACCTTGTCCGGCGGCGAGGCCCAACGGGTCAAACTTGCTTCGGAACTTGCCCGGGTACCCAGAGGACACACCGTATATATTCTGGATGAACCCACGACCGGGCTGCATCTGGCGGATATCGATCAGTTGCTCAAAGTGCTGTTCAAACTCCGCGATCTGGGAAATACGGTCATCGTTATCGAACACAATCTTGATGTGATAAAAACCGCTGATCACATCATTGATCTCGGTCCGGAGGGCGGTGACGACGGCGGCAGGCTCATCGTCTGCGGTACTCCGGAGGAGATCGTTAAGAACCATGTCAGTCACACCGCGCGCTTTCTGGCGCCATATTTGAAGCCATGATCGCCCGCGTAATTACCGACATCTCCCTTGACCGGGAGTTCGACTATCTGGTTCCGGAGGAACTGGAAAATTCCATCCGTCCCGGCAGTGCAGTCGAAGTTCCTTTCGGTAATTCCAGAAGAAACGGTTATGTTCTGGAACTGGCGGAGAGCAGTTCATTCGGCAATGCCGGCAAACTCAAAGCCCTCGCCGGACTCTCCGGTTCCCGCGCCCACATTCCGGAGAAACTCATCACTCTGGGCAAGTGGATGGCGGACTACTATTGTGCTTCGCAGGAACACGCTATCCGGACGCTGCTTCCGGCGGCGGTGCGCAGCGGCAAGGTAAAGGCACTGGTGTCGCGGATATTCTATCTGCCCGATCAGAAAGCCGCTGAACAGTTCATCATCGACAATGCCGATGCCAAACGGGTGGTCAAACGGGTCGAAACACTCAAACTTATGCTCCGGCTACGGGAAGGAACTCTTACCGAGATATCCGGTCATCCGGAATATTCCCCCGGAGCATTCGATGCCCTGCGCAAAGCAGGTTTGATCAGTTTCCGGGAGGAAACTTTGCGCCGGGATGTTTTCGGTGATGCCGAAGTCGTCCCGGGAAAACCGTTGCCGCCCACCCCCGATCAGGCGAAAGCGCTGGCGATGATCGACGATATCTTTGAACACAAAGTGCCGCAGCATGTGCTGGTGCTTCACGGTGTTACCAACAGCGGAAAGACTGAAGTCTATCTGCAGAGCATCGCCAATGCCATCCGCCGGGGCAAATCGGCGATCGTACTGGTGCCGGAAATTTCACTTACACCGCAGACGGTGCGCCGTTTCCGTTCCCGGTTCGGTGATCAGTTGTGCGTGCTGCACAGCCGGCTGTCTGACGGTGAACGCTTCGACGAATGGAACCGGATAAATTCCGGTGAAGCACAGATCGTTATCGGTGCCCGGTCGGCGCTCTTTGCTCCGCTCCGCAATCTCGGTTTGATCGTCGTTGACGAAGAACATGAATCCAGTTACAAACAGTCCGAATCCCCGCGTTATATGGCACGGGATGTGGCGGTTATGCGCGGCAAACTGGAAAATGCTGCCGTAATTCTCGGTTCGGCCACCCCTTCTGCAGAGTCCATCTACAATGCCCGGCTGGGAAAATTCCTGCTCTGCCGCATGGCAGCGCAGGTGGCAGACAAACCCAAGCCGGTGATCCGCATCATCGACCGGCGGCTCGACCCGATACCCGAACCGGGCAGCAGCAATCTCTTTTCTCCGGCATTGATCGATGCGGTTCAGGAACGGCTTGAACGTGCCGAACAGACCATACTTTTTCTCAACCGCCGGGGATATGCCCGGAGCATGAGTTGTCCGGCATGCGGCTTTGAAGCCCGCTGTCCGGAGTGTTCTGTCAACTACAATTACACTTACAGCCGCCGCCGGGAGATCTTGAGCTGTCACCTCTGCGGTGCGGTCGTACCGGCGCCGTCGGTGTGTCCGGAGTGTTCTTCTCCGGAGATCCGTTACCACGGCAGCGGTACTGAAAAACTGGAAAGCTGCGCTCACGGTGTTTTCCCGGGTGCAAGAATCGGCAGAATGGATTCCGACACCATGCGTTCTTCGGCAGATTACGAGGTGGTGCTGGATAAATTCCGCCGGGGGCAGCTGGATATTCTGGTCGGAACCCAGATGATCGCCAAGGGATTGCATTTTCCGGGGGTGACTCTGGTCGGGGTGATCAATGCCGATCACGGTCTGTCCATGCCGGATTTCCGGGCGGCAGAACGTACTTTCCAACTGCTGACTCAGGTGGCTGGCCGCGCGGGACGGGGTGACCGCCGGGGAGAGGTGATATTCCAGAGCTCCAAAGACAGCGAAGTACTGCATTTTGCTTCGGAACTGGACTTTGACGGATTTGAAAACTTTGATTTGGAATTCCGCCGGATGCTTGCTTATCCGCCTTTCACCCGGTTGATCGCGATCGTTTTCCGGGGCGAAAACGAGAGCGAACTTGCCAACTTCGCCGCCGGTTTTGCCTCTGCATTGGAACCTTACAAGCATGACAACATGCGGATCACTCCGCCGGCTCCGGCTCCGATCGAACGGATCAAAAACAAATACCGCTATTTAATGACCATTCGCGGCACCGGACTCAAGACCATCCGCGAAGCGATCCGGGTGCTGGCTCTGCACCGTCCGCACCCCAAAGGTATCGATATCGCGGTCGATGTCGATGCCCAATATCTGATGTAAAGTTAAATCAGATTTCCGTTACAGCTTTTTTCGCGGCATCAACATCTCTGACGATTTGTTTTTTCAGCATTTCCACCGAATCAAATTTGCAGATATCCCGCAATTTTTTTACCAGCGTCACGGTAAGGTCACGGTCATAGAGGTTGCCGCTGAAACCGATCAGATGAGTTTCGATGCGTTTTTTCTTTACGCCGTAGGTGGGGGCAAAACCGATATTGAGTACTGCCGGATAACGGGTGCCGTCCACTTCGGAATATCCGGCATAGACTCCGTCGGGAACCATTACGCCGTATTGGAGTTCCAGATTGGCGGTCGGGGCATTGAGATCTTTTCCGGCGGCGTGCATTCCGGATCGGACGATACCGGAAAGTTTGGGGTAGTCGCCGTAGATCCGTTTGAATTCCTCCAGCATTCCTGCGGCGGTCAACTTTCTCAACAAAGTTGAACTGACGATACTGCCGTGGTCCTCCACCTCTTCGACGGGGATGAATCTGATATTGCGTTCACGGCAGAATTTTTCCAGTACTTTCCGGTTTCCGCTGCCGTTTTTGCCGAAGCGCCAGTTGCTTCCGACACAGATACCGGTCAATTGGAACAGACCACAGTTTACCAGTTCTTCCAGAAACTCTTTGGCGTCCCACGCGGCAATTTCTTTGGAAAAGTTGATTTTGCAGACAAATTCCGCCCCGGCTTTCTGCAAGTTTGCGATACGGTCGGCTTCCGGCATAAGCAGTTTGATTTCATCCGGGTTGCCCAGCACCTGCCGGGGATGGGGGATGAAAGTCACTGCTCCGGCAACGGCTCCGGTTTCTCCGGCAAGGGTGGCCGCTGTTTCCATCACCTTGCGGTGACCGGGGTGTACTCCGTCAAAGACTCCGAGGGCAATTACCGCCTTGGGGGACGGAAAATTGCCCGTATTTGTAATGAATTCGATGAATTTATCCATAAAAAATTGAATTTCCTCTGATCAAACTCTATATTATACATCATAAACTTTAACTATGCAACAGGAAAATGTATGAAAACTGTATTATATCCCGGATCTTTTGATCCTTTTACCAATGGACACCTGGATCTGGTCACCCGCGCCGGACAACTTTTTGACCGGGTGGTGGTCGCGGTGGCGGTGAATTCCGCCAAGAATCCGCTCTTCACCATGGAGGAACGCTGCGAACTGATCAGGGAAAGCTGCACTCACCTCAATAATGTGGAAGTGGTATCGTTTCAGGGGTTGCTGGTCAACGCGCTGGATATTTACAAAGCCGATGCGGTCCTGCGCGGTCTGCGGGCGTTTTCCGACTTTGAATACGAACTTCAGATGGCATTGCTCAACCGCAATCTCAAGGCCCAGTGCGAAACGATCTTTATGATGCCGACTTTGAAAAACTCTTTCGTCGCTTCGAGTCTGGTCAAAGAGGTGGCAAAACTCAAGGGCGATTTTGAGCAATATGTTCCCGAACCGGTGGCAAAAGCTGTCAAAGCCAAACTCGGAATATGAAAAATCTTCTACTTGTCAAAATGCAAGCGGTGCTGGAAACTCTGGCGGCAGAGGGGACAGTTTCTCTGAATACGCTTTCAGAGCGATTGAATATCCCGCTTCCGACCTTGAGCCGTCTGGTTTCTGATATGGTCGAGATGAAACTGGTCGAGAAGATCGACTATTACCGGATCGCGCCGGCTTCCGGGCTCATCCGGATGGGGGAATGTGCAAGAAAACATTCCTATCTGGTGCAGACTGCGGCTCCGATATTGCAGGAATTCGCCGAAAAGATGAAGATGAATCTGCTCTTCGGAGCCTTTGACAACCGTACCATGTTCCGGCTGTTTGAGTATGGAAATGCTGCTGCTTCATCCCGGATATTCTGGGAAACCGGTCTGGCGCTGGTGCTGATGGAGCGCGCCGGATGCAGTGAGTGCGAATGTTCGGAATTTTTCCGCAGCAGCAACCCCGGATATTCCGAAACTGATCTGCTCATCTTTGAGCGGGAGATGGAATATGTTAAGCATAACCACAACCTTTTACGTACCAATACCATGCGGCAGTGGGGCTGTTCGCAGGGGATGATTTACCGGGATCTGGTCTGCGGTTTCTGTTTCTACGGTCTGGCTCCGGAAAACTGTTCGCGTGACCGTTTCGATCTGGATTGCACGATGCTGCTGTCCAAAATAACATCAGCATTGAAAGAGGAGTGATTTTGTATGTTGGAAAAAATCCGAGAGATATTCCGGAAATATCCCGACCGCTGTTGTACGGTGATCGTGGCGTTGGCGGCGATACTGCCTTTTCTGCCTTCGTTGGGATTTACTTCATTTGTTTTTGATGACAGTGCTTATGTCGGCCAGAACTATCTTTTCGATCTGTCCTGGTACAATATCAAGTATCATCTGACCAGTTTGACGGTGCAGCTGCATTCGCCGCTGGTGATGTTGAGTTTCATGCCGGATTTTCTGCTGTGGGGAGAAAAACTTTTTTACAGCGGAGCCAGAATGCAGAATATCCTGTGGCATTGCACCGGGATGATATTGTTTTATTTCATACTGCGCAAGTTGAAGTGGAACTTCAAAGACGGCTCTTTTCTGGAATTCCCTCCGGCGGCGGCAATGTGCGCCGCCATCGCCGCCGCATGGCACCCCCAGCGGGTGGAGTCGGTGGTGTGGCTGGCTGAACGCAAAGATGTGATGGTCGTGGCATTGGGACTGGCGGCGGTATACACCTTTATCCGGGCGTATCAGCGGGAACGGATACCGGTGATTTCTCCGGTACTGCTCTTTATTTCGCTGTGGGGAGTGAAACCGATGATGATAACTCTGCCGCTGATCCTGACTCTGGGATATGCGGTTGCGGAAAAACGGTTTGAATTGAAGAAGTTTTTCCGCCTTTTCACCGGGCTGTATCTGGCAGTTGCGGTATATGTGCTGTTGAATCTGGCGACTTTCACCAAATTTTCTTCCGGGGCGATCGCCGGGGCTTCCGGCGGGAACCGTATATTTGCGGCGGCGTACAATATACTGCTGTATTTCGGCAAAACTCTGTTCCCGGTAAATCTCAATCCGCTGTATCCGCTGTACGGAGCAACGGAAATATCGCCGTGGTATCTGGTGATACTTCTGGCGGTGATCGTTTCACTCTTTGCCGCGGCGCTGATACCGGGGCACCGCCGGGAATTCCTGGCGCGGACACTGCTGCCCTGTGCGCTGATGTACGGTATTGCGGTTTTCCCGGTCTGCAATCTCAAGCGTATCGGTAATGTGGATTTTGCTGACCGTTACAGTTATTTCCCGTCGCTTTTCATCTGGGCGGCATTGGCGGCGGTGCTGACTGTACTTTACCGGGACTACAGCCGTTTCCGGCGGTTGATCACGGTGTTGTCCGGAGTCTATCTGGCGGTGCTTCTGATCATGACCGGCGCGTACATGCCGGCATGGAAAAACAAAACTTCCCAGATCGATGCCATGCTCAACTGCGAATGCCCCCATTCCGGTGCGTTGAAACTTGCCGCAGTCGTGGAGTTTGAAGCCGGCAGGCTGGATAATGCCATACTCTACGCTGATATGCTTAAACAGTACGGCTCCGGGCGCGATGAAACTATATTCGTCGAGGCAATACACGGCATGGTTGAAGTTTCCCGCGGGGAAACCGAACGCGGCATCGCCCGGATCAACGGCTTTTTGAGCCGCCCGGACTGGCATTATATTCTGAATGCCCCGCTGCAGTTTGCCAACCGCTGTATCATGGCATCGGCGATGTGGCATCTCCGGCGTGCCAAAGATCCGGAACACCGCCGTTATGCCGCCAATCTGTTCCTGATGGCGGCGCACACTGCCGGGGAACATAACCAGGTTCAGAAACTGAACTATGAAGGTGTTTCCATGATGATCTCCGGAAACTATGCTGAAGCCGAGAAACGCTTTATCCAGGCACTTCGCTTTGTTCCTGATGATCAGAATATTTTGAAGAACCTCGAAGCCGTCCGCCGCAAGATCAAATCAGCAGAGAATAAACTCCATAAACCTTGAAAATATTTTACGTCAGTGATATTTTATAAACAAGTACATCATATCGTAATGAGGAAAATATAACATGAATGAAATAAGAACACGTTTTGCTCCCAGTCCCACCGGTTTCATGCACGTCGGCAATCTGCGTACTGCGCTTTATGCCTGGCTTCTGGCGCGTTCCCGGCAGGGTAAATTCATTTTGCGTATCGAAGACACCGATCAGGAACGCTATGTCGAAAATGCTGTCGATGTGATCTACGCCACGCTCAAGAGCGCCGGGCTTGAACACGATGAAGGCCCCGACAAAGATGGCGGTGTCGGCCCCTACGTCCAGAGTGAACGCCGTGATCTGTACCGTCCCTATGCCGAAAAACTTATCGGATGCGGTGCCGCTTACTACTGCTTCTGCGATAAGTGCGAAGAGGAAAATGACGGCGAGATCCATGAAGCATCCGCCCTCTGCCCCTGTGCGTCAATGGACAGCGCTGAAGCGCTTGCCAAAGTAAAAGCCGGAGCGCCCCATGTGATCCGTCAGCGCATCGACCGCAGTGGAGTTTCCACTTTCAACGACACCGTTTTCGGTGAGATCACCATTGAAAACAAGGTTCTGGATGACCAGATCCTGCTCAAGCGTGATGGTATGCCCACTTACAACTTTGCCAACGTGGTGGACGATCACCTGATGGGAATCACTCATGTGGTACGCGGTTCGGAATATCTTTCCAGTACGCCGAAATACAATCTGCTTTATCAGGCTTTCGGCTGGGATATCCCGGAATATGTGCATTTGCCGCTGATCATGGGCAGAGATGCTGAAGGCAATGTTTCCAAACTTTCCAAGCGCCACGGTTCAGTCAGTTTTGAAAATCTGGTTTCCGAAGGTTATCTGCCGGAAGCGATCGTCAACTACATTGCCCTTTTGGGATGGTCGCCCAAGAGTGACCGGGAGATCTTCTCGCTTCCCGAACTGGCGGAGAGTTTCAGCGTCGCCGGTCTGAATAAATCCCCTGCCGTCTTTGACTATGACAAACTGCGCTGGATGAACTCCGAATACATCAAGGCGCTCTCTGCTGAAGAGTTTGCCGCCAAGGCTCTTCCCTTTACTTCGGTTGCGGAATCTTTCCTCGCCGGAGCATGGGAAAAGATCGCCGCTCTCCTCCACACCCGGGTCGAAACTTTTGCCGACTGTCAGGAAAAGATCGCCTTTCTGCTGGAACAGCCGGAGTACGGCGTGGAACTTTTCAACCACAAAAAGAGCAAGTCCGATCCGGAAAACAGTGCCGCCGATTTGCCGGTCATCCGGGAGAAACTTGCCGCTATTGCCGAATGGAACGCCGAAAATATTTCCAATGCGCTTTCTGAATTCGCCGCCGAAACCGGAGTAAAAGCCGGACGACCCATGTGGCAGGCGCGAATCGCCGTTTCCGGATGTGCAGTCACCCCCGGAGGCCCGGGAGAGATCATGGAGATCCTCGGTAAAGAGGAATCACTCCGCCGGATCGATGCGGCATTGACCAAGTTTTAATTTCAACAAACAGGAGATCCCGTATGAAAAAGATTCAAAATCTGTTGTTGCTTCTGCTGTTGTTTGTTTCCGTTACTGTGTTGGCGGGAAAACCGGCAAAGTATGTCTTTCTGATGATCGGCGATGGAATGGGACCGGAATTCACCCGGCTCTACATGGCTCAGTATCCGGATTCCAATTTCAGCAAATTCACCACGCGCATTGCCACCGGTACCAACAATATTTATGACAGAACCACCGATTCTGCTGCCAGCGGCACTGCGCTCGCCTGCGGTATCAAGACCTACAATACCGCAATCGGTGTCGGTAAAGATAAAAAGCCGGTCACCAGTCTTGCCAAAAAACTCAAAGAACAGAATTGGAAGATCGGTATCATCTCCAGTGTCGGCATCAACGATGCCACTCCGGCGGCTCACTACGCCAATCAGGTCACCCGCAAAGAACGCGGAAAAATCCTTACCGATCTCTTTGCTTCCAAGTTCGACTTCTTCGGCATCAGCACCATCTTGAGCCAGAAAGAGTATAGAAACAAAGATATCAACAGGCACCTGAAAAAGAATGGCTACGCTGTCGTCAAAGGTAACAAACTTGCCACTTTGAAACCGGGCAAAAACGTGGTCATCTCCGATACCCACGCCGGGAAAACTCCGCGTCTGGCAGATGTTACCGCTAAAGCCGCTGAACTGCTTTCTGCAGACGGCAGCAGTTTCTTTATCATGGTCGAAGGCGGCGCCATTGACCACTGCAACCACCGTAACGACCACGCCGCCGCCCTTAAAGAGATGATCGAATTTGATGCCGCAATCGGTGAAGCACTCAAATTTGCGGAAAAATATCCCGAAGAAACTCTGATCATCATTACCGCTGACCACGATACCGGCGGCACCAGGATCAATGATATTTCGAAATACCGCAAAGAGGTATTTTTCAAGCAGAGCAAATCTTTCGGCGAACTTACCGGGATGGTCATGAACATGAAAAAATCCAAGGCTTCTGCTGCTGAAATGATCCGGGCAGTCACCGATGCCGTCGGCATCGTCAATCTCTCCCCGGAAGAGGGTGCTCTGATGGAAACCGCCTGTCAGCAGTTCATTTCCGGTAAAAAGACCAAAACTGACAAATTCACCGCCAGCATGGGTTACGGCAAATATAATCCGCTGATCATTGAAGCATTCCGTATCCGGGACAAGCGCAACGGATTCAACTATACCAGTTTTTCTCATACTCCGGCGAAGGTCACCACCTTTGTCAAAGGTGCCGGTGCTGAAAACTTCAAGGCCCCGCAGGAAAACAGCGATATCCCCCATCGCATCGCCGCCGCTGCCGGATTTCCCGGAATATTGAGTAAATAAGTTCATATAAAGGAATACAGATCATGAAATTGCAGCGGAATATTTTTTTGATACTTCTGTTGTTGCTTTCCGTTACCGTTTTCGCAGGGAAACCGGCAAAGTATGTCTTTCTGATGATCGGCGACGGAATGGGACCGGAATTCACCCGGCTCTACATGGCTCAGTATCCGGATTCCAATTTCAGCAAATTCACCACGCGCATTGCCACCGGTACCAACAATGTCCATGGCAAAACCACCGATTCCGCCGCCAGCGGCACTGCGCTCGCCTGCGGTATCAAAACCTATAACGGCGCTATCGGTGTGGACAAAGAGGGTAAACCGGTCAGCAGTCTTGCCCGTCTGCTCCAGAAGCGGGATTGGAAGATCGGTATCATTTCCAGCGTCGGCATCAACGATGCCACTCCGGGAGCCCATTATGCCCATCGCGCCACCCGTAAAGACCGGGCGGGCATTCTCGCAGATCTCTATGCCTCCCAATACAACTTTTTCGGTATCAGTTTTACTCTCATGCCTCCTGAACACAAGATGCGTGACCTCAATAAACTGCTCAAGCGCAACGGCTATACCGTATCGAATAAAAAGAGTTTCCGTACACTCAAACCGGAGAACCGCAATGTGCTGATTGCCGCTTCTGAATATCAGAACAGCAAAGCCCCTGAACTTCGTCTTGCCGATATTACCGCCAAAGCCGCCGAGCTGCTTTCCGCCGGCGGCAGCAGTTTCTTCATCATGGTCGAAGGCGGCGCCATTGACCATTGCAACCACCGTAACGACTACGCCTTTGCCATCCGCGAAATGATCGAATTCGATGCCGCCATCGGTGAAGCGCTCAAGTTTGCGGAAAAACATCCCGAAGAAACTTTGATCGTCGTCACTGCCGACCATGATACCGGCGGTATTCAGATCAAAGATCCTGCCAAATTCCGCAAAGGATTCCACACCACCCAGAAAAAAACTCTCGGCGAATTGACCGAAATGGTCGTCAGAATGAAAAAAGCCCAAAAGCCGGCTGCAGAAATGATCCGGGCAGTCACCGATGCCGTCGGTATCGTCAATCTCTCTCCGCAAGAGGGCGCCCGGATCGAAGCCGCCTGTCAGCAGTTCATCTCCGGCAAAAAGACCAAAACTGACAAATTCACCGCCAGCATGGGCTACGGCAAATACAATCCGCTGGTCGTCGAAGCCCTCCGCATCCGCGATAATCGCAACGGTTTCAACTACACCAGTTTCGGTCATACTCCGGTGAAAGTCACCACCTTTGTCAAGGGGGCCGGTGCTGAAAATTTTGCCGCCCCGCAGGAAAACAGCGATATTCCTCACCGTATCGCCGCCGCCGCCGGATTCCCCGGTCTTCTGGAAAAAGAGGGAACCAATCCGCCGTTCCCGGTTCGCAAAAACATCGCCGATCATGTCGATCTGCTGACGGTCACGACCAACAGTGCGACTGTCCGTTACGGCTTCAACGCCGCCGCAGAACGTAAATTCAAATTGAGCAACGGTGCGGAAAAGATCGTTTCCGGATTTTTCGGCAGGATCACCTTTGACAACCTCAAGCCTGATACCGAATACATTCTGACAACTCCGCTGAAAAAGCCGATCACTTTCCGCACCCGGAAAGCAATTTCCGGCAAACTGCTCTTGAAAGCCGGCGTCATATCCGATCCCCATTTGACCACCTTTCCGGATGTCCCGCCGCGGATGCACAGCCGCAGTTTGAAACTTGTCAGCCGTATGGTAGAGAAATTCAATCAGGCTGAGATGGATTTCATTTTAGTTCCCGGCGATGTGACCGACAAAGGCAGAGTTTCCGAAATCGCCACTGCCAAAGAGGCTTTCAAGATGGCAAAAATGCCGGTATTTTTCACTCGCGGCAATCACGACCATGTGCCCAATCAGAAATATGAGGGCAAAGCAAAAGATCCCGGCAAAAATTTTGAAACCATTATCCATCACGGTGTCAAATTCGATCAGTCCGGTTGGATAAAAACATTCGGCAGACCTTCCGGCCTGATTGTTAAAAACGGGGTGCAGATCGCCTGGGTCAATACTCCCTTCGGTATTCTGGATCTGCCGGAAAATACCGATGTCATCAATCGGATCGATGAAAAACTTCCTCTGATCCTCTTTTCCCACTACCAGATGATTCCTGATAACTATGTCGCTGCCAAGGATAAAGGCGCCACCATCGGAGAGACCCGCGGCAAAAAATCCATCGCCGAAGCGCCTGAAGGCGCCCGGAAACTGCTGGAAAAACTTTCCAGATGCAGAGGTTTGATCCTTGTCGGACACAAGAATGTTGCCGGTTCAGTCAGGCTCGGTTCGATGACTCAGATCAACATGCCGCAAACCACCGAATATCCTGCCGGTGCCATTGCATTGGAAGTGTATGATAACGGTGCCGCGTTGACTTTTGTTCCGATCGATGACACCTTTGCTGAAGAGTATACCCGCCGCCGGATCGCTGAAAGTTCCAGCCGGTTGCGTTTCCGCACCCGCTATACTTACCCGATCTGGAACAGTTTTGTGACATTCTGATAAAACTGACTGTCAATGAAGTTGTTTAAGAGTGGTATTTTTGGAAAACTTATAACAGCATTTCTACCGATGCCCTGCCCGCTGTGCCGGAAAGAAATTCCGGCACGTCCCAATGCGGCATGCGATGAATGCCGACGAAAACTGCTTCTGATACCGCCGGATGCCGGGTGTTGTCCGGGCTGCGGCGGAATCATGACCGGAGCTCTTGCCATCTGTGATCAATGTATGGCTGAACCCGAACGCCCCTGGCGCAAGGCATATACCCTGATGGTTTACCGGGATTACGCCCGGCACACTATCCACCGTTTCAAATTCGGCAATGCTCCGGAACTTGCCCGTCCTTTCGGGCAGTTGATGGCGGAAAAGATCATCAAAAATCAACTCAATGCCGATTTTATCGTCCCCGTACCATTGGATTTCATGCGGCAGTTTTCCCGCGGCTACAATCAGAGCATGCTTCTGGCTGAAGCAGTATCAAAACTCACCGGTATTCCGAGTTGTCAACCGCTGCGGCGGATAAAGCGCCGCTCCAAACAATCCGGCAGAAACCGTGCCGATCGGCATAAAGAACTTGCCGGAAACTTTATTCTGAAATCACCGGCAGCAGTAAAAGATCGCAATATTTTGTTGATCGATGATATCTTTACCACCGGTGCAACATTGCATGCAGCTGCAATGACTCTGCTCTCCGGCGGTGCCGCTTCTGTTACCGTGTTCACCCTTGCCCGTACTCCCGGCCACGCATTGTTGTTTTAGTTGGTTTGCGCTGCAAAACAATATGAAGCGCTCACTTTGTGAGTAAGGACATGATGATTTTATATTTCCCGTTTGCGACCAACGGGAGCAAACATACCTCGCTTTTTTTGAAAAGGGATGGGGGTGCGGGGGAAGGGAAAAACTTTTTTTCCCGGGAAAAAAAGTTTTTCCCTTCCCCCATGATGCACCTCCCCATTGCTTACAAATCAGCGGTAATGCGGAGCAGTTCGGCTTTGGAAACTGTGCCGTGGCGGCTGATCTCTTTGCCATCCTTGAACAGAATCAAAGTCGGCAGAGTGGTTATATTGTATTTGGCAGCCAGTTCTGCGTTATCATCGACATTAACTTTGCCGATGATCAGATTTTCCGGCATGGAGTTGATGCTCTGATCGATCACCGTGCCGACGATACGGCAGTAACTGCACCACGGCGCCCAGAAATCGATCAGCACATTGCCGGAAGCGATGGTGGAAGCGAAGTTTTTCTCATCAACAGTTTTGATTTCAGCCATATTGTTTTCCTCCTGTGATTTTTGGTTTCCGCAACTCAATATAACTGCATTTCCGGTAAAAATCAATGTGTTTTCCGGGAATAATTCCGAAATCCTTACAACCCGAGGAAACAGCCGATGCCGTTCAGAAAGAGATTTACGATTTTTTCAATGAGCGTGGCATCCGGACGGCGGTAATCCCACAGATGATTCTGCAGAATGACCTTGCCGAAAAGCACCCGGACATTGAAAAGCGGTGATGTTTTCCGGAAGTAGTGCCACCACGATCCGGTGCGGCAGACCGTATAACCGGAATCACCGGAAAGCGCAATGATCATCCGGTCATCGATCATGTGCGAATGTCCGGTCACATTTTTCCCGTAGATTCCCCAGGCTCCGGCAATAAGAATTCTGCCGGTACCGTAAAATTGCACCTGCCGCAATTTGCCGGAGAGAAGATTGTGGATACTGAAATTCCAGATGGTTCTGACTTTGATATCTCCGGTAATTCCAATCAGATGCCGGGGGCGGAGAATGATCGAACCGCTGCCGTCCAGAGTGATTTCAGAGATCATCAAATCATTTACCGGCGGTGTCACGGTGAATTCGCCCCGGTTTCCGCTTTCTGCCGAAAGATCGGCAAGTTCGATCAACCCGGCGGCGGCACTTATCAGCGGCGAACTCCATTTCCACATGAATTTCGTCGCAGTTGAAACTGAATTTCCGGCGCGGCACCAGCCGGGGCGCAGGAAGTAATGTTCACTTCCGGAAACTTGAACTGTCTGTACCGGAACTGCCGGAGTGATGGAAAAAGCTGGTTCAAACTCCGGATCATCCGGCAGGTAGACCGGACGGAATCTTTCCGCATACCGGGCAAAGACAAAGTAGATGAGCAGTGAGGCGATCAGCGGATAAAATATGAGCAGCAGAAGCAGGGAAACAAAAAGTGTCAAAAAATTCTGCCGGCATATCAGAGCAAATTTATCAGAAAAATTATCTTCAAATCCATTCAGGACAAGTTGACGTTCGACTTTTTGCAGTTCCAATGCGGGTAATGTTACGGTGCGGTATTCGATGATTTTTGCCTTCCACGCCGGAATGGTGAAGTAGTACCGGATGCGGATCAGCGGAGTTGCGCGGCTGATTTCTGTGATCTGTTTTTCCCAGAGCGCGATGCGTTCGTTAATGGATTCGATCCGGTACTGGAGGCGGTCAAGTTCCTGTTGGACAGTTGCGATTTTTCCGGCATCCGGCCGCTGAAAAAGTGCCGTCAGCAGACAGAGAAAAAGTGCCGCCAGCGCCGAAGCGGCAAGCAGTACAAATAATTTTCTCAACAGTGCGGCAAACTTTTTCATTTGACGGAATATGAGTTGTATTTTCAGGAATTTTCTGCCGGGGCATCGCCGGATTCAATATCGATCAGCCGGGCGGGGGTTTTGAAGTTTTTATTACCCTGCACGCCGAGTTTTTTCAATTTTTCACCGCTGTTGACAATGCTGTGGTTGCGGTTGCCCTGTTTCAGGCGCCGGGTGGCTTTGTCGTAGCAATTCTGAACCTTTTCCAGTGCGCCGCCGATCTGGTCGAAATCTTCATAGAAAGCGTAAACTCTCTCCAGCAGTTGGGCGGCGGTATCGAGGATCTCCTGCTGGTTGCGGGATTGTTCTTCGCGGGTCCAGGCGATGTGGATTATTTTCAGCAGCGCCATCAAATTCACCGGACTTACGATCATCACTTTGTTTTTGAAAGCCTCGCTCCACAAGGTTACATCGGAAAGCATTGCCAGCTGGAACGGCCCTTCGCCGGGGATGAACATCACCACAAAATCCACCGTATCTCTGCCGGATTTGCTGTTGAACAACGGATAATCCTTGCGAACCAGTTCCGCCACATGATTTTTCACACTGCGGAGGTGGCGGTTGAGGGCATCCCGGCGGCTCTCCTCATCTTCGGCATTCATATAGTCGACATAGGCGGAAATACTTACCTTGCTGTCGACGATGACATCCTTGCCGTCCGGATAGTGGATGATCACATCCGGGCGCATCCGTTTTTCATTTTCGCCGACGACCACTTTGCCGTCCACATCCCGGATCGTTTCCTGGGTTTCGTAATGGACGCCCCGGTTGAGTCCGGAACGCTGGAGAATATCTTCAAGGATAAGTTCGCCCCAGTCACCCTGCGTTTTCTGTTCACCTTTGAGGGCATTGGCGAGGTGGCGGGCTTCGCCGCCGATACGGTTGGTCTCCTCCATCATCTTATTGAGCTGGGCGGAAAGGGATGAAGCAAGTTCGATGCCTTTGTTTTTGGAATCCTCCACGGCAGTTTTGAATTCGCCCAACTTCTCCCGGAGCGGATTGAGAATGGCTTCTAGCTGGTTTTTGTTGGCACTTTGAAGTTTGCCGGATTTCTCTTCAAGTATCTTATCCGAAAGCACCTTGAACTCCTCTTTCAGTTGCGCGGTGCGTGCCTGATGGGTCTTTTCCAATTCGGCGAAAGCAGCTTTGGAATGTTCGGTGATCATCTGTATTTTCTGCTCATGGTTTTCGATCATCGTCTGTTTTTCCCGGGTAAAAGAGTCTTTGAGCAGCAATTTTTCGGATTCGTACTGTTTGGCAGCTGCTTCGATGGTGCTTTGCATTGCGGCATTTTTCAAGCGCAGTTCATCGAGTTCGTTTTTCCGGTCGCGCTGTTGTTTGGCAAGAAATATTTTTACAGTCAGGGCTCCGGCGGCGGCACCGCAGATCAGCGCTGAAATAATGATCATCCATTGCATAGTGTTTTATTCCCTGGTTACGATTGATTCTGTTTCTGCATCGATCTGCAGGAGTTTGATATTGGTATTTTTCAAATTTTCGACATCCCGGGGTTGAAGTTTGCTGTCGGTCACCAGCAGATCGATTTCGTTGAGGGTGGCGAAGCGGGTGAGCGCGCGTTTTCCGAACTTGCTGCTGTCGGCGATGATCGCGGCTTTGGAAGCGATTTCCAGAGATTTTTTCTCCAGATTGGAAACGCTCACATCCGAGGTGTAAAAACCGTAATCGCTCAATGCTGCATCACATCCGGAAACCAGCCAGTCGACCTGATATTCTGCCAGATTTTTTTCAGCGATAGAGCCAACCAGATCGAGATAATTGGTACGCAATTCTCCGCCGAGCAGGATGACTTTGCAGCAGGAGCGGAACAAAGTTGATGCCACCGGCAGCGAATTGGTGATGATCGTGACCGGCAGAGTGTTTCTTCTGGCGATGACTTTGGCGAATGCCAGACTGGTCGTACCGGCGCTGATAAAGATCGAATCCGCCGGAAAGATTTCGTCATACAATGCGTTGGCAATGGCGAATTTCCGATCCATTTTATCGATCGATTCCGGGGATTCCGGCTCATACCGTGCCGGGTGGAGGATGGCGCCGCCTTTGACCAGCAGTATGAGTTTGCGCTCCTCCAGACTTTTAAGGTCGCGGCGCAAAGTCATTTCGGTCACGCCGAGTTCGCAGGCGGCTTCCCGGATGACGACTTTGCCCCTTTGGAGCATATCAAGAATTTTTCTCTGACGCTGATACATGGACTGATCCTCTCTTTCATGTTATAAAATAACATCCATCCCGGAAAAAAACAAGAATTTTTTTGAATATTTCAGTAAAAAAACAGCTGCCGGATTCAGGAGGAACTGCCGCTTACGGAGGATATCTGATCCCGGCAATGTTAAAAAATAACATTTTTTTGAGTTTAATATTATGTAATTGCCCGATTTACACTTGCGAAAGTATATTTTTGCGCTATTTTAATAACAAAGCACCCAATTTTAACCAACCAAAAAGAAGGAATCGAAAAATGGGCAAGTATAATCCCGCTCCCTATCAGATCGACCTCAATGTTTATCCCAAGATCGTCAGTCCGACGCTCCCCGGCCCCAAGAGCAAAGCTCTGCATGACCGTGCCACCAAATATTATCGTGGTCTTTCCGGTCAGGTCAGACTTTTCCCGGTCGCCTTTGAAAGCGGCAACGGCTGTATCCTGCGCGACGTCGATGGTAACGAATACATCGACTTCTCCAGCGGTATCTACGTTACCACGCTCGGACATTGCCATCCGAAAATTTCTGAACAGGTTGCCTACTACGCCAAACGGCTGATGAACTGCCACGACTTCACCACCGAAATCAAAGTCCGTCTGCTGGAGAAAATGGCAGCAACTCTTCCTGCTGACCTGAAGAGTTTCCAGCTCTACGACTGCGGTACCGCCGCGGTTGAAGCCGGTCTGCGTACCTGCCGTGCCGCCACCGGCAAACATGAATTCATCAGCTGCTTCATGGACTTCCACGGCAAGAGCGGTCACTCCATCGGCTGCGCCCGTATGACCAAGTTCAGCGGACCGACCCGTCCCTCCGGCTTCTACATGGTTCCCCGCCCGGACACCTACCGTCCCTGGTGGACCCGTGAAGACGGCACTCTCGATACCGAAAAGTATCTGGAATTCTACGACAAATTCATCACCGAATCCACCACCGGACAGGTCGCGGCTTTCGTCCTCGAACCCATCCAGGGCTGGGGCGGTTCCATCATGCCGCCGGATGACTTCTTCCCGAAACTCCGCAAGTTCCTCGACGAACGCGGCATCCTGCTCTTTGCTGACGAAGTTCTGACCAGCATGGGCCGTACCGGTAAGATCCTCTGCTGCGAACACTGGGGAGTCACCCCCGACGTTGTCACTCTGGGTAAAGGTTTCGGTAACGGCTTCCCGGTGACCTGTATGGCGGTTCGTACTCCGTATGCTGATGCGGTCGACAAAATCTCCGCTTCCACCAGTTACGGCGGCAACCCGATGGCTTGCGCCGCCGCGCTCGCCTGCTTCGAAGTTATCGAAGAAGAAGGTCTGCTTGAGCACGCCAAAGAACTTGAAGACCTCTTCAAGAAACGCATGGCTGACTGGACCACCAAATACAAAATCGTCGGCGACACCCGCTGCAAAGGCTGCCTGCTCGGTATCGAACTGGTCAAAGACAAAGTCCTCAAGACTCCCTTCGACGAAGCCGGTAAGATGGTCTATCAGAAGGCGTTCAACAAGGGTCTGGCCTGGGTTCCCGCCGGTCACATCCTGCGCATGAGCCCCCCGATCATCATGCCCAACGAAGTCGCCCTCAAGGGTATGGACATCATCGAAGAAGCCATTGCGGAAACTGAAAAAGAACTGCTTGGCTGATTCATCTCCTCTGTTCCCCGGAGCATTTTACTCCGGGGAGCAGCAGTTATGTTGCGGAGGTAAAAATGGCTCCTGTTTCAGTAAAATGGTATGGTACGAACGCTCTGGAATTCCGGCACAGCGGCGGGACGTTCATGATCGATCCTTACGTCAGCCGTGACCGCGACAAACTTTATATTCCGGAAGAGGTGGATAAGTATATCACTTCAAAACCGGATTTTGTGTTGATGACCCACGCTCATTGGGATCATCTGCCGGATATGCCGCATATTCTGCGCGATACCGATACGGTGCTTTACGCTTCACGCACAGCCTGTTTTATCATGCGCGCATTGGGCGTGCCGGAAAAAAATCTTCATCCGCTTGCCTATGGCGAAGTTCTCAATCTGCCCGGCAAGGTCAGAGTTACCGCTTTGGAATCCCGCCACATGGGAATTGAAGGCGAGCCGGAGGGATACTCAGAGATCCCGCCACGCGAAGTTCTTGCTGAACGCCCCGGCTGGCGGTGCGGGGAAACTTTTGCGTTCCTGATCGAAGTTGACGGTAAAACGATCCTCAACTGCGGCAGCGCCAATTTGTGCAAATCTGCTATGAGCGGTCTGAAATGCGACTATCTTTTCTGCGGTATCAGCCGTTACAAACCGGGATTTCCGGAACTGCTTACGGAAAATCTCCATTACCGTTATCTTATCCCCACTCATCACGACGAATTCAAACTGCCGCTCGATCAGTTTTATCTGCGGGATGACCTTCAGCGTCTTGCCGCCGATCTTCCCGGTCTTGCCAGTTTTGAAATACCGGTTCTGCAATGGACCGAACTGCCGGAATAATCAACTTTAACACAAGGTTCAACATTATGAAAACTGTAAAATTCGGAATCATCGGTGCCGGTCTTATGGGACGTGAGTTCGCCAGTGCCTGCGCCCGCTGGTGTCACCTGACCGAGATCAATGCCAAACCGGAACTGGTCGCCGTCTGCGACAAAAATCCGGCGCTCTATCCCTGGTATCAGGACAACTTCCCCTCCATTAAACAGGTGACTGACGACTATCATCAGCTCCTTGCCAATCCCGATGTGGAAGCGGTCTACTGTGCCGTCCCCCACAACCTTCACGAACAGATCTACTGCGACATCATCAAAGCCGGTAAACATCTGCTCGGCGAAAAGCCTTTCGGTATCGATAAAAAAGCCAACGATACCATCATGGAATGCATCAAGGCTCATCCGGAAGTCACCGTCCGCTGCAGTTCGGAATTCCCCTTCTATCCCCCGATGCAGCGCATCGGACAATTGCTGGAAACTGATTTCTTCGGTCCCCTGATCGAAGTTAATTCCGGCTTCCTCCACTCCTCCGACCTCAACCCGATGAAGCCGATCAACTGGAAACGCATGATCGAATTCAACGGCGAATACGGCTGTATGGGCGACCTCGGTATGCATGCCTGCCACTTCCCCTTCCGCGCCGGATTCATTCCCAAAAACGTCCGTGCCATCCTTTCCAAACTGGTCAAGGAGCGCCCCGGCAAAGACGGAAATATGGTTCCCTGTCTCACTTGGGACAATGCAACTCTGCTCTGTGAAGCCGCCGATCCCAAGACCGGCGACAGTTTCCCGCTGACGATCAAGACCCAGCGCATCGCCCCGGGCGAAACCGATACCTGGTACTTCGAGGTCAAAGGTATGCACGGCTGCGCCCGCTGGACCAGCAAGAATCCCCGCCGTCTGGAACTTCTGGAATACAAAGGCGGCGATCAGGCACTTCAGCAGATCGACATGGGCTATGAAACTGCATTCAAAACCATTACCGGCGGTATCTTTGAATTCGGTTTCACCGACAGCATCCTCCAGATGTGGGCATCTTTCATCACCGAGATCACCGAAGGCAAACCCAAAGGCAAATTTGTCTCCTGCGTGACCCCGGATGAAGCGGCATTGAGCCACAAGCTCTTCACCGCCGCTTTGAAGAGCTGGAAAAACGGTACCCTTGAAACTCTTTAATCTACATGAGGTGATATTATGAATGAAAAACTTATGATCGGTTGGAGTGAAGCGGATATCACTCCGGATTTTACAGACAAAAAAATTCCGCTGTACGGTCAGTACTACACCCGCCTTGCCACCGGCATCCATTCCCGGCTCAAAACTGTCGCCTGCGCGATGAGTTCCGGCGATCAATCCTTCATCAACCTTTCCATCGATACCGCCGGATGTCCCCGGCAGTTCGTTGACCGCCTCAAAGAAGATATTGCCAAACTCGACAGCACCATTGACACTTCCAGAGTCTTTGTCAATGCCATCCATACTCACAGCGCTCCCAGTCTGGCATTCAAGGTCGGCACTCCGGCAACCGGTGTCTCCGCCAGTGCATGGGATAAACTGCGCGACCAGATGCTGACCCCGGAAGAGTTCGCCGATTTTGCTATCCCCATTATCGCGCAGAACGTCGTCAACGCCTGGAAGAACCGCGCTCCCGGTGGTATCGCCACCGGCTTCGGCGAAGCCCGTATCGGCCACTGCCGCCGCGCCGTTTTCGCCAATGGCAAAGCTGAAATGTACGGCGACACCACCCGTCAGGACTTTATCGGCATGGAAGCCGGCGAAGATACCGGCGTGGAAATGCTCTTCACCTACGATGCCAACGGCAAAAAGACCGGTATGCTGCTCAACGTTGCCTGCCCGTCCCAGAATATGGAATCAACCTACGTTGTCTCTTCCGACTTCGCCGGTGCCACCCGCGAACTTCTGAAAGCCGAATACGGTGAAGATTTCCACACCATCTATCAGATCTCTCCTGCCGGATGTCAGTCCCCCCGCGACCTCGTCCGTCATTACACCACCGAACCGGATTTCTGGCACGCTGACGGAGTCCCCGTCCTTGCCAACCGTCTGCTTGCTGCAGTCAAATCCGCCACTCCCGGTGAAATCGACTACGCTCCGGTTCTCAAGAGCGAAGTTGTGGAAGTTGTTCTGCCCCGCCGCCGCGCTTCTTACACCGATTACAAAGAAGCCCAGGCGGAATTGGCGCGTCTGACTGCCATCATGCCCGAAGATCAGGCGTTTGAAGCTTTCTGCGCCGAAACCCACGCCAACGAAAAAATCGACGGCCCCGGACCCTATGACAGCAAACTGCACCACTTCGTTCTCATCAAGAACGCTCAGGCTGTCATCCGCCGTTATGAAGATCAGGATGCCAATCCGAACTATATCTTCCCGATGAACGTTGTCCGCCTCGGCGATATCGCTATTGCCAACAACCCCTTTGAACTCTACCTCTACTATGGTCAGAATATCAAAGCGCGTTCCAAAGCCTTCCAGACCTTCCTGGTTCAGCTTTCCGGTAACGGCAACTATCATGCCGGTTATCTGCCCAGCCCCGATGCTGAAAAATTCGGCGGTTACGGCGGCTTGATCATCAACGGTCAGGTCGGTTCTGACGGCGGTTACAAACTCGCAGACAGAACTGTTGAGGAAATCAATAAGCTTTTTGAGGATTGATAAATATTATGGCAAAATTGCAAATCGGCTGGAGTGAAGCAGATATTACACCGACAATGGATAAAAAAATTGCATTGTACGGGCAGTATTACGCCCGTACTGCAACTGAAATACATTCCCGATTGAAAACTGTCGCAGTCGTATTTGCTTCAGGAGATGAGCAGTTTATTACTGCTTCTCTCGATCTTGTCAATTTTCAGCAGGAATTTCACCGCAAAGTAAGAGCCGCCGCAGCAGCTCTTGAGCCTGAAATAAATCCTGAAAAAATCTTTCTCAATGCTATTCATACTCACAGCGGTCCTTCCGCAACTCCTGTCGGATTGTCAAATGTCTGGCGTGAAAGAGATACAGAAGCACTTTCTCCTGAAGAATACGTTGAGTTTGTTGTTCCTGTTATCGCTCAAAATATCGTTAAAGCATGGCACAACCGCAAAAACGGCGGTATTGTGCGTGCGTTCGGCAATGCCCGTGTAGGTCATTGCCGCCGTGCTGTTTACAGCAATGGCAAAGCCGAAATGTACGGCGATACGACACGTCCTGATTTCATCGGGATGGAGGCTGGCGAAGATACCGGTGTTGAAATGCTTTTTACCGTCGATGAAAACGGCAGAAAAACAGGAATGTTTCTCAATGTTGCCTGTCCCGCACAGGTCATGGAAGCAACTTGTGTTATTTCCTCTGACTTTGCCGGAGCGACCCGTGAACTGCTTAAAAAAGAGTATGGAGAAGATTTCCATACCATTTATCAAATCAGTTCTGCAGGATGTCAATCCCCCCGTGATCTCGTCCGGCATTACACAACGGAACCTGATTTCTGGCACGCTGAAGGAGTTGAAGTCATTGCACAGCGTTTGCTGACGGCTGTCCGTTCTGCTGAATGTTTTGAAACAGAATATGATGTGGTTTTGAAACATACTTCAATGCACGTAACTCTGCCCCGCAGAAGGGCATCTTTTGCGGCATACAAAAATGCTCAAAAGGAACTTGCACGTCTTCTTGCAATTATGCCGGAAGCCGAAGCCTTCAGGGAGTTTTGCGAAAAAACTTATGCCAATGAAAAAATTAACGGTCCCGGTCCTTATGACAGCAAACTTCACCACTTTGTTCTGATCAAAAATGAACAGGCAGTCATCCGCCGTTATGAAGAACAGGACAAGGACCCGCATCTCGGTTTTGATATGAATGTTGTCCGTTTGGGAAACATCGCAATTGCTTCAAATCCGTTTGAACTTTATTTGTATTACGGTCAGAACATAAAAGCCCGCTCCAAAGCGAAACAGACTTTTATTGTTCAGTTGGCAGCAGGCGGGGATCATCCCTGCGGTTATCTGCCCAGCCCCGATGCTGAAAAATTCGGCGGCTACGGCGGCTTGATCATCAACGGTCAGGTCGGTTCTGACGGCGGCTACAAACTCTGCGACATCACTGTCGACGCGATCAATAAGATGTTCTGATCGGGAAAATAGTGTGTACCGTCTGTAACAGCGCCGCTGTTACAGCTTATAAAAAAGTTGGAATTGCTTTTATCGAATAGATAAAAGCAATTCCGCTGAAAGTTTTTGGAAGATTGAGTGCGGGGAAGATAACCTTTTTTCAAAAAGGTGTCTTCCCCGCATTTTACAGCAGCCGCGTTATTTATCCCGTTCGGCGATGACGGTTTCGGGATCGTTGCTGGTGACACTGTCCACACCATTGGCACGTTGGATGCGGAACTCTTCAGCAGTATCGACCGGCCAGGCATCGACCTGCGTATCGACCGAGTGGAAGCCCGCCGCGATTTCTGCAGTAAGATTGTCGTAACGGATGCCGACTGAATCGAAAATCCGGTATTCTTCGTAATCAAATTCCTTGATTGCAGTGCGGGGATTGCCGTGGATGAGGACTTCCGGGTGGCGTTTTTTGATCTCCCGGAGCATATCGAGGTGGAAACTTACCAGAGTGAACTTGCCTGCCATATTGTATCTGGCAAGTTCAGCAAGTACCGCTTCGGCGTATTCGACGGAATCGACTTTGAGTTCGACCAGATGAAAGAGGTCAGGGTTCCGGGAGGTGGTGAGGTCGAGAAGTTCACAAAATTCCGGAATTGGCGTATTGGCAAATTTTTTGTCTTTCCAACTGCCGAAGTCCAGTTTACGGATCTCTTCAAAGGTCATTCCGTCAATTCTGCCGGTGCCGTTGGAAGTTTCATCCACGGTGGGATTGTGGCAGACGACCAGATGTTTGTCGGCGGTCCAATGCAGGTCATATTCGATACGTTCACAACCGGCATCGATGGCACCGGCGAAAGATGGCAGAGTATTCTGCGGATATTTTGCCGGGAATCCGCGATGTCCGCAAACCAGAACTTTTTTCATTTTTTTATTTCTCCATACTTATTGCGGAATAGAATCTGTTATTCTGCAATAATATAATTCGGCGCAATCATGTTTGCAAATACAAATCCGGATTTTTTGCCGCTGAAACTTCAGAATTTCGCTGTGAAATCAATTTCTGAAAAACTCAAAATGCATAGCTGATAAACAAAAGAAAATCGGCAAAAACGGCAAAAATTTTTCATAAACAGCTTGAATTTGATTTTATTGCCAACTCCGGCGGCTGGAATTATCTTGCCGCTTTTTTGCATTTTTAGCGGCGTGTCGCGGCGGTTGCGGCAAAAGCCGGATGAAGGCATCATCCCCTTGCAAAATTGCTACAAATAAAAGAAAATCGCAAATTGAAATTCACTCTGCCAATGGTATATTATGTTGACGGTGTCTGATTTGCAATATCAACCGATTGGAAAGTGCAGATATGTAATGATATATTCTTGGATAATCTATTCAACACGAACACTTGCCGCACGTTTTGCAGGGAAAGCTCCTGTGCAAAAACGTCATCAGTTCGCTGCGGGTACGGTCTTGTGCGGAGCGTTGTGTTTGCCACTGCTGATTTTTGGAATATTGTACAATATTTTTCCGCAACTGGAAAATATTTTTGATGTCTGGTACGGCGGAATATGTTTCTTGGCCGGAATGTTTGTATTGGTGGCGGGAAGGGAAGGATTTTGCATATTGCTTAAAAAATGGTATGTTGCAATGACTCTTTCCATTGGAATAATTATAAGCTGGATCATCCAAATTGCAAATTGAAAAAATCAGGGCGAATAATGATTATCAAATGCAATATCTGTCACCGGGAAACGGAACAAACTCTTGTAAAGCAGAAACATTATGCGTACAGCATGTTGTGTCCGGAGTGCCTGTTCCTCGCCAAACAGCAGAAACAGCCAGCCGGGCCGGAAAAGATGATTCTGCGGATACTGCATGAACATCTCATAAAACACAAAGTTGTTACAGAAAAAAAGTTTTCGGTTTGGAAAACTATGCCGGATTTCCGGGATAAAAAATGTCCCGCCTTTTGGACAGAAAGTATTTTCGGTGATTTTCTTAAACGCCAATATCAGGTGAGTTATCTGATGAAAGAAAATATTGAAATCGCGGAAAAATTCGGAGCGGCTCTACGCAATGCTTTTGATGAAAAGCTGGGGAGTTCCAATCTTTTTGAATTTGATTCAAAGCATTTGTCTTTTTCGGTAACGTCTGTTTTTCCAATCGAGCGTAATGAAAAAATCCCCGGCTTGGTTCAATATGTCTGCATGGTGGAATTTTGACAGGAGAACTGAAATAGATGAAAAATTCAAGACTGCGTGAAAAAATCTTTCATTTTCTTCCATTCTGGATTTTCGGTATTGCTTTTTTGGTGAAAATCGTTCTTCTGTTGGCAGAGTTTTCTTTGACTTTTGCTGAAAACAA
>SUVV01000032.1 GCA_015061805.1 Lentisphaerota bacterium | reverse complement strand
GGTTTGGGAGAGGGGAAAAACCTCTTTTCCCGTGAAAAGAAGTTTTTCCCCTCTCCCATAAAGCCTTTCACTTTAATAGAACTGCTGGTGGTGATTGCGATTATTGCAATTCTGGCGGCGATGCTGCTTCCGGCATTGCAGCGGGCGAGAGCACGGGGACGGGAATCTTCCTGTACCAATCAACTTAAGCAGATCGGTTCTTTCGGTTCACTTTATACCGATGACAACAACGGAACGATCATTCCGGCGCGTCTGGCAAAAACGCTCTTCAATCCCAATACCACGACCGAGCGTTACTGGAGCAAACTTTTGTATAATGGCAGATATAATACTGACAACAAGATATTGTTCTGCCCGGAGGTTGACACTTCGTATTCCTACTCTCTGGTGGAGTCTGCCGACTCTGCCGAAGGAAAACCCAACACCGATACCGGTTACCGTTACACCACCTACGGTATGAATTTTTACCTCGGAGATGTGTTGAACGGACACTACTATTTCTTCAAAATGGGATCGATTCGCCGTCCGGCGACCAAGGTCTGGTTCGCTGATTCCCGGCAGATCAGCAGCAATACCTGGCGCGGAGCCGGAGCGATTGATGCCAATCAGTACAATATTGCTCCCCGGCACGGAGTCAATGGTAAGGCGATCTACACGGTGTATGACAAGAACTACGATGCCTATGCCGTTGCCGGTAACTCCAATGCCAATATCTGTTTTGTTGATGGTCATGTTTCAGCGTTGACCGGAATTGAGTTGGCACAGTTTACCAACAGTTCGATCCGTTCGCAGTATATGAGTGCCAATCAGTGAGGGTGAAAATGAAACGAATTGCAATACTGTTTTGTGCGATAACAGCATTTTTGCTTTCCGGCATGGAGTTTGATCTTACCGGAATGCCGCGGCGCATTTGGCATGTGGGAAAATTCAAACAGTCCAAATTTGTCAAAGCGCGGGGATTTGTGATCCGCAATGGCGAATACGGTTCGCTTGCCATGCGTAATTGCGCCATTGACAGCCGTAAATTTGGTACACTCAAGGTGAAGTTTACCGGCAAAGCGTGGAAAAGCGGTAAACTTTATTTCAGCGATGGCGGCAAATTTTTTGAAGCCGCTTCGGTGCGCGGCAGAATGGAAGGCGGCATGATGGTCTTCTATCTGCACGTCAACCGCAACTGGAAAGGTGTCATCCGTGCTATCCGTCTGGATGTTCTTCCGCAGGATGCAAATGAGGTTGTGCTTTCTAAAATCACTCTTTCAGAAGCAGACAACTCCATTGCTCTCTATCAGGGCAACGCGCAGGGGGTGATCTCCGCTGAATTGCTGTTGCCGCATGTCGGCTGGGAGTGGCGGCGCAGTTTCACTGTGGCGTGCCGCGCGACATGTGAATATCTGGATATTTACGGAAAATTACTTTCTGAAGAAGAGGTTGATTTCCCGGCAGGAAATCATTCCGGTAAAGTCAAAGCGCCTGCCGGAGCCGCGAAAATCCGGATCAATTTCGGGAAAAATAATGTTGGCAATATCCGTATTTTTCAACAGCGGAGCGGAAAAAGTACCGTTGAACGCCGGAAGTATGAGGTGAAAATTTCCAATATTCCCGCCGTCAGCGATGAAAACACCGTTGTCACTCCGGAAATCGAATTTGCTTCTCCAGTGAAAAATGCCCGATTTCAAATGTTTCTCACGCGCGGGAAAAACCTCATCGTTGCCGCCGATCAGCAGGTCGATGGTAAACGGATTTCTCTCTCCCGGCTGACGTTGAAATATCTGACTGCCGGGAGTTATTCTATTACGGCAAAGGTGAATGGCGAAACTGTCGCGTGTGGAGATTTGAAACTTGAACACCGCAATTCCCAAAAAAAATTTGTCTTGCCGGAGGTGAAAATTGATCGGTCCGGTTTCCGGCCGCGTTATATCCTCAACGGCGAAATGATCGATTCTATGGAGTATTTGAGCAGTGACCCTCCGCTTAATCCGGATAAGATCAGTTATGTCGATCGGGCGGCACAGGCAGTGCCGGTGCTGGCATACCGTTTGATTTTCCGTTTTGCTCCTGATGGTACGGTCGATTACAGCGAATTGGACAGTGCTGTTCAGAGTTTGCTTTTGCGCCATCCGGAAAAGGCGTTTTTTGTTCATGTTTCAGTGACTGATCCGCTGGCGGGATATCGCACAAATCATCCGCAGGAGGGAATCCGGGATGAAAAAGGCAACTTTTACATCAAAAATTACCGTGATAAAGAAGAGGCGACCAGTTCAATGGCTTCAGAACATTGGCAGAAATCGTCTCATTTGATGTTGAAAAATTTCATCGCTCATCTGCAGAGCGTCCCTTACGGTCAGCGGTTGCTGGGAGTTATGCCCTGTTCCGGTATCACTTGGGAGTGGTTGCATTGGGGATCGGCGCGGGGCGTGATGGTTGATTACAGTGAACACTACCGCCGCAGTTTTATCAATTTCCTGCAGAAGCGTTATAATGGCAGTATCGCCGCTTTGAATTCGGCATGGCAGAGCCGTTATAATGATTTTGCGGAAATCCGGGTTCCTGCTCCGGAACTTCGTCGTGCCAAAGGTCAGGGAGATTTGCGAATTACCCCGGAATTTCAACCGGTGATCGATCATATCGACAGCATTTCTGATTTGATTTCAAACTTGGTGATTGATTTGTGCAAAACTGTGAAAACTGCTTCCGGCAACCGGATTTTGAGCGGAAGTTATTACGGTTACACCAACTATCTGCTTGCCGGCGGACGTCCTCACGATTGCGGGCATAACGGATTGCAGAAGGTTCTGGAATCTCCGTGGGTGGATATTCTGATGGCACCGTCGCGGTATGCCGGTCGCGGTTTGGGCGGCGGCGGTGGTTTTATGCACCCGGAATCTTCGCTTGAACTGCATAAAAAACTGATTATTTCCGAGTGCGACGTCCGTACTCCTGCCGCCGCCAGCAATCTCGGCAAAACCTCAACTCTTGCCGCTACCCGCGCCGTTGTTGAGCGTGAATATGCTTCGCAGATTGCCGGAAATGCGGTGATGCGTTACTTTGACTTCAGTCACGGCTGGGTTACTGAAGATCAGCGTATCTTTGATATAGTTAAAAAGAGTGCGGCATTTGATCGTCAGATATCTGCAAGTTCCGTAATTCCGGAGTTTCACCGCTTCGGTGCCGGGGTGTTTACTTCGGCGGCAACGGCGGCGCGGCTCAACCGGGAAAGCCGGTTGAATCTGCTCTCTGTCGAAAACAGTTATCAGGAACTTATCCGTGCCGGAGTCTCCTTCAATATGTACACTTTAGAGGATATCGCCAAGCGGGCTTCTGAACACCGTTTGCAGATATATCTCAATACCATGATGCTCTCTGACGAAGAAAAAAATATTATTGCCGGAGAAACTTCGCAAAAGGGAAAAGTGATATTTTTCAACAGCCACAGCGGTATGCTCAACGGCAAAGATATTGATACCGGATTTATGGAAAAGTTGTTTCAAACAAGATTTATTCCGGATTGGCAGAGTGATAAGGCGCGTACGATGACCATTACCGCCGCCGGAGCGAAGTTTTTAGAAATCCCGGAAGGCAGAAAGTATGTTTTGCCCTCCGGAATTGCTCCGTTGTTTTTTCCGGAAAAAGCCGGAACCGTTCTGGCATATACCAATGACGGTAAGATTGCGCTCGCTTTGAAAAACGATCAGGGGGCGGCGCTGATTTGGTCGGCATATCCTCTGCTCAACGCGGATATGATCTCCGGTATGGCGAAGCGCGCCGGATTGCCGACTGTCGATTGTACTCCCCGGGTTCCGGTTTGGTTCAACCGGGGTATGGTGGCAGTTCACACGGCAAAAGAGAGTGTCGTCAAGATAGATTTCAGCAAATATAATTGGCAGTTGAAAGATTGGGAAAACGGTAAGGTTTATCCCGGTAAGATGAAGCGTAAACTGGCTCCGGAATCCACTGTGATTTTTACGTTGTCCGGAAGCAAATAAGATTGGAATTGTGGCGCAATGGAAAGCAGAGTATTTTTTCATGATTTCGGGAAAGCCGCTTTTGGCACATTGGAACTTGAAATTTCCGGTATCCCCGGCACCGAGGTCGAAGTCGCGCTGGGAGAAGCGGCGGTTTCCGGCAGAGTCAACCGCACTCCCGGCGGATTTTGTTGCTGTAAATCGGGTAATATCACCTTGAGCGCGCCGCGTGGAGTATACAAATTTGAAATTCCCCGTCACCGGGCGCCGAAGTATACGGTTTTTTCAGTGATGCCGCCCGGCGGCGAGGAGGTGGCACCATTCCGTTATGCCGAAGTTTCAGGCGAGTGTGAAGTGCATGGGTTTGTCCGGCATGAACTTTTTCCGGAATGGGATGACTCAGCATCTTGCTTTGAGTCTTCTGATGCTGATTTGAACCGGATTTGGGAATTCTGCAAATATTCGATGAAAGCAACTGCCGCTTTCGGTGTTTTTATCGATGGCGAAAGAGAACGTTGTCCTTACGAGGGTGATGCCTATATCAACCAACTCGGTTGGTTTTGCTGTTCGCGTGATGCCGGAATTCCCCGCCGGACAATCGAACTTTTTCAGAAACATCTCACCTGGCCGATTGAATGGAGTCTGTTGATGCCGCAGATCGTTCAGGATTATATTCTCTACTCCGGAGATAAAGCGTTTTTATCCGAAGTTCTGCCCGGATTGAAAAGCCGTCTGCTCGATGAGTTGGAGAATGATGACGGCTTGATCGGCGGAAATGATTTCTACCGGGAATTGGTCGACTGGCCGATGAATGAACGGGACGGGTATGAGAGCGCCGGCGTGAGTCTGGTTCCGAATTGTATGCGCTATTCGGCGTTGAAGTGCATGGGAGAGTTGACCGGCGACAGCGCATACTTTGCCAAAGCGGAAAAATTGAAGTCGGTCATCTGCCAAAAAATGCAGATTCCCGGTGGATTTGTCGATTCTCCGGGCAGCACCCATACGGCACAACATTCACTGTTTTTCCCGGTGGCAACCGGAGTTGCCGCTCCGGAGGCGGTCTCCGGATTGGGTGAACTGGATATCAAGTGCAGTGTTTATGCCGTACAATTCCTGCTCGATGCCCTCTATCTTGGGAATTTCGGACAGCGGGCGTTGGATTTGATGCGCGGTAAAGGAATTCGCAGTTGGCTTCACATGATTGATGATCTGGGATCGACGGTGGCGTTGGAAGCGTGGGATATTTCGCTCAAGCCGAATTTGGACTGGAATCATGCCTGGGGCGCGGCTCCGGCAAATATAATTCCCCGTCGTTTGTGCGGTGTCCGTCCGTCTGAACCGGGCTTTGAAGAGTTTATTTTCGATCCGCAACCGGGCGATTTGGAATTTTTCAAATCAACTCATCCGACTCCGCAGGGGAGCATAAATGTTGAATATGATTCCGGCAGATTTTCGGTCACAGTTCCGGATGGATGCCGTGCGATTTTCCGGGATAAAAGTTATACCGGCAACTTTTCTGTTGCCTTGTAAGTATAAGGTTGTTGCAAAATGAAGTGCACCCCAAAAGTTGGACACAACTTTTGAGGTGTACTTTTTTATGGAGAAAACACAAAAGAAACGGCGTCAGTATAGCGTAGAATTCAAACTTTGTGCTATATTAGATAAGCTT